>NZ_JZEY01000054.1:0-305580 GCF_000969445.1 Devosia chinhatensis | reverse complement strand
GCGTGACGGATACCCGTTGCGGGAAGCCGCGCCGATGATGGGCATGAACTACAACCAGCTTCGCAGCTGCATCTCCAACGAACTGGTAGTGCCTGTCGGCGAAGGTACGAACCTTTCGATCACGCAGGCCATGATCGACGCGTTCAAGGCGACTTACATCCGTACCGCCGAACTCTCGTCGATGCTGGGGGTGAAGGGCCCAAGGGTAGTCATTCGCCACCTTAGCGAGAACGGCGTCGATCCGATTGAGACGACGGGCGAGATCGCTCTTACGCTGTATCGTCGCGAGGAAGCCGTGCGGGCCGCGCTCCGATCGCCCAGGCCAAAGGTCTTCAAGAACAGCACCGAGCGCTTGCGGCACCAAAACGCTTTGGGGCTGCCTTTGGCCCCCAGCTTCAAGCATCATGCAATTCGACCGGATTGGAACAAGAGGTCGAAAGATCGCTCTGGGAGAGTTCGGACTACCGATTGCAAATAATAAGACCTCAGTCGGCTGATTGGTCAAAACCGCGCCGCTCTTTACTTATGCTTCTTGCGCTCGCACCTTCTTGGTGGCGGCAGATTCGTGCCGAAGTTGGCATAGGTCATGGCTGCGTCTGCATACTCACAAGTACAGGTTCCTAAGCCTAAGAACTGGCAGGATTTCGAACAGGGCTCCAGCATCCTGTGGCGAAAGGTTCTGAAGGACGACTCATTGAACCGCTTTGGCAGAGGAGGCCAAGAGCAGCACGGCATGGACATGTTCGGATACCGCGACGCGGATCCCAGCAAAATCGTCGGTGTTCAATGTAAGTGCAATGGTCATCACAAGATGCCGACCGAGGAGGAGTTCCGAAGGGACTTCGAGAAGGCTCTGAAGTGGGAGCCGAAGCTTTCAGAATACTTCTTTACCTACACTGCCGATGATGACGGTCCGCTCCAGACCTTTGCGGCCAAGCTGACCGAAGAGCAGCGCATGCTCGGGCGGAGAATCATCGTTCGTGCATGGGGATGGGGGACAATTGAGCAGCGGCTTGCGGAGCATGAATGCGCCGACGCTTTCGATCCAAACCACAGTGCAGTGTCCAAGCGACAGGACCTGCAAAATCAGGAGATTTTGGCCACCCTAGGTTCGATTCAGGCCACCCTGTCGCAAACCGCGATCATTTCAACTGACGCCACGACCGGCGCTGCCAACGCAGCAGACGCCCAACTCGACCTCGAGATCGATCGCTATAGGGACCTCATGATCTCGGGTCACCCGAAGTCGGCTCTCAAGCTTTTGGAAGTGTTAAAATCTTCGCTGACCGAAGCCAACTCGGGGCACGTATGGTTCCGCGTCAAAGCCAACATCGGCCATTGCTACCTCCACATGGGCGACGAGCAAAAGGCGTCGGATCTTCTGGCGGATGCGGTGACACACGCGCCGGATGATCCCAAAGCATGTGCCAATAAGGTTCTGTCCCTAATCCTGGATTCTAAAAATCAGGAAGCGCTTGATCTCGCCCTGCAGGAATTGGGCAAGGACGGCACCAGCGAAACGCTTGCAGCATATGCCGTCCAGGCAGCTGGAAACCTCGACTTGGAAGACCCACTCTCGCTTATACCCGAGAGACTGAGGGAGACGCCGGATGTGCAGCAATTCCATCTGGCCAATATGCGCGCCCAGGGCGGACTGGATTGGGTTGAGGTAGCACGCGCTGCGGCAGAACGATGGCCAGGTGAGGAGACGTTCCGTCGGAACTTGGCTGAAGGTGAGATCGAGACCATCGTGACGGGGCAGCATTCCCGCACTTGGCGCCTTGACCCGAGCGAAAAGGAGACTGTGAGAAGGGCGACCGATGAGCTCATCGCCTTGTGGAACCAGGCGAGGCAACAGGAAGTGCCGGAACGGCAAGACAACCTGGCGCTCTGCGTCAATGCTGTTGTCGGACTGCTTCTGCTTGCTGACCACCAACGGGCAAAAGAGATCATTGAGCAAGGGCTGGCAGCAGCCGGCAACGATCCTGACGTGTTGATCCGAGCCGCCGCGGTTGCTGTCGAAACCGGAGATCGAGCATACGCCAAGTCTCTCGTGCCTCGCCTTCCGCAGGAGGGCCCTGGGTTGCTTCTTCGGGTCCAAATTTCGGCAAGAGAAGCTGACTGGAAGTACCTGGCATCTCTCTACGGGCTCGGTTCGCTGGACACTGTTCCGGAACCAGAGGTCGCGACCGTGAAGGCGATGGTCGACAGCGCTCATGCCAGGGTTTTGGCGAAGCGCGATCCTGCAGGTGCGGAGAAGTTCTTGATCGCTCGGATCGGCGACAACGTAGGTGCGGCACGGCCATCCGTGCTCTTGGGGCAGATGGCCGATGATCTAGGCCTTGAGAAGGTGGCAAGAGCCGCTTACGACCAGGCCGTTGCAGCGATTACCCCCGAAAGCCACATAGCCAGTCGTCAAATGGTGGCGAACTATGCGAGCCGTAGGCGCGATCACTCGACAGTCATAACGCTGCTCGATGGTTTCGTCGACTTGACGGTCCCATCCGATGAGCTCGACGAGCTTTCGGCGGCCTTCGCTTATCAGTATCCACCCAAGGCTCGCGGTCTTGGCTTCTTCAAAGAGCTTCCCGAGGAAATCCGCCAGACCGAACGCATGGCGGTTCTGGAAGGCATCCTGCACATCCATCGTCAGGACATCCCTTCGGCAGAGGAACGCTTCAGAACCGCAGTGCAACTCGCTCCGAGCAAACTGCATCCCCTGCTGATGCTCGCGCAGGTACTGCTTCGTCAAAAGAAGAAGCCTGAAGTGATGCAGTTGGTCGCCCTACTTGACCCTAGCCAGATGACCGGCACTCCGCTCGAGCACATGCAGTTGGCGCAACTGCTTGGCATGGCCGGGCGCTACGATGACGCCTTCGAACATGGGTATCAGGTGCTTGAGGACAACAAGAACGATCCCAGCGTGAACCTGAAGTGGTTAGGCCTGGGTTTGACCCACATGCCCTACCTTGCTCGCTTGAGCGATGCCTCGGTCGACGTAGGCATGTGGACTCGTCTGGTGTCCAATGATGGACAGGTCAACGAATTTACGATCGTAGACGGTCCGAACCGCCCTGCAGATGGACGTTATGCAAAGGATCATTCCTTGGCAGGGGCGGC
This sequence comes from Devosia chinhatensis, assembly GCF_000969445.1. NCBI lineage: Bacteria > Pseudomonadati > Pseudomonadota > Alphaproteobacteria > Hyphomicrobiales > Devosiaceae > Devosia > Devosia chinhatensis. The sequence goes on along the minus strand of NZ_JZEY01000054.1, from coordinate 302,460 downwards.
CATTGGGCACCGCGCCGGCGAGACGTTCACCCTAACGGACGGGATCGGGCGAGAGCGAGAATGGACCGTCGAGCAGGTCCGTCACCGATACCATCATGCCTACGAGGACACTGCCGAGCACTTCAACGATCGTTTCCCGAAGGAGGACGGCTTCTGGGTCATCAGAACGCAGGACAACGATATCCAACCGCTGCTCGATATGGTTCGACGTCAGGGTGAGAGAGCAGAGAACATTCTCGGCCTCTACAATGACAATGCAGTTCCGCTTTCCTTCATCGTGGAAATCGCAGGTGGTAGCGTAATCACCTTCGCCGAGACATTGAGGGTGCAAGGTATCGATATCGACACCTGCGAGAACACCGAACCCGAGCGATGGCGCGCGATGGCCATGATCCGCGCGTTCAAGGGACGCGGTGCGGTGCTCGATACTCTCACCCACTGGACGTTGGTTGGGCTGGATGCCGTCGATGTGTTTCAATCGGTATTTGGCCGACTGCTGGTGGCACGCTCCACACAAGACGATGTGCAGCAGCTTTCGGATGATGGGGAGCGGTTCGAAGGTACTGAGCGGGGCGGGACGGCATTTTTCCACAAGGGCCAGTTCCATTTCGACGAGATGACACCAGAGCGGGAACTCGCTCGAGCAGAGGCATTGGAGAAACGCGAAGCGTCATTCGCCTCCGACTTCGAAGTCATGCCAGTGCACGCACCTGACGATCTCGATACGGACCTGGTCGACCACGTCAACCGAGGAGCGTTGGATCCGATATTCCTGGCGAAGGAGCACGACATGCTTCTTGTCAGCGACGATCGGCGTTACCGTTTGGTCGGGAAGGCCATGGGTGTGGATGGAGCATGGCTGCAGGCAGTGTTCTACTTCGCTCGTCACAACGGCATGCTCTCGCCCGACCGATATGCGCAACTTACGGCTGATCTCGCTTCGCTTCGCCATCAGTCTATCGCATTCGAAGCAGGCGACGTGGAGCGGCTGGTGGCGCTCGTCACCCCGGAAACGAAGTATCGTATTCATGCTATGGCGAGCGGCCTGGGCACGAAGAACGCGGGCATGGCCAGTCACATCCGAGTGCTGCGTGAGACCATTGAGAGACTGTGGGAAGGTGGCCCCACCATCTACGGAAAACTTGCGACCGGGCTCCTGATCCAGAACGCGATCCGCCATCAGCCGAGGTATCGATCTATGGTGCTGAGCGTGGCCGAGGGCACGTTGTCGAGGTATATTGGCGGGGAGGAGTACTTCCGAAACTGGAAGATCGGTCACTTCCTCATCGACTCTAAGCCTGCCGACAGACTATCGGTCACCTCGGGTAAGCGTGCAAAGCCGAAGCGGAGGCGCGGCAAAGAACGCAAGCGGAGAGACTGGTTAGGGCACAATGGGCCGCCCAGGCCCTAGAGAGCCCGGGAATTGCCAACCCATATGGGTTACAACGTCGATGACGGTCGCAATAAGCTCGGACGTGTACTGTTGCACCCTGATCAGGTAGGCCACGTCGATCGGATCGGTGAAGATCTCCATCTTCTTATTGACGAAGAACGGGACCGATCTACCGTCTTGGTCCGGTGCACGCCAAGATCCGTGACATAGAACATTCCGCAGCTTGGCCAGCTCCCTCATGTCATCCAGCAGGTCTGATAGGTTCGAAATGGTAGAGTCTTCGTGCTTTCGAAGCGCCGCTCCAAAGTTGTCGATGAGACCTCCTAGCGGATCGTACAGCGCCCTTTCCAGCGTCGGCAGCCATTGAGCAAACGCCTCGTCGATCTCATCTGCAGGATATCGCCTGGTAGCAGTCAGCGCGAATATGGCTTTCCCCAAAACTTCCTCCAAGAAGCCCAGTGTGGCGACCGCTCTGCCCAGGGCCTCCCAGAACTTTGGCTCATGCAAATGAGTGGGGAACTGCGCCGGCACCGCGGAACGGTCGATGACATGAGCATGCGGAATCGTCATGATCGTGCTCGAAGCAAATTTGGACCCGAGTCATCTTATGATGCGCGCGTGTGCTCGGGGAGACGTTTTATGCTTCCGGCTGAATGAACATATGTTTCCCCGATTCCGCTCAGAGGCCCGGGAATCGCGAGTCGCTGTTGCAGGTTATGCTTCACTGCACATCTAGGCTTCCGGCGCGATCTGGGCACGGAGATCGGCGATGGTGCGGTGTGCCGCCTCGAGTTCGGCACGCAGCCGCGCAATCTCGGCATGAAGCGCTGCCTTATCGTCGCCCGCCTGTGAAAGACCCGATGGCTCCGTCTCGGGGGCGCCAGCCGACAGCAGCCGGGCATGAAGCGCCGCCAGATAGTCGACATCGTCGGCATGGGCTTGACCGGCGCGGGCTTCGGCCAGGATGCGCTCGAGATCGGCCCGCGTGTCCTCGTTCATGTCGCCGGTGGCGAGAAGCTCACTGACCAGGCGTTCGATTTCCGGCAGATTCATCTATGCTCTCTTGTGCTAGGGAAATGATCGGTGACTGACTTGCCTCAATCGCGGCCAAAGCACAACATCAGGGTGGCGCTGGCGCTGCCCGAGGCATCCCGCGCAGGCCGAGAATCCCCCCGCCTTGCCACGACTCCGCCACCATCTGGGTGTGGACAGCATGCCGCACCCCCTCCCCGTCACAAATTGCTCTGTGGAAACAATAATTTAGAGCAAACAAGGTCGCCTTGACACCAAATAGGGCCACCACTATGTTGCGCGCGACTTAAAGGGCACCCGTCACAGGCGGGAAGAAAGCCGGTCGAGGGAGCTGCGGATGACCATACCGCCGGATGACCACGGCCCGGACAAGGCCCAGGGGGTAACGCGGGATCTCGCATCGCGCATTGCCTCTGCCAAGCGGGAGCGCGACCGGCAGGCCAACAGAGCCTCCGAGGAAGCTTCCACGGACATGAACGGGCTGGCGCGCGGTATGCGCATGGGCACCGAATTCATGGCCGCGGTGCTGGTGGGAGCCGTTGTGGGCTATCTCATCGACCTTGGCCTGGGGACCAGCCCCTGGGGCTTGCTCATCATGGTTCTGATGGGCTTTGCCGCTGGTACGATGAACGTCATCCGCGTGGTGGCGGAAATGAACGCCGCATCGTCTGTGGCTCCGGGTGCCGGGGCCATGGGGGAGACGCGGAACAATAATGATGACGCTTAGAGGGCTCCATGGCCGGTACTGACCCGATCCACCAGTTTGTCATCTACGATCTGTTTCCGATTCATATCGGTGACGAGGCTGCGGGCACGGCCCTCAATCTCTCCTTTACCAATTCGGCCCTGTTCATGGTGGTCACCGTCGCGGTGCTGACCGGGTTCATGGTGCTGTCGGCGTCCAAGGCATCGCTGGTGCCCAGCCGGTTCCAGCTGGCGGGAGAGCTGCTTTATACATTCGTGGCCAATATGCTGCGAAGTTCGGCCGGCAAGGAAGGCATGAAGTTCTTCCCCTTCGTGTTCTCGCTGTTCGGCTTCGTGCTGATCGCCAATCTTCTGGGCATGTTCCCCTATTTCTTCACCGTGACCAGCCATATCATCGTCACCGCCGCCCTGGCGTTGCTGGTGATCTCGGTGGTGATCCTCTACGGGTTCTTCCGTCACGGCTTCAAGTTCCTCAAGCTTTTCGTTCCTGCCGGCGTTCCCGCCTATGTGCTGCCCATCGTGGTGCCGATCGAGATCATCTCGTTCCTGTCGCGCCCGATCAGCCTGTCGGTTCGTCTGTTCGGCAACATTCTGGCCGGTCACATCACCCTCAAGGTGTTTTCCGGTTTCGTGGTCAGCCTCGGCGCCCTGGGTGCATTGGGCTGGCTGGGTGCCTTGCTGCCGCTCATCATGACGGTTGCCATTTCGGCGCTCGAACTGCTCGTCGCGGTGGTGCAGGCCTATGTGTTTGCAGTGCTGACTTCGATGTATCTCAACGACGCGGTCCACCCCTCTCACTAAGACGTTGAGTCCCCTCAAACGGCGGCTTTTCGCCGGTAAAACTTTGACCCTCGAAAGGACAAACAAATGGACGTTGAAGCCGCAAAGATGATCGGCGCTGGTATCGCAACCCTGGGCATGGCCGGTGCCGCCCTCGGCGTGTCGAACATTTTCGCTAACTTCCTGTCGGGTGCCCTGCGCAACCCGTCCGCTGCTCCCAGCCAGACCGGTAACCTGATTTTCGGTATGGCCATGACCGAAGCTCTGGGCATCTTCTCGTTCCTGGTTGCCCTGATCCTGCTGTTCGTCGCCTAATCGGCCCGAACGCAAGCATTTCGCAGCCGGGTAATCATCCGGCTGCGCTTCTATCTGGCCTTCAGGGCCAGGTGACCGGATTCAACGGGACCTCGACCAGATGGTAACGCAAGCATACGCTCAAGAAGCGGTAACGCCGACCGAGGGCAACCTCGAGAATGCGATCGACACCGAACACGGTGAATCTCTGGATCTGACCACGGATCCGACAACGGATACGCATGCCAGCACGGCGGCGTATGGCGACGATCATCATTCGGACGTCTTCCCACCTTTTGATCCGGCAACGTTCCCCAGCCAGCTTCTCTGGCTCGCCATTACCTTTGCCGCGCTCTATGTGCTGATGAGCAAGCTGGCCCTGCCCAAGGTTGGCCAGACTCTCGAAAAGCGCCAGGCCGCCATCGACGCGGACCTTGCCGCTGCCGATGCCGATCGCCAGAAGACCGATGCTGCCATTGCTGCCTATGAAAAGGCACTGGCCGAAGCCCGGTCTAGGGCCCAGGGCATTGCTGCCGAAACCCGTGACGCCATCCAGGCCGATCTGGCGGGCAAGCGCAATGCTGCCGAGGCCGACCTGACCGCCAAGGTCACTGCCGCCGAAGCCCGCATCGCCCAGACCAAGGCAGAGGCTCTCACCCATGTCGACGAAATCGCTGCTGAAACGGCCCAGGCCGTCGTCGGCCAGCTGATCGGTGACGTTTCCGCCGATAGCGTCCGCGCTGGCGTTGCCAAGGTTAAGGGGTAAGCACCATGCCAGAATGGTTCGATAACAGCTTTACCGCCCTTGTCGGTCTCATCATCTTCATCGGCGTGCTGATCGGTGTCGGTGTTCCGCGCATCATTGGCGGCATGCTCGACAAGCAGATCAAGAAGATCGAAACCGAACTCAGCGAAGCCAAGCGCCTGCGCGAGGAAGCCGCTGCCCTGCTGGTGGAATATGAACGCAAGCGCGTTGCCGCCGAGAAGGAAGCCGAAGGCATCGTGACCGCTGCCAAGGAAGAAGCCACCCGCCTCACCGCCGAGGCCCAGGCCTCGCTGGCCGATCTCGTCGCCCGCCGCACCAGGTCGGTCGAGGACAAGATTGCCCAGGCCGAAGCCCAGGCTATCGCCGAAGTGCGTGCCCGCTCTGCCGACATCGCCATCGAAGCGGCCAAGGTCGTTCTTGCCGACGAGATGAACAACAAGGGTGGCCGGATCATCGACGCCGCCATCGCTGATGTGAGCAACAAGCTGAACTGATCGGTTCGGCACTCGAGATTGAAAGGCGGGCAGCAATGCCCGCCTTTTTTGTTTAGGACGTGCGGTCTGGCCGCTGCAGCCTTATCCGCTCAGCCTGCCGCTGCAGCAGCGCAATCTTGAACTCGGACTCATCTTCGTTGATCGGGTCGTTCCCGCAAGGGGGGGAAACCCCTGTCTGCGGAGATCCCGGCCTTCACGGGGCTGACTCGATGGAAGAGTTCAAGTCTCCCGCGAAACCTTCTCCCGACTTCAGCGCGAGGTTAGGTGAGGGTTTCGGTGGTCGCATATCCCTGCTCCCTCGATCGGGGACAAATCCAAACCGCAATTGACGCCCTTCGGATTCTCCACCATGGTGCGCAGGACTGCGGGAGAGACTGGTCCAGCGCCAGCGCCGAAGGAGCAACCGCCCCGGAAACTCTCAGGCAAACGGACCGCAGTCAGGTCAAACACTCTGGAAAGCAGGCTTAACGGCCTCTCCGAAGGAGCAACCGGCGCTCAGCCGGGAAATCTCTCAGGGCAAGGACAGAGGGGGCACGCATTCCCGCCATTCGGCGGAGCCTTGTCGTGTCGCCGTCCAGCCAGAGAGAGTTCATGGCCCAAGCCAGTTCCGCAGACCTCAAACAGACCCCGCTTTACGACCGCCATGTTACCGCCGGTGGCCGCATCGTGCCGTTCGGGGGCTATGCCCTGCCCGTGCAATATCCCACCGGCATCATGGCCGAGCACAAATGGACCCGCGAGCAGGCGGGCCTTTTCGATGTCAGCCATATGGGTCCGAGCTTTCTCGTGCTCACCAATCCCAGCGGCGATGCCGAAGCCGACCATGCTGCAATCGCTGCCATCATCGAACCCCTGATCTGCGGTGACATTGCCGGCCTCAAGCCCGGCCAGATGCGCTACACGCTCCTGCTCAACCAAAGCGGTGGCGCGATTGACGACCTCATGGTCGGGCGCTCGCCCACGACGCCCGGATCGCTGCTCATCGTGGTCAATGCCGGCACCAAGGACAACGACTTTGCCCTGATTGCCGCCGCGGCTGGCGACAAGGCGCAATTGCACCGCGCGGACGATGGCGGGCTTCTGGCCCTGCAGGGCCCCGAAGCCGTCAATGTCATGGCCAGTCTCGTGCCCGAAGCGGCGGAGCTGGGCTTCATGCACTACGGCACCTATGAGTGGAACGGGGTGCGCGTCACCATTTCCCGGTCCGGCTATACGGGAGAAGACGGTTTTGAGCTCCTCGTGCCTGGCCATATGGCCGTGGCCCTCTGGGACGAACTCCTGGCCGATCCTCGCGTTCAGCCCATCGGGCTGGGCGCCCGCGACAGCCTGCGTCTCGAGGCCGGCCTGCCGCTTTATGGCCATGACCTCGACGAGACCGTTTCCCCCATCGAGGCCAATCTTGGCTTTGCGGTCTCCAAGCGCCGCCGCGACGCCGCCGATTTTCCGGGTGCCAGCCGCATTCTCGCCGAGCGCGATGGCCAGCTCAGCCGCAAGCGCGTCGCCCTGATCGTCGAGGGTGCCCCCGCCCGCGAAGGCGCCGAAATACTCGACGCCGAAGGCAAGATTATCGGCGTCGTCACCAGTGGAGGCTTTGCCCCCTCGCTGGGCAAGGCAATTGCCCTGGGCTTCGTGCCCCCTGCCCTCGCCACCCCCGGCACGGCGCTTCAGGTTTCGGTGCGCGGTCGCGCCCAGCCCGCCGCAGCCGTCGACGCTCCCTTCGTTCCCCACCGCTATTTTCGCAAGCCAGCCTGAGGCCCGCTCCCATGACCACCAAGTTTACCCCCGATCACGAATATATCCGCGTCGATGGCGAGACCGGCATTGTCGGCATCACCGATTACGCACAGGAGCAATTGGGCGACATCGTCTTCGTCGAGCTGCCGGCCATCGGCAAGGTGCTCAACAAGGGTGACGAGGCGGCCGTGGTCGAATCCGTCAAGGCCGCCTCCGAAATCTACGCTCCGGTGTCCGGTGAGGTTGTCGAGGTTAACAGTCTGCTAACATCAGAGCCCGGAATGCTAAACACGGACGCCGAAAATGGCGGCTGGATTTTCAAGGTCAGGATCGCCGACGCAAGCGAGATCGAAACCCTGCTCGACGATGCAGGCTACGCGGATCTGACGAAGTAATCATGCGCTATCTCCCCCATTCCGACCACGAGCGCGCCGACATGCTCGGCGTCATCGGCGCTGCCGATATCGATGCCCTGTTCAGCGCTGTCCCAAAGGCTGCGCTCAACAATTTTGTGCTGGATTTACCAGCACATAGCCCCGAATTCCTGGTCGAAGCCCATATGCGCGCGCTGGCCGGAAAGAACCATGCGGCCGGCGACGGCCCGTTCTTCGTGGGCGCCGGAGCCTACCGGCACCACGTCCCGGCCAGTGTGGATCATTTAATCCAGCGTTCCGAATGGCTTACCGCCTATACGCCCTACCAGCCGGAGATATCGCAGGGCACCCTGCAGATGCTGTTCGAATTCCAGACCCAGGTCGCCAAGATCACCGGCATGGACGTCGCCAATGCCTCGCTCTATGACGGATCGACCGGCACCGCCGAAGCCGTGCTTATGGCTAGGCGCTTGACTCGCAAGAACAAAATCGTCCTCTCGGGCGGTCTGCACCCCCATTATCGCGACGTCGTGAAGGCCTATCTCAAGAACGATCCGGACCTTGTCTGCCTGTCTCCCTCCCCCAATGGGCAAGGCGATATTCTCGAACAGATCGACGGCAACACGGCCGCCATTGTCGTGCAAACCCCTGATTTTTATGGCCATTTGCGTGACCTCAAAGCTGCCGCCGATGCTGCTCACGCCCGGGGCGCGCTGCTGATTGTGGTCATCACCGAAGTGGTGTCGCTCGGCCTGCTCGAAGCGCCCGGCGCGCTCGGGGCCGATATCGTCGTCGCCGAGGGGCAATCGATTGGAAATGCTCTTAATTTCGGCGGTCCCTATCTCGGTCTGATGGCGACCAAGAAAGAATTCATCCGCCAGATGCCCGGCCGGCTCTGCGGTGAAACCGTGGATGCCGACGGCAATCGCGGCTTCGTCCTGACCCTCTCCACTCGCGAGCAGCATATCCGCCGCGAGAAGGCGACGAGCAATATCTGTACGAATTCAGGGCTTTGCGCCCTGGCTTTCTCCATCCACATGGCGCTGTTGGGCGAAGCCGGCTTCACCCGCCTCGCCCGCCTCAACCATGCCAATGCCATTGCGCTGGCCGACGCGCTGGACGGCGTGCCGGGCGTCGACGTGCTCAACGACACGTTTTTCAACGAAATGACCATTCGCGTCACCCAGCCGGCGGCACCCCTGGTCGAACGGCTCGCGCGGCGGGGCATTCTGGCCGGCGTGCCGGTCAGCCGCCTTTTGCCAGGCGATGCGAGCGTGGACGACCTCATCATCCTTGCGGCCACCGAACTTACCACCAAGGCTGATATCGCGGCCCTGGTCGCCGCTCTGACGGAGGAACTGGCATGAGCATGAACACTCAGGGCCGCCCCACCGGCATCGGCACCCTCGGTACCTCCGCATCGGGCTCGGCGCTCCTGCCCGAAGAGCCCTTGCTGTTCGAAATGGGCGATACCGAGCATTCCGGCGTTGACCTGCCCGATGTCGAATTGACTCGCGACCGGCTCGGCGGCTTCGGCCGAAAGACCAAGCTCGATCTTGCCGGCGTCACCGAGCCGGAGGCCATGCGCCATTATGTGCGCCTGTCCCGCCTCAACCACTCGATCGACAGCGGCATGTATCCGCTGGGATCGTGCACGATGAAGCACAATCCGCGTCTCAACGAGAAGATGGCCCGCCTGCCCGGCTTTTCCGATATCCATCCCCTTCAGCCGGTTTCCACGGTTCAGGGCGCGCTGGAACTGATGAACGAACTCAGCCACTGGCTGATGACCCTCACCAATACGGCCGCCGTGGCCCTCTCCCCCAAGGCAGGTGCCCATGGCGAGCTGCTCGGCATGATGGCGATCAAGGCGGCCCAGGAGGCCAAGGGTGAGGCGCACCGCACCATCGTGCTTGTCCCCGAAAGTGCGCACGGCACAAATCCCGCCACGGCAGCCTTCCTTGGCTACAGCGTCAAGCCGGTGCCCGCGCGCGATGATGGCACCGTGGATGTGGAGGCGGTCAAGGCTGCGCTTTCTCCCGAGGTCGCCGCGATCATGCTGACCAATCCCAATACCTGCGGCCTTTTCGAACCCCAGGTTATCGAGATCGCCCGGGCTGTGCACGATGCGGGTGCGTTCTTCTATTGCGACGGCGCCAATTTCAACGCCATCATGGGCGTCGTGCGGCCCGGTGATCTCGGCATCGACGCAATGCACATTAACCTGCACAAAACCTTCTCGACGCCCCATGGCGGTGGAGGGCCAGGTGCAGGTCCGGTCGTGCTGTCAGAAGCCCTCGCACCGTTCGCGCCAGTGCCCTTCGTCCGCAGAGGCGACGCCAGCCTGGAATTGGTGGAGCATATCGAGGATCAGGCGCTTGGCCGGGTCACGGCCTTCCACGGGCAAATGGGCATGTATGTGCGTGCCTTGACCTACATGCTCAGCCATGGCGGCGACGGGCTGGCGCAGGCGGCGCAGGACGCGGTGCTCAATGCCAATTACATCAAGGCGCGGCTGCAGCACCTGTTCTCTGTACCTTTCCCAGACTATCCCACCATGCACGAAGCCCTGTTCGACGACAGCTTCCTCAAGGGCACGGGCGTCACCACGCTCGATTTTGCCAAGGCGATGATCGATGAGGGCTTCCACCCCATGACCATGTATTTTCCCCTTGTCGTGCATGGCGCAATGCTCATCGAGCCGACTGAAAGCGAAAGCAAGCAGACCCTCGATCGGTTCTGCGACGTCATGGCCGAACTGGCGACAGACGCCAAGGCCGGCAAGTCCAATCGGTTCACGTCCGCCCCGGTGAAGGCACCCCGCCGTCGCCTCGATGAAACGCGCGCTGCCCGCCAGCCGATCTTGCGATGGGAACGGCCTGCCGAACTGCCGCGCGCAGCCGAATAGATCGCATTTTAATCAAATTCGACCGACCGCTTCAAAGGTCGGTCGAGTCCTGACAAGCCATTGTGTCCGCATAGAAAACGTGCGGATACAATGGTTTCGGTCAACTCCTCCTCTCAAGCCTATTTCCAGCGGATGCGCGGCAATGCCAGCGCCCTGTTCGCGACGCTTGGGCAACCTGCCGCAAATCCGTTCAAGGACGCCCTCGACAAGCAGAACCAGGGCCCAGCTGCCCTTGCCACCCAAGCGCGTCACCTCGCTGTCACCGGAGCGCTGAAGAAACTGGGCACCGCACTGGACGGCGCCGCGTTCAACGCGACTCGCTCGTCGGTATCGGCACCGGAAGCCATCATGGAGACGCTGCCACGCTGGGTGGAAAAGGACGTCTTCACGACGCGACGAAACCTGATCGAGACACCGGTCTATGGCACCCGCCCGGTGTTCGAGACCCAAGACATTTATTCCAGTGCGCCTGTCTTCGAGACCCGACCCAAATTCGAGCGTCAGGACGTCTACGAGACGCGCGACATTATCGAAACGCGCGACGTCTACGAGACCCGCGACGTCGTCGAGACACGCGATATCTTTGAAGCCCGCGATCTCTACGAAACGCGCGATATCGTCGAGACGCGCGATGTCTATGAAACTCGGGACATCACCGAGACGCGTGATGTCTATGAGACGCGGAATATCATCGAGACGCGCGAGATTTTCGAAACCCGCCCGGTCTATGAGCAGCAGGCCATCCAGGAAGCAGTGATCGATGGCAATCGTGCCATCGGCACTTTCGCGTCCCATAGTGCTGCAGGCATCGACAATGGTGCCGATTTTTCCATCTCAATCGGTGGCAGTTCAGCGGCGGTGATCCGCTTCACCAATGGCCAGGTCGCCCTGACTCGAGATGGCTCGACCCGCAATTTCAGCTATAGCAACGGTTCGGGCAATTTTGCCGCCGCTCTGGTTCAGGCGCTCAATGCGGTTCCCGATCTGAAGGCCGAGCTCAGCGACGGTCGCCTCAAGCTGACCGGGCGCGAAAATGCTTCGATCGCCATTGCCGAGGTGGCAAACGGCTTCTTCGATTTTTCAGGCAGCCCATTGTCCTCGCTGGGCCTGCGCGCGGGAACCGTGGAGCCACAAGTCACCGGCTATCGGCAAGTGCAAGTGGGCACCGAGCAGGTGCTTGTCGGTACTGAAGATGTCGTTGTCGGAACCGAGGAGGTGCTGGTGGGCACCGAGGACGTCGTGATCGGCACCGAAGACGTCCTCGTCGGAACCGAGGATGTCGTTGTGGGCACCGAAGAGGTTCTTGTTGGAACAGAGCAGGTGCTGGTTGGTACCGAAGACGTCGTGATCGGCACCGAGGAGGTGCTGACGGGCACCGAGGACGTGATCGTCGGCACCGAAGAGATGCTGGTGGGCCAGCGCGATGTCCAAGTCGGCACCGAGAGCATCCAGACGGGCTGGGAACAGGTCAAGACCGGGACGCGCCAAGTTCAGATCGGAGAAGAGCGCTACATCGAGCGCGTTGAGACCAGCGAGCAGGAAGAACGTGTCAAGACTGGCACTGAAATGGTTGTTCAGGGCTCGACCAGTCAGCTTGTCGGCTTCCGCGAGCCCGCTCCGCTGCAGGAGGCAGACCGGCAATTGTCTCTCGACAGCCAGCGTCGCATTCGTGACGGCGTGCTGCTGCTGCAACAGGCTATCGGCCCGAGTGAAACCGGCGCCAAAGGCAGCATCAATCCCTATGCAGAAATTCGCAACGCCATCGATCTCGAGCGGCTGCAGCGCGCGTATGGCCAGTCCGACATCGGCGCCAGCCCGGTTCAGGTGGCCGCGCTGCTCAAGCAGCTGAGCGGCTCCCAGAGCGTATCCCGAACCGCCTAGAGACCTCAGCTCCTGGTATCGAAGCCAACCCAGATGGTGATCGCCTCACCGCCGAGATAAGGGATGGTGACATTGTCGACCACCTTGACGAACTCTGCCATCTGCGCGGGCGGGGTTATGGCCACAGGCAGGGTGTATTTTTCCGTAAAGACCGCCTGCCCGTCTCGTTCGACCGCAAAACGGATCGGAGCATTGACCGAATTCTGCTTGCCGGCGGGGCCAAGAAGCACGCGCCCGGACACACCCATATTGACGGTAATCTGACCGTTGGAGACCACGCAATTGCGGGTCGCCTCGTCGATGACGCCTTGATATTGCAGGGCCTGCGGATCGCCTGCGCGACCGCCGCCGTAATAGTACATCGCCTCGCCGCCCAGTCGCACCTTGATCGGCGGACATTCGGTAGCAATAACGGGAAGCGCGCTGGTCTGGGCCTGCGCCACCGATTGCGGTGTTGCGACGGCGTTCTGCAAATTGGCGTTGCTGTTTGCAGAGCCGCCGCCCATGAGACCGCCCATCGAGCACCCGGCCAAAAGCGACGACAGGCCGAGCGCAGCACTTATTCGGAGCAGGCTGGATGAGGTGGTGTTGATCATGGCGGGCTCCTGAAAATTAGGCGGCTTCGAGAGCCATGAGAATGGCTGGGGCGCCGCTGCTATTGACGCCGGGGCCGTCCTCGACGAACACGGCCGTGACCACACCATTGTCGATGATCATTGCCGCGCGGGCAAAGCGCGTCCCCATACCGAACTGGGAAAGATCCTTGGCGAGGCCCATCGCCTCGGCCAGCGAGCCGTTACCATCGGCCAGGAAGGCGACATCCTGGAGCGCGCCGGATGCTTCGGCCCAGGATTTCATGACGTGATGATCATTGACCGATGCGCACACGATCCGCTCGACCCCGGCAGCGCGCAGCTTGGCGGCATTGGCGACAAAACCCGGCAGGTGGTTGACGTGGCAAGTGGGCGTAAACGCACCGGGCACAGTGAACATCACCGACTTGCCCTGGCCGAACAGGGTCTGCGTCGTCGTGTCCTCGGTGCCCGTGTCGGTGACGAGCTTTATCCCCATTTCGGGGACCGGATTGCCGCTTTCGATCATTGGTGGAATTTGCCCCATGCTCGGCGGCAAGGCCGCCCTACTCCAAACTCAGGCCCTGCGATATGCGGCTTTGTTCATGCACACAAGAGAGCGGAGGCTTATTCGCCCTCGCTCGCCCCGTCCGCATTATCACCGGCTTCTATGGTCCGGCTGACCACATATGCTCCCATGTCGGTCATGAACGTCACTTCGACATCCATGCCATCAAGGGCACTATTGTCGCTTTTGCCCAAGATGGGAAGCACGACTAGATCGCCATGCGGGCTTTTTTGCGGCGCGCCGAAGAGCGGATCACCGGCCGGCGTGGCGGCTATGACGCTGGAGGCGTCGATGTCCTCGTGCAGATCCCTGATCGCAATGGCGTCTTCCTCGGGCAGAAGTTCCACGTCGCCCAAGGCCCGTTCCGGCCCGGTCCAGGCAATTGGCACTTCGGCCAGCGCCTGCCGTATCCGCAGGCCGTTCGACCGATCAGGCTCGTTATCGGCCAAAGGCAGGTTGAGACGCAATTGCGCAGGCATGCAGATTTCAGAGCAGATGCCGAGCGTGGCCGTTACATCGATCATGCCGACAGGGTCGGTAAGGTCGAGCTCGATGGGCAGGATCGTGTGACCATAATAGACATAGTCGAGGACCTGCCCCTTTTGCTCGCGCAGCGGATAGGGCCATAGCACCGTGTGACCGGCAATTCCGCTTGATGCCGAAAAGTCCAGATCCACAGGCAGACCCGACTCGCCCGGCACGCGCCAATAGGTTTTCGTGGTGTCCGGCATCCGGATTTCGAGCGCCACCAGCGCCTTGCCCTGAGGCGACACCTGACCGGCGCTGATCATTCGTATAGAAACGTCCGGGGCCACGTTCTGCCAAGGCGTCTCGGCCGCTTGGATCGGCAGGCCGGAGCAGAAAATCAGGACAAGAGGGAAAGCCAACGAGCGCATGGGTTGGCATTAACGCAGGCAATTGTGAAGGAATAGTCGCCACACGTTCAGGCCTTCGTGATGGACTGCGCGCTTTCACCACCGGGCCAGAGCTTGGCACCTCGCCCGCCGCCGCCTACATTAAGAGCATGAACAGTCTAGAAGGCCAATTTCTGGTCGCCATGCCCGACATGGACGATGAGCGCTTCGCTGAAAGCGTCATTCTTGTCGTAGGGCATGGAGAAGAGGGTGCGATGGGCCTGGTGGTCAACCAAGAAATGGCCAATCTTCGCTTTGCCGACATTCTCGATGAACTCGACCTGGGCGATCCCGACGCGGTGATCCGCCTGCCCGCCTCCATCAGGGAGCGCGTGGTGATGCGGGGCGGCCCGGTGGAGAAAGGCCGGGGCTTCGTGCTGCATAGCGGGGATTACCACAGTGGCAATACCTATAAAGTGGCAGAGGATCTGGGCCTCACCGCCACACTCGACGTCCTCAAGGCGATGGCCTTCGGTCCGGCGCCGCGGGCGTCAATGTTTGCGCTGGGCTGCTGCGGCTGGAGTGCCGGGCAGCTGGAGGATGAGATCGGGGCCAATGGTTGGCTGACCGTCCCATTCAGCCGTGAATTGCTCTTCGATACGCCGGTCGAAAAACGCTACGAAAAGGCACTGGCGAGCCTGAATATCACGCGCGCCACGCTCAGTTCCGAGGCTGGCCACGGTTAACGCGATGCATGGCAACATGATCAGCGCATGAGTGAAAGCCCGGAGGGCGCTACTTGCCCATCTGCGCGGCCAGTTTCTTGCCCAGCTCGCTCCCAGTCATTGCAGCACCAAAAGCGAAGCCCTGCGCGTAGCGGCAATTAAGCTGGCGGAGGCGTTCGATCTCGTCTGGGCTTTCCACCCCCTCAGCAATGACCATGAGGTCGAGATCACCGGCAAGCGCGACGATGGCCCGGATGATCGGTGCCTGGGTATGGGCGATGCCGCTATCGGCCCCCATGCGGACGAAGGGCGCCGCAATCTTGATCGTGTCAAACGGGAAGCGGTGCAGATAGCTGAGTGAGGAATGACCGGTCCCGAAATCATCCAGGGCCAGACCGAGTCCCATATTGCGCAGAGCTTCGAGCATATAGGCCGAGTGCTCGGGATTGGTCATCACCTGGCTTTCGGTGATCTCGAGCTTGAGATGCGCGGCAAGATCGCGGTCCTGGGCCACCAGGTTGCGCATGTCGTTGAGCAGCGTCTCGGTGGCCAATTGGGTCGGCGAGAGATTGACGGAAATGAAGAATCCTTCCGGCAGGCCGATCGTCGCCAGCCAGTCCTTGGCCTGCGCGGCAGATTGCTCAAAGGCCAGCCGACCCAGTTTCTCGATCTGCCCCGAGCGCTCGGCGAGCGGCACGAACTCGTCCGGAACGACCGGGCCCCGGGTGGGATGGTTCCAGCGCATCAGCGCTTCGGCGCCAGCAATCTGGCCCGATTGCGTATCGACGATGGGCTGGAACTGGACATGCAGCTCGCCTTGCTTCATGCCGCGTTCCAGATCTTCCTCGCTGGCGCGGTTATAGGAGGCGATCGAACGGGCCGAGGCGCGATAGGCTTCGATCCTGTCGCCGCCCAGACGTTTGGCGTAATACATGGCCAGTTCGGCATCGCGCAGCACATCGCCGGCGGTTGACGGGTTGCTGTCATAGATGGTCACGCCGATCGAAGCGGTCAGCACCAGATCCCGATCACCGAAATTGAACGGAGACTTCAATGCCTTGCGGATCTGCTCTGCGGTTTCGGCAATCTTGCTGGCGGCCTGTTCGGAGGCGAGGATGACCGCAAACTGATCGCCCGTGATCCTGGCCACGGTGTCGAGCGGGCGCATGATGCGGGCGATGCGCCGAGAAATTGCCAGCAGCACCGAATCTGCGGCGGAGTGGCCGATGCGCTCCTCGAGCTCCATGAAACGGTCGATATCGATGAGGAAAACCGCCGGCTTGGTGCCGCCCGGCGTGCGGGCCCGGACGAGGGCTCGTTCCAGCCGGTCGAGCAGTAATTGTCTATTCGGCAGGCCGGTGAGGCTGTCATGGACAGCGTCGTGCAACAGCCTCTCGCGCGCCGCGCGGTCCTCGGTCACGTCCTGCAATGTGCCCACGATGCGGTTGACCTGGCCGTCGCCGCCGAGCACCGGCTTCACACGCATCCGGAAGGTGCGATAATTGCCATCGTGACCGGCGACGCGCATATCGGCGGAGACCTTACCGCGCCGCAGTTCCACCAAGGTATCGAAGGCCGTCCGAAACCGGTCACGATCATCTGGATGCACCCGGTCGAGCCATCGCTTGATAGCGCCGCGCAGCGCACCGCGCTTTTCGCCCAGCCGGGTCGCCATCTCGTCGCTGACGGTGACGCGATCGCGCTCAATGTTCCAGTCGAAAACGAAATCGCCGGATCCGGTGAGCGCCAGGGCGCGGCGCTCGACCTCGCTCAGGGTGCCGACCGACACCTGCCCCTCGGAGAAGGCGTGCTGCACGGCAGTAAAGCCGAGCAACATCACGATAAGCACCAAGCCGCCCGCGACTGCCGGCTGGGCTACGTCGTTGCTCACCCGCCCCGACACCACCATCCAGGCATAGAACAGCCAGGCGATGAAGATGATCCAGGTCGGGACCAGCAGCACCGCGCGGTCATAGCCGCGCAAAGCCAGCAGCAGGATCAGGAAGAAGCCGGAAAGGCCCAACAGCGCCAGCACCAGCCGGGAAATCGTCGAGGCGATATCGGGTTGGAAGAAGGCAAAGCCGAAAAGGGCGAGGAACAAGGCCGCCAGACCGAGCGCAAGATGGATGAAGCGCAGATGCCATCGGTGGAGGTTGAGATAGATGAACAAAAAGCCTGCGAGCGTCGTCGCTATGCCCGCCTCGGCCGCAGCGCGCAAAGGTTGCATGCCGCTCGCTGACAGCCCCAAAAGTCGACCCATGAGGCCGAAATCGATCAAGAGATAGGCCAGAACCGCCCAGGCAAAGGCGGCGGTAGCCGGAAAGACGCCTCTTCCCTTCACCACGAACATGATTGTGAGAAACACCGCTGCCAGTGAGGCGACGCCCAAAACCACGCCGCGAAACAGCGTGAAGGCATTGACATAGTCGCGATAGGCGCTGGGCTCCCACAGATAAAGCTCGGGCAGCCGCGAGGACGACAATTCGGCAATCACCGTCATCGTGGCGCCCGGATCGAGCGTCACCTCGAAGACGTCCGCCTCCGGATCGACCAGGCGCACCGGGCGAATGCCGGCGCTGGGCGTCACCGCGTTGATGCGGGAACTGCCCAGATCGGGCTGAAACACACCCGAACCGGGCAGACGATAAAAAGGGGCCACGAGCAGGCGTTCGATCTGCTGGTCGCTGTCATTACGCAGCGCGATCAGCGCAAAGAACGGGTTCGTTCCGGGATCGTTGGCCAGCACCTCGATGCGGCGGATGATGCCGTCGGCATCGGGCGCAGTAGACAATTGGATACGGCCGCTTTGGCCGGGCACCACTTCGATGACCTCGGAAAGGTTGACGGCATTGACGTCTTCGGGGACGGAAATGACCTCGAATGCCCTGGCAGGAAGGACAGCGACTAGCGCGAGCATGAGACAGATCGCGATGACATGGAGATGACGCATCAGAGGCAGCTACATCCTGCGCTAGGCTTCATTATGGCGGCAGTCACGGGCGCTTGCGCAATGCCCGGACAAGCCCTTGTCTTTTTGACCTCCGGCGGAGCGGTAACTTGGTACGAGAGATTGCCGTCTGCGACAAGCACTGCCCAATGTGGCCAAAGCGCAACACACAGGAATGCGCGATCAGGCAACCCAGTACTGCCCGCCATGCCCCATCCGCACCGCCTCCCAATGCTCGCGGGTGAGGCCCATCAGGACGTGATCCTCCCAGCGACCGTTGATCTGCAGGTAGTGCTTGGCATAGCCCTCCTCGACAAAACCATTCTTCTCAAGCACCCGGCGGGACGCAGTATTGGTGGGCAGGAAGGCGGCGTGGGCACGATGCAGGTCCAGCGTCTCGAAAATAAAGGGGAGCGTCACCCCCACGGCCTCGCTCATGATGCCCTTGCCCGCATGAGCCTGACCCATCCAATAGCCCAGATTGACGAACTGGGCCGCACGCCGCCGAATGTTGGAAAGGGTAATGCCGCCGACAAGCACCTCGCGCTGCCCTTCGGTCAGAAAGATAAAAAACGAATAGTCCGAGCCTTCCTCGGCCTCCTGCCGCGCCCGGCGCACGCGCATCGAATAGACCCGACGCGCCAGATCCAGTTCGGTCCAGCGCGGTTCGAACGGGCGCAGAAAATCCTGGCTGTTGCGGCGCAGGGTGGACCATTCCTCATAATCGCGCTGCTGGGGAAGGCGCAGCAGGACCCTGGACCCGCGGAGGGCGATCAGGGGCGCTGGTGACGACCAGGGCCAGAGCATTTGCGCTAGCGCTGCAAGGTCTGGCCGATGCTTTCGACATCGGCGAGGCGGTCGATAGGCCCGATGCCGGCCAAAGTCGGCGATCCGGCAGTGAAAATCTGTTCGGCAACGTCGCGCACCCGCTGGGCGGTGATGCGGTTGATGCGCTCGACCGTCTCGGCCATGGGGATGGGCCGTCCCCAGAGGATTTGCTGGCGCGCCAATTGCCCGGCCCGTGCCGAGGGGCTTTCGAGCGACATAAGCAGGCCCGCGCGAATCTGGTTGCGCACCCGCACCACTTCCTCGTCGGTAATGGTCTCGGTGGCCCGGCGCAATTCATCCAACACAACCGGAACAAGCTCGGAAACCTCGTCCTCGCCCGTTGCCGCAGCGACGCCAAAGACACCGCTATCGGCAAACGCCCAATGGAAGGCATAGACCGAGTAGCACAGACCGCGCTTTTCGCGCACTTCCTGGAACAGGCGCGAACTCATCCCCCCGCCTAGGATGGATGCCAGGACCTGCGCGGCGTAAAATCCGTCCGAATTATAGGCACGACCTTCGAAACCAAGCACGATATGGGCCTGCTCGTGATCGGAGATCAACCGCTCCTGGCCGCCCTGATATTCGGCTCGCTGCGGTGCCGGCGCGCCATTTGGCGCCAGATCGGCGAAGCGCTGCCGGGCCACTTCGACCAGCCCCTCATGGTCGACATTGCCAGCCGCTGCAATAACCATGTGGTCGCCCACGTAATTGCGGCGCATGTACTTGCGCACCATGTCGGGATTAAAGGCGCGCACTGAATCCACAGTACCCAGGATTGTCCGGCCGATCGGCTGGGTGGGATAGGCGGCCTGCTGGAAGAGGTCGAAGACATGGTCGTCAGGATTGTCCCGCGCCGCGCCGATCTCCTGGACAATGACCTGCTGCTCGCGCGCCAGCTCATCTTCTTCGAATGTCGAATTCTGCAGGATGTCGGCTAGGATGTCTGCGGCCAGCACGACGTCGTCCTTGAGCACCCGGGCAAAGTAACCAGTATGCTCGATGGAGGTGGCAGCGTTCAGATCGCCCCCGACATTCTCGATGGCTTCGGCAATCTGCAGCGACGACCGGCTGTCGGTGCCCTTGAACGCCATATGTTCGAGCAGATGGGAGATACCGTGTTCAGCCTTGCGCTCCGAGCGGGCACCAGCCTTGACCCAGACGCCCAGTGACGCGCTTTCGAGGTGCGGCATGTCATCGGTGAGCACCACCATGCCATTGTCCAGGGTCGTCGATCTTACGCTCACACTCTTCCTCCCGAACCTGCGCCCCCAGGGAAGCGCGGCTCCTGTTTCGTTCAGGCGCGGCTGCGAGCCACGATGAAATCTTCGATGGCCTGCTGGTCGTTATCCAATATTGTCAGGCGCTCGGGCCGTTCGTAAAGGTCGGACAGCCAGGCGGGCAGCGCGGGCGAGATACCGGAGGCCTCGGCGACGGCCCCGGGGAATTTTGCGGGATGCGCCGTGGCCAGCGTAATCATGGGCACGCCCTGCTGCTGTTCCTGGCGCGCCACACCCACACCCACAGCACTATGCGGGTCGAGCAAATAGCCGCTCTCGAGGTGGGTCTCGGCGATCACACGGGCTGTCGCTGCCTCGTCGGTGGTTCCGGCTGAAAAATCGCGGCGGATAGTGGCGATGGCGGGTTGGGGCAGGTCAAAGCCGCGGGACTGCTTAAGTGCGGCCATCATTCGTGACACCGCGCCGGCATCACGGCCAACGCTCTCGAACAGCAGGCGCTCAAAGTTGGACGAGATCTGGATGTCCATGGACGGGCTCATCGTCGGAGCCACGCCTGCCATTTCATAACGACCGGTGTCGATCGTCCGCCGCAGGATGTCGTTGGCATTGGTGGCGATGACCAACTTATCGATGGGCAGCCCCATCTGGCGAGCGCAATAGCCAGCGAAGATATCGCCGAAATTGCCTGTCGGTACCGTGAAGCTCGCGGCTCGGTAGGGCGCGCCCAGGGATACGGCCGCAGTAAAATAGTAGACGATCTGCGCGACGATCCGACCCCAATTGATCGAATTGACACCGGACAGGCGCACACGATCGCGGAAGGCATGATGATTGAACATCGCCTTCACGGCGTCCTGGCAATCGTCGAATGTGCCCTCAAGCGCAATATTGTGGACATTTTGGTCCAGCACGGTCGTCATCTGCCGGCGCTGCACCTCGGAGGTCCGCCCGCGGGGATGAAGGATGAAGATGTCGGTCGTATCCCGTCCGCGAAAGGCTTCGATTGCCGCTGAGCCGGTATCGCCGGACGTGGCGCCCACAATGGTCGCCCTGAGGCCGCGTTCTGCCAGGATATGGTCCATGATCCGGCTGAGGAACTGCATGGCCACGTCCTTGAAGGCGAGCGTGGGTCCGTGAAACAGCTCCAGCACGAAATGGCCGGGCTCCAGCTCAACTAGCGGGGCCACCGACGGATGACGGAAGGTAGCGTAGGCTGCGTCGACGATCTGCTTGAGCGTTTTGGGAGAAATGTCATCGCCGACAAAGCGCGAGATCACGGCATAGGCGACCTCGGCATAAGGCTTTCCGCCGAAGGAGGCGATCTCGTCCTTGTCGATCTGCGGCCAGCTGGCCGGAACGTAGAGACCGCCATCGGTGGCAAGGCCAGCAAGAACTGCGTCAGAGAAGCCGAGCACAGGCGCCTGGCCGCGCGTGGAAACAAACTGCATCGGGGGGAGAGGCCCTTCTAGAATAAGTGCAACCTATTCAAACCGGACGCCAGCCGCAAGGTTTTGCGCCCGCCCGCAACGGTGGCAGACAACAGAGCCCCCTCTAGTCACCCAAACTGGTGTCCCGACCAGTGGCGGGCGCAGCGTGGCGACGCTGCCACAACCAGAAGCCCAGCATCACCACTGCGATGATAGCAAAGCCATACCAGGTCAGGGCGTAGCCGAAGTGACTGTTTGGGAAACTGACAACGGTCTCGCCGCCCTGCGGAAGATCACCCTCGGTGCCGGCCAACAGGTCCACATAGAAAGGTGCTATCGGAGCAAGGCCGGGATCGGTCATCGCGGCCATCCGCTCGGGATTGCGGACCCATTCGATGCGCGCGGACATATTAGGCTCGGGCACCATGAAACCTGGAACCTCGCCGGGCCGCAGCAGGCCGACGACCGTGACGCTGCCCGGATCGTCGCCGTGCAGATCACCATGCACAGCCGCCTCCTGATATTGCTCGGGCACAAAACCGCGATTGACGAAGACCGTGCCGCCATCGTCCAGCACAAACGGGGTCATCACCCAGTATCCCGGACCGGAAAAGCGACCTCGGGCATTGGACAGGCTTGTGAAGACGGTCAGTGTCTGGGTGTAGCGAAAGCTCCCGGTCAGGGTGACGGGCTGGAAATTCCAGTCGTCGAAATCAAAGTTGGCCCATTGGATGCTGTCCGGGCCCTCGACGGGGTCAGCATCCAGCCGAGCATCGACTGCAGCGATCAATGCTTCCTTCTCGCCCAGCCGCTCCATCTGCCAGGTGCCAAGGAAAACGCAGGTGGCCGACAGGATCAGCATGACCGCGGCGAACAACCAGTCGGTCCAGCGCAAACGTGTTTTCGCGGGGCTCATGACCGTCCCTCAGGCGTGTCATCGCGATACCGCAGATTGATAGGAATACCGCCGCGGCGCGGCTTACGCATAGGGCGCAGCGCTGTAAAGTTGGGCTGGATCATCATTTACTCCAATGAAAAAGGGCGCAGCCATGCCGCGCCCTCGGATCAATTGGCTTGGTGCCGTTAGTGACTCAGCGCCACGCCCCAGGCGCCCCAGACATAGATCGTGGCAAACAGGAAGAGCCATACCACGTCAACGAAGTGCCAGTACCAGGCAGCGAATTCGAAGCCCAGGTGGCGCTGCGGAGTGAAGTCACCGCGTTCGGCACGGATCAGGCAGACGGCCAAGAATATGGTGCCGACCAGAACGTGGAAGCCATGCAGGCCCGTCGCCATCACGAAGGTCGAACCATACATGTTGCCGGTGAACGAGAAGCCGGCATGGGTGTATTCGAGATATTGCACGACGCTGAACAGGGCGCCAAGGGCGACGGTGAGGGCAAGGCCCCAGCGCAAACCCTGCCGGTCATTTTCCAGCAGCGCATGATGCGCCCAAGTGACTGTGGTACCGGAGGTCAGAAGGATTAGGGTGTTGAACAGCGGCAGGTGGAAAGGATCGAAGACCTCAACGCCGAGTGGGGGCCAATGGCCGCCGGTCGCTGCAACACGAGAATATTGTTCGATGTCGTCAAAGCGGAAGAAGCCGTCGAAATAGGCCCAGAAAAACGCTGCGAACAACATCACTTCCGAAGCGATGAACAGCATCATGCCGTAGCGATGGTGCATCTGCACCACGGGCGTATGGTCCACGCCATTGTTGGCCTCCCGGACGACATCCGCCCACCAGGCATACATGGTGTAGAGAACACCGGCCAGGCCGATGAAGAACACGAACGGCGTCCAGTCGTGCATCCAGGCAATGATGCCGATCATCAGCACGAAGACGGCGACGGACATGACGAACGGCCAGGGGCTCGGTTCGACCATGTGATAGTCATGGTTCTTTTCTAAGGCGGCCATGTTCAGCTTCCCTCACTGTCTGAAGCGTAGAAGGTATAGGAGAGTGTGATCTCTCTGATCGTTGCAAGCTCGTGGTTTTCGTCGAGGTCAGGGTCGACGAAGAACACGATGGGCATTTCCACCGTCTCACCGGGCTGGAGCGTTTGCTCGGTGAAGCAGAAACATTCGATCTTGTTGAAGTAGACGCCGGCCTTTTCGGGCACGACATTGAAGATTGCCTGCCCGGTAATGGGGCGGTCGGACGTATTGGTCGCGATGTAGTTGACCGTATCCACTGTGCCGATGCGGTCAGTGATGGGCGCGGCGGCCTTGACGGTCCAGGGCAGTGCGTTCTCGACATTTACGTCGAAGCGCACTTTCATCTCGCGGGCAATGACGCCTTTGGGGTTTTCGCTGGCAACCTGCGTGGTGCCGCCGAAGCCGGTGACCTGGCAGAACAGCTGGTAAAGCGGCACGGACGCGAAGGCGAGGCCGATCATGCCGACAGCCAAGCCACCCAACGTCAGGGCGACGCGCTTGTTGCGGCGAGCCGCGTTCTCGGGCTGAAGCGAAAGTGCGGCGTCTGCCATCACAGCGCCCGCTCGAACAGTGCCGGCCCCATCTTGACGATGGTCAGCACATAGAAAGTCAACGCAAAGAGCGCGAGCGCCGCAGCCAAGGCTAGCGAGCGCCGACGGCGCTGCCGGCGGAAAGCCGCATCCTGTTCGGGGGTCAATTCATTGGGCGCCAGATGGGCGCCGGTCTGGGTGGCCATGTCAGATCACTCCCAGCCTGAGGGCAAGATGATCGATGAGCAGTGCCAGGAACAGCACGAAAAGGTAGCTCAGCGAATAGGTGAAAAGGGCGCGGGCGTGACGCTTCATGGTCACGGTTTCAACGGCGCGAAGAAGGCGGAAAGCCAATGCGACAAAGATCAGCCCGGTAACGAGCGCAACGGCGCCATAGAGCCAGCCCGAAAATCCCAAGGCAAGCGGAAGGACGCTCGATGCGGCCAGAACAAGCGAATAGGCGAAAATCTGCCGCTTGGTGGAGGCTTCGCCGGCAACATTGGGCATCATGGGAATGCCAGCGGCGCCGTAATCGCCCTGTTTGTAGAGAGCCAAGGCCCAGAAATGGGGCGGAGTCCAAAGGAAGATAATGAGAAAGAGTGCGAAGCTTTCCCAGCTCAAAGTGCCGGTTACGGCCGCCCAACCGACCATGGGCGGGAAAGCGCCGGCGGCACCGCCAATGACAATGTTCTGCGGTGTCGAGCGCTTGAGCCACATCGTATAGACGACGGCATAGAAGAAAATGGTGAAGGCGAGAAAAGCGCCGGCTACCCAATTGGTCGCCAGTCCAAGCAGGGTGACCGAGAAAACCGAGAGGATAAGGCCAAAGGCCAGGGCCTCGCCGCGGGTCATGCGCCCGGCAGGAATGGGCCGGTTCTGCGTGCGGCTCATGACCTGATCGATATCGGCGTCATACCACATATTGAGTGCGCCGGAGGCCCCTGCCCCGATGGCGATGCAAAGGATGGCGATGAAACCAATCACCGGATTGATCGCGGCGGGCGCCACCAGCATGCCGACGAAGGCGGTAAAGACGACAAGCGACATGACGCGCGGCTTGAGCAGCGCGAGGTAATCCTCCACGCGCGCCCCGCCCGTCATGGCGGCGATGTCTGCCCTGTCGTCGATATAAGCCAATGCACTGTCCTTGGTGAAGCGAACCGCGCCGTGCGGCGCGATCCGCGGGGTTTGCGAGAAGCGCTTAGTGCGCGTCGCGGGAGTCGATCTTGGGCAGCGTCGAGAACTGGTGGAACGGCGGAGGCGAGCTCAGCGTCCATTCCAGCGTCGTTGCACCATCGCCCCACGGATTGTCACCGGCGAGACGCTTCTTCCGGACGGCTTCCCAGGTCGCGTAGAAGAAGATCACCATGGCCACGAAGGTGATGTAATAGCCGATCGAGGAGACACGGTTCCACAGCGCGAAGGCGTCGGGATAGTCCACGTAGCGGCGCGGCATACCCGCGAGGCCGAGGAAGTGCTGCGGGAAGAAGATCAGGTTCACACCGACGAACATTACCCAGAAGTGCAGCTTGCCCAGGAACTCGTTGTACATGTAGCCGAACATCTTGGGGAACCAGTAGTACCAGCCCGCAAAGATCGAGAACACGGCACCCAGGGAAAGCACATAGTGGAAGTGTGCCACCACGTAATAGGTGTCATGGAGGGCACGGTCGGCACCCGCATTGGCCAGCACCACGCCCGTCACACCACCCACGGTGAACAGGAAGATAAAGCCGATGGCCCAGAGCATGGGAATGCGGAAGCTGATCGAGCCGCCCCACATCGTGGCGATCCAGGAGAAGATCTTCACGCCCGTCGGCACCGCGATGACCATGGTGGCGGCCACGAAATAGCGCTGCACGTCGAGGCTGAGGCCCGTGGTGTACATGTGGTGCGCCCACACGACGAAGCCGACGAAGCCGATGGCAACCATGGCATAGGCCATGGCCATGTAGCCAAAGACCGGCTTGCGCGAGAAGGTGGCGACGATGTGCGAGATGATGCCGAAGCCCGGCAGGATCATGATGTACACTTCGGGGTGACCGAAGAACCAGAACAGATGCTGGTAGAGGACAGGATCACCGCCGCCCTCAGGGGCGAAGAAGGTCGTACCGAAATTGCGGTCCGTGAGCATCATGGTGATTGCGCCGGCCAGAACAGGCAGGGCCAGCAACAGCAGGAAGGCGGTCACGAGCACCGACCAGGCAAAGAGCGGCATCTTGTGCAGCGTCATGCCCGGAGCGCGCATGTTCAAAATGGTGGTGATGAGGTTGATGGCACCCAGGATCGAGCTTACGCCGGCAACGTGCAGCGAGAAGATCACGAAATCGGTCGCAGGGCCGGGATGACCGACTGTCGACAGCGGGGGATAGGCCGTCCAACCGCCACCAAAGCCCAGCGCGCCCGAAGGGCCCTCGAAGAACATGGACATGATGGTCAGCAACAGAGCCGGCGGCAGCAGCCAGAAAGCAATGTTGTTGATGCGCGGGAAGGCCGTGTCGGGCGCGCCAATCATCAGAGGTGCGAAATAATTGGCAAAGCCACCCATGGTCGCCGGCATCACGGTGAAAAACACCATGATCAGGGCGTGCGCGGACACAAAGACGTTGAACATGTGCTTGCCGGCATCAAGCGCGGCATCGCCTTCCAGACCGTAGGACATGGCGGCCAGACCGTGGAAAATCTGGATGCCCGGCTCCTGCAGTTCGAGACGCATGAGGCCCGAGAGTAACCCGCCGATGACACCGGCGACGATGGAGAACACGAGATACATGATCCCGATGTCCTTGTGATTGGTCGAGAAGACCCAGCGACGCCAGCCGGTCGGCTCGTGGTGAGCGTGTCCGGCATGCCCGGTCGCATGGGCTTCGAGGTGCGCAGTATTTGCCATTGTCTTGTTCCTCTTACCCTTGTCTTACAGCGCCGGAAGCACGGCGGCGGCCGTCGCGTAATCGCGGCTTTCTTCGAATGCCGCGATGAAGGCCTCGTATTCTTCGACAGTCACGACGCGCACGCCGATCGGCATGAAGGCGTGATCCTTGCCGCAGAGTTCGGAGCACTGCCCATAATACATGCCGGTTTCACGCGCATTGAACCAGGTTTCGTTCAGGCGGCCGGGAACGGCGTCGACCTTGATGCCAAAGGACGGCACGGCGAAGGCATGAATCACACCCGAGGGGCTGGCAGTGATCTGCATGCGAACAGTTGTGTTCACCGGAACGATCAGCTCGTTGTTGACGGCCAAGAGGCGCGGCTGGCCTGGCTTGAGTTCGGCAATTTCAGCTTCGGAGAGCATGTTGGAGTCAAAGGCTACGCCCTGATCCACATATTCGTAGTTCCAGTACCATTGCTCACCGGAGGCCTTGACCGTCACGGTCGGCGCCGGAACATCTACCTCACCCATGGAGAAGACGTTGGCACCCAGGTACTTGCGCTCACCATCGGGCATCGTCATCTGATCGGACAGAACGCCGAAGGACGGGATGGCGATCACTACGAGAACCAGGATCGGCACCACCGTCCAGATAACTTCGATGAGCGTATTGTGCGTGAAGCGCGCCGGGACCGGATTGGCCTTGGCGTTGAAGCGCACCATGATGATGACCAGAAGGGCCAGCACGAACAGCACGATAAGAGAAATCGTCCACATCAGGATCCCGTCGTGGAAGGCCACGATCGAATCCATGATCGGCGTCACCGATTCCTGAAGATGGAACTGGCCAGGCTCGGGATGACCCCGGCCCACCGCACCGATTTCCTGGGCGGTCGCGATAGCCGGCGACAGTGCCAGCGCGGCCGCCGCAACGGCGCCCATCTTTCTAAAGAACTGCCCGGTCACCATATACCCCCTATCGACATGTTCTGGCGGCGTGCACCGAGCGAGAAATGGGGCTTTTTGCGGCATAGCTAACGCCGCCCCGACTCAACTTCGGAGCGCAATACTCAGCGGTGAGCTAAATCACATTGCATGGGCCGAGTCTATTGCGCCCTTGGGCTCTTCCGCTGCGGCAAATTGCAGCCAGACGCCATTCGACCGCCTCAACTGTGCCGCACTTTATACCCAGAAGAGGCCGGAAATCCGGGGTTTGGTTGACAGGGTCCGCCTGCTGCTGAAAAGAATCGCACCCCAAGCGAACCGTGACGATTCGGCAGGAGAGTGAAAGCGTGATGATCTGGGCAAAGCGAATTGGCGTGCTTGGCGCACTGGGCCTGGGCCTGCTGACGACTGCTCTCGGCGTGTTGCCGGTATCGGCGCAGGGCACGATTCGCGGGGAATATGGGGACTGGCAGATGAGCTGCGACACCCCGCCTGGCGCGAGCTTCGAGCAATGCGCCATCATCCAGAACGTGCAGGCCGAGGATCAGCCCAATGTGGGACTTTCGGTCATCATGCTGCGAACGGCCGACCGGCAGGCGCGTCTTTTGCGCATTCTGGCACCGCTTGGCGTGCTGCTGGTTCGTGACGGCCCGGATGGCAGCTTGATCCCAGGACTTGGCCTGACGGTAGATGAGACGGATCTCGGCTGGGTGCCGTTCGTGCGTTGCCTGCCCAATGGCTGCATCGCTGAAGTCGTTATGGACGATTCCCTGGTGGAAACGCTCTCGACGGGCGAAACCGCCTTTTTCATCGTCTTCAAGACGCCCGAGGAAGGCATCGGCATTCCCGTATCGCTGAATGGCTTCGCCGACGGCCTGGCCGCGCTGCCCTGAGACCAAGATGAGCGAAGACAGCCGGACAGAGCAGCGTCGTCGCACCCTCAAAGGCGGCAAGATCGTCTTCAATGACGGGTTTTCCACCTTCGACTGTACCATTCGCAATCTATCGGAAGGCGGCGCGAAGCTATTGGTCGCGAGCCCTGTGGGCATTCCGAAGCGATTTCGTCTGGCACTCGATGATGGGCGCAGCTTCGATTGTGAAACGGCCTGGCTTGGGGACGGTGAAATCGGCGTCAAGTTTGTGACGAGCGACTGAGCCGTTCTCCGCGCCGCGCCACGCACGTGGCCCCTGCACTCCCATACCTACTTCAAAAGACGAAAGGGCCAACCGCACCACCGGTTGACCCTTTTCGCCTTGCTTTGGAGGCAAGTAAACTAGTGTGTTTCCACGTGACCGGGCTTGCGACGGTTGAGGAAACGCGGACGACGTGCGGCTTCGGCAGCCAGCTTGCGGCGCGGGGTGGACTGGCCGAGCATGACGCCGTCGACCTGCTGGCTATAGGGCATGTAGGCACCGTCGCCAGCCTTGATGAACAGCGGCAGACGAAGCTTTTTGCCCCAGTTCTGCCATTCTGCGACGACGTTGTGATTGCCCTCTTCTTCGAAGACCTTGTAGTTGAGCTCGGCGTCGGAATGGACGAGTTCGATCGAGCTGGTCAAAATCCCTTCCTCCGAGATGGCGGTCGCCACGGCGACGCCGATGAACTCGGTCACCGGGACCTTGATCTTGACAGCCATGCCGCTCTGCTCGAGCTGCTTACGCACCGTCACGGTCTTTACCGGGTCCTTTGGACCATTGTCGTTTGCAGCCACGAACCGCTTGTCGGCAAGGGCCGGGCGGCCAAAAGCCAGTATGACCGACGATCCTTCCATCGCAACGCCATGAACCATTTGAGTGCCTTCCTGTAACTTCGAGAGCTTTTTTCGCCCTTCGTTTGTGAGGCCAATCTAGCGCGTCCCCTTACCTGCCTCCTTAATCGGTTCGGTTAAGTTTATGTTGTTTTCCGAGAGGGTTAGCAGGGTATTGCACCGAGTCAGACCCGGTTAACCGCGTGGATTGGCGCTCCGTTTACCCTGCCTTTCCCACCCGGCAAGGCGCCTTGCCGCACCTACCCTTGTCCAATTGCCAGCCGAGGCATAAAAGGCCCCACCATGCCGGCCTTTGCCCCACCCTATGCTGACGACCTCGAATTGCTGCGCGCCACCGCGGTCGCCGCAGGTCTCATCGCGTCCAGCTACTTTCGTCGGGACGTAAAATCCTGGACCAAGGAAAACGCCTCTCCTGTCAGCGAGGCCGATATCATCGTCGACCGGTTCCTTGCGGGAAATCTGCTGCAGGCCAGGCCCGAATATGGATGGCTGAGCGAGGAAACCGCTGACAATCCGAGCCGCCTGGATTGCGATCGCGTCTTTGTCGTCGACCCGATCGATGGCACCCGCGCCTTTCTGCGCGGTGAGGATTACTGGACGGTCTCGCTGGCCGTCGTCGAACATGGCGTGCCGGTGGCCGGCGTCGTCTATGCCCCTGCGCGAGACGAGATGTACGATGCCTGCAAGGGGGGCGGCGCTCGTTTTAATGGACAGCCCCTGGTACGCACGCGGCGCGCGGGGGCATTACCGCTTGTGCCAGCACCCGGCGCCGTACATCAGGAAATGCAGGCGGCTGGGCTCGATTATGAGCGCGGTCCGGCCTATCCTTCCCTTGCCTATCGTCTGGTCCAGGTTGCCACAGGCAGGCTCGACGCCGCCGTGGCGCGGCGCGGCGCACAGGACTGGGACATTGCAGGAGCCGCGATCATTCTGAGCGAATGTGGGCTGGACCTCGCCGATGTGTGCGTGGGGTTCCCACAATTCAACAGACGTGATGTGCGTCACGGGGCGCTTGCGGCCCTCAGCGACATGAGCCTAAAACCCATCGTTCATGCTGCTTTGCTCAAGGTTTACGGGTGTCCACCCGAGGCCGAGATGCAGACCACATCCCAGACTTCTCAACCCTGAACCGGATTTGACCCATGGCTGAAAAGACCGAAAAGCAATTGCTGCACCTGGTGATCGGCGGCGAACTCTCGAGCCTTGAAGGCGTTACCTTCACCGATCTCGACAAGGTGGACATCGTTGGTATCTACCCCAATTACGCCACCGCCTATTCGGCCTGGAAGCAGAAGGCGCAAATGACAGTGGACAGCGCGCAGACGCGCTACTTCATCGTCCATCTGCATCGCCTGCTCGAGCCCGAAACCAGCGCCGCCTGATCAAAGACCCAGAGCCGCGAGCATGTGATCGATGGCCCCCGGCCCGCTGATCCGCTCGCGGCCAATGGTGCCGAGGCGCTGTCGCTCGGCGTCATCCGCCAGCAAGCGCGCCAGGGCGTTGCTGATCCCTTGTGCATCCGTCTCGACGACCGTACGCGCTTGTCCGAACAATTGCTGCTCATCCTCGAAACGGGAGCGCCGGTCTCTGGCGTGCCTGAATGTGATGACCGGACGGCCCAGGCCCAGTGCCTGCACCGTAGCCGTTCCCGCCTGGCTCATAACCAGATCGGATGCTTCGAGCAGATTGCCCATGGCCCTGCCCCGCGCCATGTGAATGTGGATGGTCCCATCAGTCAGCATGCCAAGGTCATCAGACTCCGCGCTTAGCGTCGAGGTGCGCGACAATCCAGCCGCCTTGGCCAATTCATCGACATTCACGCTCCCTGCAATGGCAACGAAAATGTCAGGCTGCAAAGCGTCCGGCAGCAGTCGCAGCCCGGCCACCTGAAGAGCAAAACTTTCGGCCGTCAGGGCCCTGCTGCCCGGCAGCAGGGTCACCGCCAGAGGACGGGCACGGCGGGCCTGCGTGTCATAATGACCGTAAGGAACGGTATCCATCATGAGATTGCCCGCGCTTCGGGCATCGACGCCATCCGCACGCAGTGGGGCTGCCAGCGATTCTGCCCGGCAGAAGACCAAGTCGCAGGCTCTTGCGATCACCAGTCGCTCAAGCCTTGAGTATAATCGGGCCGCGCCGGTCTTATAAACATCGAGGTAGACAAGGCCCCGATGCCCGGTCGCCATGCAGGCAAGGACGCCGGTGACGTCGCCGACGACGATCACCCTATCGTATCGATCCTTGGCGGAACGGAGGAATTTGAGTGCCGGCGGCACCGTCATCAGACCACCATTGACGATATCGCGACGGACCGACCCTTTGACGTTTCGCCAGCCTTCGGATGCCAAAGTGGCCCGTGGCCCCACGATCGGGCATACGCCATTATAGGCCTTGCCACTGCCGATCATCGGATAGGCTTCGACGGCGACACCTGGCGGAAGCCGCATGACGAATTGCGCGGCAATGGCATCCTCGCCGTGCCCATTCGAGATGATGAGGAAGCGTTGACGTGTCGCTGCCTCGGTCATCCCTATTGTCCCCGGCCGAAACGTTCGAAGGCCATATGCGCCGCCTCCGCATTGGCATAGGGCTCCTGGCGATCGACGCTCCAATAGAACAATTCGTCTAGTGGAATAGGCTTGGAGGTCATGGCGCATCGCACAAACGTGCCGGGCTTGAGCACGACATAGTCACCATCAAGGTAGCGCAGCGTCGCCTCCGCCGGTGCAAATCCCTTGTCGAAAATATTCATGCCCGAGCTCCTTGGCCGTCATCCGCCATATAGCGGACGTGCGCCTGCGTCAAAAGAGGCTTTCCTGCGTCCCACCGCCAGACGGCGACTTGGGCGGCTTGCGCCGTGGCGGCGCGCCAGCCACGTTCGCTGTAACCTCGCCTTGCGCGAAGGTAATCTGAAGACTGTCTCCGGGCATCAATCGGGATGCGTCGGTCACCACCTCTCCGCGCTCGTCCTGCACGATGGCGTAGCCACGGGCCAGCACGTTTCGATAGCCGAGGGTTTCGATGAGTTTGCCCAGCTGTTCGATCTGCCCCCGCCGCTGGGACATGGCATGCCGTGCGGATGCGGCCAGACGAGCGGCGAGGGGCACGAGGAGGCCGCCGGCGTGGCGCAGTTCGGCCCGGAGTGGCTGGGCGCTGAGCCGCGGTGAAAGCCGTGCCAAAATCGTCTGCTTCCGTTCCATCGACGTGGTGGCGGCCAAGGGCAATTGCCGCAGAATAGGATCGAACTTGAGCCGGCTGCGATCCACGGTCTTGTTGAGACCGGCAATGGCGTGGCGGTCGAGATTGGCCAGTCGCTCCCGCAATTCAGCGTGTCGCTGCCGCACCAGACGCGGTTGCAACTTGGCTTCCAGTCCCGAATATCCCAGCCGCCGTCCCTGCACGAAGTGGCGCAAGGCTCCTGTCAGCCGGCTTGCCGTCATGTCGAGGGTCTGGCGTTGCGTTGCCGCCAGATCGGCCGGGCGCGGCAGGCCTGCGGCTGCAGCCCGCAAGCGGTCTCGCAAGCTCGCCAGGGTTCGCCGCGCCGCTTGTCGCTGACGCATGCCCTGGTCCTCGACATAGGCAATCAGCTCGGCCCGCACCGGAACGGCGGCTTCTGCCGCAGCCGTGGGTGTGGGGGCGCGCATGTCGGATGCATAGTCTACAAGGGTCGTGTCGGTCTCATGCCCCACGGCGGAAATGACGGGAATGGCGGAACCTGCAACGGCCCGCACAACGCTTTCCTCGTTGAAGCCCCAGAGGTCCTCGATGGACCCGCCGCCGCGCGCCACGATGATGAGGTCCGGGCGCGGGATCGCGCCCCCTGGCAAAAGTGCGTTGAACCCATCGATAGCGTTGACCACTTCAGGCGCGCAGGTTTCACCCTGCACACGCACCGGCCAGACGAGTACATGACTGGGGAAGCGATCCTCGAGCCGGTGCAGGATGTCCCTGATGACGGCGCCGGTTGGTGAGGTTACCACGCCGATGACGCGCGGCAGGTAGGGTAATGCCCGCTTGCGTTCGCGAGCAAAGAGACCCTCTGCCAAAAGCTTCTTGCGCCGCTCCTCGAGCAGGGCCATCAGGGCGCCGGCCCCCGCAGGCTCGATATTTTCGATGACGATCTGGTACTTAGACGACCGCGGAAAGGTGGTCAGCCGACCGGTGGCGATAACCTCGAGCCCCTCTTCGGGCTTGAAGGCGAGCCGCGCGTAACTGCCTTTCCATACGACCGCGTCGATGGAGGCGCTGTCGTCCTTGAGCGTGAAATAGGCGTGACCGGACGAGTGCTGTCCACGAAAGCCGGAAATTTCTCCGCGGACGCGAACATGGCCGAACTCGTCCTCAACAGTGCGTTTGACCGCCTGTGCGATCTCGGACACGGTGAATTCTGCGGCGTTGGTGAGTACCTGGGACATGTGCCTCTGGTGCGCCAAAAGGGCTGCGCCGGTCAAGCGGCGCGCTTATTCAGCAGCCTCGACCTGCACGACCGGCTCAAGATTTCCCATGGACTGCACGATGTGATTGGCGAGGGCATCATAGATGCCGCCATAGGCGTGACTGGCGCGCATCAGGGCGATCTGGGCGTCGGCCAGCCGTGGCAAGCCATGATCTTCCCCGATTACCCGCATACCCGGTTGCAGAGCACTCTCCGGTAGGAACCCGATGGCCAGATCGGAAAGCACAGCCGAGGAAATGGCTGTGGCATTTGAGGATGTGTAGGCCACCCGATAGTCCTTGTTCGTGCGCTCCAGGGCCTCCATGGCATCCTTGCGCCAGATGCAGCATTGCGGCCCGCACGCGATAGCAAGGGGTTCGGAGGCCAAAGCTCGCCCACCGTGACTGGCGACCCAGAACATTTTCTCCGTGCGGAACAGTTCACCGAAATTCTGGTCCGTCCCCTGCGTGAAGACGATCAGGTCATAACGGCCGACCTTCATGCCTTCGAGCAATTGCTCGGAGGCCATGCAGGACACGTCCACCGCGATCTTGGGATGGGTGCGCTGGAAACTGGACAGGATGACGGGCAGCAGGCGCACCGCATAATCGTCCGGCACGCCGAAGCGGATCGAGCCCGCGAGGTCACCATCGTTGAAATGATCGAGAATTTCCGCATTAGTGCGCAACATCTTGCGTGCGCGCTCGTAAAGAACTTCTCCGTGATGCGTGAGGGTGACACTGCGCCCATCACGCGTGAAAAGGGTATGCCCCAGCCGTTCCTCGAGCCGCTTGATCTGCATGGAGACTGCGGACTGCGTTTTGTTCACACGCCGGGCGGCTTCGGTGAAGCTGCCGCAATCGGCTATGGCGCAAAAGCTCTGGAGCTGGTCCAGGTCAAGCGGTGCGGTCATGGCAATCCATCACCCAAATTGATCCTCAAGATGAAATCTATTTGTTGGACGAATGGAAGTCCAGCACGTTAATTCATCAGCATCGGTGCTGCCTTTGCGCCGCACCATGTCGGCTTCCCTTCCGGCAGAACCCATTTTGGAGAAAAGAAATGGCTCTCTCGCTGCCCGGCGAGCGGTCAGTTGCGGCTGGCTCGCAGGTTCGTCCTGTACGCGGTATTTTTGCCTGGATTGCCAAGGCGAAAGCTAAGCGCGCCCGCCGCACGGCCCTTAGGAGCCTGCTCGAACTGGACCATGCGCGCCTCAAGGATCTCGGTATCAGTCATGCCGATATCGCCGAGGCCATGGCGGCCCGCAACGGGCGGACGCCCGGCATGGTGCTCAACGCGGCCCGTGCCCGCAGCGCCCGGTCCTGAGATTTGAATCAGCGGTTGTTCGTGGCAGCCGCTCCAAGCGTTGGTTCGAACACGATGAGTGCTCGTGCCATCTCCCGGGCCGGTTTTGCCGCCGGCCCAGTTTCCTGACGACTTGCCGGGCCATGCTATGCGTGTGCCCGGCTTTTTTCACCAAACCCAGTCTGCGAGGAATGCCAGTGTCAGCGCCACGCCGACATAATGATTGTTCTTGAAACGGATCAGCGGGTTCTCAGCGTCGTCGGCGTCAAGCGTCCAGAGCTGCCAGCTCATCAAAGCGGCAGGCACCAGTGAAAGGACCGCGAAAATCCACCCGCCTCCGACCAGAATCACCGCGACGTTCCAGAGCAAGAAGGCTCCGGCATAAAGCACGGCGACCGCCGGGCGAACATGGCTGCCGAAGAGACGGGCTGTCGATTTGACTCCCACCAAGGCATCATCCTCGACGTCTTGCAAAGCGTAGATCGTGTCGTAGCCGATCACCCAGAGGATCGTACCGGCATAAAGCGCGATCGGCGCCCAAGAGAGCCCACCGGTCTGGCTCGACCATCCCACCAGTGCGCCGAACGAGAAGGCCAGGCCGAGGAAGAACTGCGGCCACCAGGTGATCCGCTTCATGAATGGATAAATGGCCACGAGCCCAAGTGAGGCGACACCGGCCCAGACCGTGAAGCGATTGAACTGGAAAAGTATGGCGGATGCCACAAGTGCCTGTGCGATCAGAAAATAGAGCGCATCCCGGGCCGAAACCTGCCCAGAGGGGATCGGCCGGGACCGGGTGCGGGCCACCTGCATGTCAATGTCGCGGTCGACGATGTCGTTGAAAGTGCATCCTGCACCGCGCATGAGCACAGCACCGAAGAACATGAGGATGACCGCCCACCAGCCGAAGCCGGCCTGCGGCTGCGCTATCGCTGCAAGGCCGACGCCCCAGGCGCAGGGCCAGAACAGCAACCAGAAGCCGATCGGCCGGTCCCAGCGTGCCAGTCGGCCATAGGGTTTGACGCGATCGGGCGCATATCGATCAAGCCAATTGTCCTTCTGGGCATCGGCGACGGAGCCTGTTGGGGGTGTCATTGGCGCACCTCGATGCTGGGGTGGTCGACCTCGACAAGCGGCCGGGTCGAAAGAGGTCGAAGAGAAATCCCGTGCAGGTCTACTGTGTTCGAAAGGATTAGAGTAGACCCTCATCGCACATCTAGTGAACCAGGAGGGTGCGGCTCGGTGCCGCTTGCCATCATGCCCCGCAGCCACGCCCAACTTCCACGCCTTTTCGTCGCTGCCGATCTTGCGGACAGCGTCGACCTGACGCTGGACAAGGATCAGTCGCTCTACCTTGCCGCCGTGCTCCGCAAGACGATCGGCGACGAGGTCATTCTGTTCAATGGACGGGACGGGGCCTGGCTCTGCCGCCTCTCGCGTGATTCGAAAAAGTCGGTCGTGCTGAGCGTCGTCGAGCGGATCGCGCCGCAAACCCGTGCGACCGATTTCTGGTATGGTTTTGCACCGCTTAAAAGTGAACGGCTAGACTATGTCGTTCAGAAAGCGGTGGAGATGGGGGCAGGCATTATCCAGCCCGTTTACACCCAATACACCCAGGTCAACCGGCTGAAGCCGGAGCGTCTGCGCGCCAATGCGATAGAAGCCGCCGAGCAGTGCGAAGTGCTCAGCGTGCCCCAGATTGCGGAGGACATCTCGCTGGATCGCCTGATCGATGGTTGGGCGGCCGAGCATGGGGACCGTGTCCTCGTTTTCGCCGACGAAAGCGCACCCTCCGCGACCCCCGTCCAGACGCTCGGTGAACTGGCCGGCAGGCGCATTGGCCTGCTCGTTGGACCCGAGGGCGGATTTTCCGAGACGGAGCGTCAGAAACTCGGAGCACTCCCATACGTTATCCCCATCAGTCTCGGGCCGCGCATCCTGCGGGCCGATACGGCAGCAGTGGCCGCAATGGCCATTATTCAAGCGACCATCGGCGATTGGCGATAAAACGCGATTGCTTTCCGCCTTGCGCTCGCTATTTTCGCGCCTCACTTTAGTCGCCTCAACCAAGAGGACTCCATGGCCGGCGCCGACACTCCTTCGCCCCTCATCGAATCTCGGGCAGACCTGATCGAGGCGATGGAACGCGGGGCCAAGCCTGCCGACCAATGGCGCATTGGCACGGAGCACGAAAAGCATGTGTTCCATACCGACCCTCTTCGTCCTGTAGCCTATGAAGGCGACCAGGGCATTCGCGCCCTGCTCGACGGCATAGGAAGGGAAACCGGCTGGAAACCGTTCTATGACGGCGACAACCCTATTGGCCTGCGCAACGACGCAGTGGCTGGCGGTATCTCGCTTGAGCCGGGTGGTCAGTTCGAGCTTTCCGGCGCGCCCATGGCCGACATTCATGGCACGGCCGATGAACTTGCCGAGCATATGCGGGTTGCGCGCAAGGTAGCAGCACCACTTGATATTCACTTTCTCGGCTTGGGCGTTACACCGCTCTGGTCTGTTGCGCAGATCGAGGCGATGCCCAAATCGCGCTATGCAATCATGACCGATTACATGGGCCGCGTGGGTACTTTGGGTACGTCGATGATGTATCGCTCGGCGACGGTGCAGGCCAATCTCGACTTTTCGAGCGAGGCGGACATGGTCCGCAAACTCCGCGTCTCCGTTGCCCTGCAGCCCGTTGCCACGGCGCTTTTTGCCAATTCACCCTTCGTCGACGGGCGTGAGGCGGGTTATCTCAGTTTCCGCAGTCATATCTGGCTTAATACCGACGACGCGCGCACCGGCATGCTGCCCTTCGCGTTCGAGGACGGATTCGGCTTTGAACGCTACGCCGACTATGCCTTGGACGTGCCGATGTATTTCGTCATTCGTGGCGGCCAGTACGTCAATGTCGCGGGTGAGAGCTTCCGCGATTTCCTCGAGGGTCGCCTGCCGCAATTGCCCGGGGAGAAGCCCACAATCAAGGATTGGGAAGACCACCTCTCGACCATCTTCCCTGAAGTCCGGCTCAAGCAATTCCTCGAAATGCGCGGCGCCGACATGGGCGACGAGGCCCATGTGGTCGCGCTGTCGGCCTTCTGGACCGGCCTGCTCTATGACGATATCTCGCTCGAAGCCGCCTGGGAGCTGGTAAAGAACTGGTCTGAGGAAGACCGCGACTATCTCCGGCGCGAGGTGCCACGCAGGGGACTTGCAACACCGTTCGACCGGTCCAGTCTCTTTGATGTCGCCGCGCAAGCGGTGGGTATTGCCGAGGCCGGGCTTGTTCGCCGCAATCGTCTCGACGCCAAGGGTCGAGACGAAACCATCCACCTCGCGCCTCTTGAGGAAACTATCCGCTCCGGGAAATCGCCCGCTGAACGCTGGCTGGCCAAGTTCAAGGGTGAATGGAATGGTGACCTGACCCGGATTTTCAAAGAAGCCGAGCTCTAGCCTTTCCGGCTTGCCTCTGCCGCCGCTCTCGTGCATCACGCGCACAGACAGCGACGGAGGCAGAAAATGCGCGTGATGGTCATCGGTTCTGGCGGGCGTGAACATGCCCTGGCCTGGAAGATCGCACAGTCGCCAATGGTCAGCGCCTTGTTCGTTGCGCCCGGAAACGGCGGTACGGGCACAATGGCCAGCAATGTTCAGGTCGACATCACCGACCATGAGGCGGTGATCGCTGCCGCCCAAGAGAACGCTATCGACTTCGTGGTCGTCGGGCCCGATGCCCAGGTTGTCGCCGGCCTTGGCGACGATCTGCGCGCGGCAGGGTTCGTCACATTCTGCCCCAGCAAGGCTGCAGGGCAGCTGGAAGGCTCAAAGAGCTTCACCAAGGCCCTCTGCGACGAGTTCGACATTCCCACGGCCGGCTATGCCCGTTTCGAGGACGAGGCCTCCGCCCTTGCCTATCTCTATACCCAGGGCGCCCCGATCGTGATCAAGGCCGACGGGCTCGCGGCCGGCAAGGGCGTTACCGTAGCCATGACCGCCGAAGAGGCAGAAGAGGCGATCATCGATTGTTTCTCGGGCGCTTTCGGAGCATCCGGGGCAGCCGTTGTCATCGAGGATTTCATGGAAGGCGAAGAGGTCAGCCTTTTCGTGCTGACCGACGGCAAGGATATCCTGCCGCTGACCACCGCGCAGGATCACAAACGGGCTTTCGATGGTGACACCGGTCCCAATACAGGCGGCATGGGGGCCTATTCCCCGGCGCCGGTGATGTCGCACGCGGTTTATGAAGACGTCATGGCTCGCATCATCGAGCCCACCGTGCGGGGTATGGCCGAGCGAGGCACGCCTTATGCCGGCGTCCTCTATGCGGGATTGATGCTCACGGCAGATGGTCCCAAGCTGGTCGAATATAATGCGCGCTTCGGCGACCCCGAGACGCAGGTAATGATGATGCGCATGCAGAGCGATATCGTGCCATTGCTGCATGCCGTGGCCATGGGCGCCCTTGCCGGCCATGATGTGGAATGGCTGGACGCCTATGCGCTGACAGTCATCATGGCGACGAAAGGTTACCCGGACGATTACGGCAAGGGCAGCGTGATCCGGGGCGTCGACGGGCTGGACAGCGAAGCACTAACGATCTTTCACGCCGGAACGAAGCGCGATGGTGAACGTTTGCTTGCCAATGGTGGGCGCGTCCTGAACATCACCGCGCTCGGGGCATCGGTCGAAGAGGCGCAAAATCGTGCTTACGCAGGCGTTGACGCGATTGATTGGCCGGAAGGCTTTTGCCGCCGGGACATCGGTTGGCGCGAGATTGCCCGCCAGCGCAGCTGAACCATTCCTCAATCTTGGTGAGTTAGGCTCCACCCTCAGAACCGTCTTCGACGCGGCGCCGCCGCAACGCCCACTGACGCCCCTGCAGAGGCGCGGCATGGCCTTGGCGGACAAGCTGCGCATGAGAGGTGCGGAGCGTGGACAGGTGAACACGAACAGTGGACCCAGGATCGGCGTGGCGTTGGGTGGAGGTTCCGCCCGCGGCCTGACCCATATTCCCTATATCGAAGCGATGGACGAGCTTGGCCTCAAGCCACACAGCATATCCGGCACGTCCATCGGCGCACTGATCGGCGCAGGCTGGGCCGCGGGCATGACGGGCAAGGAGCTGCGCGAGCACAGTTTCGAAGTGCTGGGCACGTTGCGGATCATCGCGGGCAAGCTGTGGGCGACCCAGGTTCGCGGATTGGGCGGCTTGCTCAAGAACGGCATTTCCATGCAGCTCGACGCCGCCAGCATCGTGGATGCATTCACCCCTCCGTCCTTTCCAAAGGAATTCAAGGATCTCAAAATCCCGCTGCATGTCGTGGCCACCGATTTTCAGTCCTGGCACCAGGTGGTGTTCAATTCGGGCTTGTTGCGGCCGGCAATTGCAGGCTCCATAGCCATACCCAGCCTTTTCAAGCCGGTGGTCTACAACAATCACGTTCTGGTCGACGGAGGCGTGGTCAATCCACTGCCGCTTGATCAGGCCGATATCGACACCGACTTCCTCATTGGCATCGATGTCGTGGGCGATCCCTCGATTGCCCTGGCGCGGACCGAGCACAAGGCCCTCGATATCTGGTTTGGCTCGGCCCAGATCATGATGCACTCGCTGACCGCTCACATGATGGCCGCCTATCCTCCCGATATCTATATCCGCCCTCACGTCGCCAATTTTGGCGCCATGGAGTTCTGGCGCGTACGCGAGATCGTCACCCATGCCGAGGCCGAGAAGGATCGCTTCAAGCGGATCCTGACCAGTAAGGTCGAGGATTACATCCAGGGCAAGGTCGAGCCGGTTTCCACCACCAGAACGTGAATGGGCAAAGCAGCCGCTTGCCGGTTGCCACACCTGACGCCCCGTGATTCAAGAGAGGCGTGGAAGCTCTTGAGTCTTACGATCTGTTCTCCCCTCTCCGGCATTCGCGTCCGGAGCCGCTCGACGTCTTGCGCGACATCTTCGGGCATCGCGCCTTTCGTGGGCAGCAGGCCGATGTCATCGACCATGTCACCGAGGGCGGGGACGCGGTGGTCTTGTTTCCTACCGGTGCAGGCAAGTCGATGTGCTACCAGATCCCCGCCATTTGCAGGCCGGGGGTGGGTATCGTGGTCTCGCCGCTCATCGCCCTGATGCGAGACCAGGTAGAGGCCCTCAAACAAGCCGGTGTTGCGGCGGCCGCGCTCAATTCTTCGCTGAGCCCCCAGGAAGCGGCCGACGTCCGGCGGCAGCTGCGGCAGGGCGAACTCGACCTGCTCTACGTCGCGCCGGAGCGCGTGGCGACTCCCGGTTTTGCCAATATGCTGAGCGGCTGCGACATCTCGCTTTTCGCAATCGACGAGGCGCATTGCGTGAGCCAATGGGGCCATGATTTCCGGCCGGAATATCGCGAACTCATTCATCTGGTTGAACTTTTTCCCGGCGTACCGCGGATTGCGCTGACCGCGACGGCGGACCC
The DNA here is from genome assembly GCF_000969445.1 of Devosia chinhatensis. Lineage (NCBI taxonomy): Bacteria > Pseudomonadati > Pseudomonadota > Alphaproteobacteria > Hyphomicrobiales > Devosiaceae > Devosia > Devosia chinhatensis. The sequence continues at coordinate 260,691 of NZ_JZEY01000054.1, read as the reverse complement.
GACGACGCGCGAGGACATCATCGAGCGGCTGGGGCTCGAACAGGCGCGGGTCTTCACCACCTCGTTCGACCGTCCCAATATTTCCTATTCCATCGTGGAGCGGGACAAGGCGCGGGATCAGCTGCTGGACTTCCTGGGCACCCACAAGGGCGAGAGCGGCATCGTCTATTGCCTCAGCCGCGCCAAGGTCGAGGACATTGCCGAGTGGCTGAATGGCAAGGGAATCAAGGCCTTACCCTATCATGCGGGCATGAGCGCACAATTGCGCAGCGCCAATCAGGACGCTTTCCTCAAGGAGGAAGGGTTGTGCCTGGTCGCGACCGTCGCCTTTGGGATGGGGATCGACAAGCCGGACGTGCGCTATGTGGCGCACATGGATTTGCCAGCATCCATAGAGGCTTACTACCAGGAAACCGGGCGCGCAGGGCGCGATGGGCAACCCTCGGATGCCTGGATGAGCTATGGCATGGCCGACGTGGTCCAACGCCGCCGGATGATCGACGAAGGCAATGCGCCCGACGAGGTCAAGCGGCTGGAACACAGCAAACTCAATGCCTTACTGGGTGTGTGCGAGACTGCGTCGTGCCGGCGACAGGCGATCCTGAGCCATTTCGGCGAGGTCTATCCGCAGCCTTGCGGCAATTGCGATACGTGCCGGTCGCCGGTCGAGAGCTGGGACGGCACCGAGGCGGCGATCAAGGCGCTGGCGGCGATTTACCGAACCGGCCAGCGGTTCGGCGCGGCGCATGTGATCGACGTGCTACTGGGCAAACAAACCGAGAAAGTTCAACGGTTTGGCCACGAGCACCAGAAGGTTTTCGGACAAGGCCAGGAGCTCGACGCCAAGACCTGGCAGTCGGTCTTGCGGCAGTTGACAGCCATGGGGCTGATCCTTGTCGACCATGCCAATCACGGTGCGCTGATGTTAGCCGCGAATGCACATTCGGTGTTCAAACGTGAGCAGACTGTTACCCTCAGGAAAGACAGACCCAAGAAAGCGATAGAAATTCGTCGCTCTCTGGCGAAATCCATCGATGTCCCCGATCACGCCCGCCCGCTTTTCGATGCACTGCGCGAGGAACGGCTGCGGATCGCCAAGTCGCAGGGGGTGCCGCCCTATGTCATTTTCCATGATGCGACGCTCAAGGCGATGGCACTGGCGCAGCCGACCCATCCCCATGACATGCTGAACCTGCCCGGCGTCGGACAGGGCAAGCTCGACCGTTATGGCGCGGACTTTCTGGCGGTGGTCGCCAATTTCAAGGGATGAAGCGATGAGCGGATCGAAGGCCCCCTCACCCGGCCTTCGGCCGACCTCAGCCCCGCAGGAAGACGCGCTGCTGCGCGGCGGCAAACGTCCGCGCCTTCCCATCATCGACATTGCCCGCGGCGTCGCCATCGTGGCCATGGTGATCTACCATCTGAGCTGGGACCTGTCGTTCTATGGCTTTATGCCGGTCGATGTCGGCTACGATCCGGGCTGGGTCTTTTTTGCCCGCTCGATCCTGTTCTCGTTCATGTTCCTCGTCGGTGTCGGCCTGGTGCTGGGGCATGGGGATGGCGTGCGCTGGACGAGCTTCTGGCGACGGACCCTTTTCGTGGCGGGGGGCGCGCTGCTCATCACGCTGGGAACGTGGATCATGTTCCCCGAAAGCTTTGTGTATTTCGGGGTGCTGCATGCCATCGCGCTGTTCAGCATCCTGGCCCTGCCTTTCCTTTTCACGCCGATCTGGCTGACGGCGCTGGCGGGCGTGGCCATTGTTGCCCTGCATTTCCTGTTCCACGATCCGCTGTTCAACGCCGTGGCCCTCTCCTGGATCGGTTTCTGGGAGGTGCCGCCCCTGACCAATGATCTGGTGCCGGTCTTTCCCTGGCTGGGCGTCGTGCTGGGCGGCATCGTGGTCGCGCGGCTGGTGCGGGGGTCGACAGCAGAGGCGCGGCTGGCATCGGTGCAGCCGCGCAATCGGCTGTCGCGGGTGCTGGGCTGGATGGGGCGGTGGAGCCTCGTCATCTATCTGGTGCATCAGCCATTGCTGCTGGCGGTGATCGCCCCACTGGCCATGGCGACCGGTGCGCAGACCGCCGGCCGGGAAATCGAATTTCTCAATTCCTGCCAGACCAGTTGCGAGGCGACCGGAACGACGGCGGCGATGTGCGCCACCTATTGCCAGTGCGGGCTCGAGGGCATCAATCGAGACGAATTGTGGGACGCGGTCTATTCGGGCGTCATCTCGCCCCAGGAACAGACCCAGCTCGATGCGAATAATCGGCAATGTTCGGTGCTGATCTATCCGGAGCTGGAGACGGAACCAGATGCGGCAGGACAGGGGCAATAGCCTGAACGGCAGCACCCCTCCCCGGCCTTCCCCTCAAGGGGAGGGTCAGCAGGAGCCACAAGACCTGGCTCCGGTCGAAAGACCTTTCCCCCTCACGACTGCTTTGCCAGTCCGCTTCGCTGCCGGCGTCGCGACCCTCTCCGCAAAAGGGGGTGAGGGTCGCGATCGAGACGCGGCATCGGGGCCTTGACCCTCAGGTGCTGGCCGCCTTGGCGTTGGCTTGTGCGACCAGATCGTCGGGGATGTCGTCGAAGCTGGCATAGTTCATGTTGTAGAGGCGCGAATAGAGGCTGCCGAGCTCCATGAGCTGGTCGTGATTGCCTTCCTCGATTTTCTCGCCATTCTGCAGCACGATGATGCGATCGGCGCCCCGGATGGTGGCGAGGCGATGGGCGATGACCATGCCGGTGCGCCCTTCCAGCAGCACTTCGAGCGCCTTCTGGATCTGCCGCTCGGTGTAGCTGTCGATATTTGCGGTGGCTTCGTCGAGCACGAGGATCCGGGCATCGGCCACAAGAGCGCGGGCAAAGCTGAGGAGCTGGCGCTGGCCAAGCGACAGATTGGAGCCGCGCTGTTCGAGCACGGTGTCATACCCCTTTTCGAACCGGGAGATGAAGTCATGCGCGCCCACGGCCCGGGCGGCAGCGATCACGTCCTCGCGCGTGGCGCTGGCCTTGTTGTAGCGGATATTGTCGAAAATGGTGCCGGTGAAGAGGAAGGGCTCCTGCAGCACCATGGCCACCTGCTCGCCCAGACTTTCCTGGGTGACGTTGCGCACATCATGGCCACCGACCAGAACGGCCCCCTTCTGGACCTCGTAGAAGCGATGCACCAGCGCCATGGCGCTGGTCTTGCCCGAGCCAGTCGGACCGACCAGAGCGACGGTTTCCCCGGGATTGACGCGGAACGAGACGTTCTTGAGCACGGGGCGCTTGGGATCGTAGCCGAACACCACGTCGTTGAAGGCGACCGAGCCGTCCATGTCGCTGGTCAGCTCCACGGCGCCGGGCTTGTCTTCGATCACTACGGGCAGGTCGAGAACCTCGGTGATGCGGCGGCCCGAAGTCATGGCACGCTGCATGATCGAATATTGCATGGTGAGCGAGCGGATGGGGTCGAAGAAGCGCTGGATATAGAACAGGAAAGCGACGATGACGCCGACCTGCAGCGTGCCGTTAAGCACCATGGCGCCGCCCACAACCACGACCGTGGCCATGGAGATACCGGTGAGGCTGTCGACGATGGGCACCATGACCTGGGCATATTTTGACCCGGTCAGCTGGGTGCGCAGGTTCTGATAGGCCTTATCGTCATAGAGGTCGAAATTGACCTTCTGACGGTCGAGGTTCTGCACAGTGCGCACGCCATTGATACCCTCGGCCATGGCGCCGTTGGTCAGCGAATTGGTTTCGTGCGCCGCCCAGAAGGCGCGCTTGGCCCGGGGCAGCCAGAAGATGCGCACAATAAAGAGCACGGGCATGGTCGCCATGGTCAAAAGACCCAGGAAGGGATCGAGGGTGAGCAGGACGGCGACGATGCCGAACAGCAGCACGATGTCACCGACCGAAATGACCGATGTTTCGAGAAATTCCTGCATGGAATTGACGTCGCCCTGAAGGCGGCTCATGAGGCGCCCTACCTCGGTCTTGTCCATGTAGGACAGCGAAACGCGCTGCAATTGGGCGAACATGGCGCGACGCATGTCGAACAGCACATTTTCGGCCACCTGCCCCACCTGGGTCTCCTGCACCCAGGAGGCGGCAAAGTTGAGCAGGATCGCAACAGCAAAGGCGATCACGGCGCCGGAGAGACTTTCCAGATTGCCGCCAGCGACCATGCCGGTGTCGATGGCATTGCCGATGATGAGCGGAATGGCAAGCTGGGTGCCGGTAAAGACCAGCACGGCCAAGACCGAAACGTAGATCTTGAGCCGATAGGGATGCACATAGGCCCAGATGCGGCGAACCGTCTGCGGGTCATAGGCCTTGCCAAAGACTTCTTCCTCGATGGTGTGACTGCCCACCGAGGCGCGTGGGGGGCGCTGGCCGGGAAAGGTCGCGGTTTCGCGCTCGTCGTCGTCCATGGCGCTCATTGGGCGGCCTCCAAATCGTCACCGGGCCGGGTCTGCAGATCGTAGAGCGCACGGTAGCGGCCGTTCTGCTCCAGCAATTGGGCATGGGTGCCGCGCTCGACGACGCGGCCATCCTCGAGGAAGAGGATGAGATCGGCATGCATGAGCGAGGAAAGCCGGTGGGCAATGATCATGGTCACCCGATCCTTGGCGTAGCGGCGGATGGCCGAGCGGATGCGGTGTTCGGTGCCCGCATCGATGGCGGCAGTGGAATCGTCGAAGATCATCACGGCGGGCTTGAGCACCAGCGAGCGGGCAATGGCAAGCCGCTGCCGCTGGCCACCGGACAGCGACACGCCGCGCTCGCCGACCACCGTATTGTAGTCCGCTGGAAGGCCCATGATGTAATTGTGCAATTGCGCGCTTTCGGCGGCGCGCTCAATCTTGCGATCCTTGGCCCAGGGATCGCCATAGGCGATGTTGTTCTCGATGGTGGTGGTGAACAGGAAGCTGTCCTGCTGCACCACGGCGACCTGCCGACGCAGGCTTTGCAGGCTGACCTCGCGCACATCCTGGCCATCGATGGTGATGCGGCCCGTGCTCGCCTCATAAAAACGGGGAATGAGATGGGCCATGGTGGACTTGCCCGAACCGGGAGCACCGACCACGCCAATGGTCTGGCCCATGCGGGCTTCGAAACTGACGCCGTTGAGCGTCGGATGGGAGGCCCCGGGATAGGTGAAATGCACATCCTCAAACCGGAGCGTGCCTTCGGTGACCTTGAGCGGGACGGCGCCGGGCAGGTCCTCGATTTCCACCGGCGCATCGAGAAAGCCATAGAAGCGATCGCCGCAGGTGGACGCCCGGGCAAAGGAATTGACCATGAGCCCGAGCTGGCGCACCGGCATCTGCAGGATGGTCATGAAGGTGAGGAAGGAGGCCAGGGTGCCCACGCTCAACTCACCGGCAATGACCTTGTTGCCGCCCACCCAGAGCACGAGGCCCATGGCCGCAAAGAACGAGAAGGTCATCATCGAGGTGTTGTTGACACGCACGCGCACACGCTCATGCGCCAGTTCCAGGGCCGACCGGGACGCCTCGTCGAACTTGGACAGCTCGAACTTCTGGCCGGAAAAGGCGCGGACGACACGAATGCCGCCAAGGTTCTCCTCCATGACGCGGGTCAGCACCGAGAGGCGCTGCTGAAGGATGAGCCAGGTCTTGCGCAGAGTGAGCTGGGCCGAGGAGGACCGCCAGGCCACGAAGGGCACGAAGCTCAGCGCGAGAAAGGCCAGAAGCACATCGGTGGTGAACAGCATCCAGGCGCCGACCCCGATCAGCACCGAGAGCAGCACCACGCGGATGAGGCCAGTGGCAAAGAACATGCGCAGGCCATCGAGATCGAGCAGGCCAAGGGTGATGAGATCGCCCGAATGCACGCGGTCATGATAGGAATAGGAGAGCCGCTGGACCTTGTCGTAAAAGGCCAGGCGCAGCTCGTAGCCGACATGGTGGCCGACGCTTTCGGAATAGTAATTCTGCAAAAGCGTGAAGATGCCGCGCGCCACCGAGACGGTGAGCAAAGTCAGCGCCGTCCAGAAAAGCGCCTGCTGCGCGCCTTCGGCGGCGGTGCTCAGCACGTTATGCGCCTCGTCCACGGCCTGACCGAGCAGGCGCGGGATCATCAATTGCAGCGTTGCCGCCGCCATGGTGGCGCCGATGGCAATGGCGGCCTGCCAGTAATGGCGCAGCGAAAAGACGCTGATCCGCATGAGGGGGGACTGGCCCTTGCCCGAATGGGCGGCGGCCACATGGTCCCGAGCATCGCCGCGCGAACGGTCGCGGCCAGCCTTGAGGGTGATCAAGGAAGCAATCCAGACATAAAAATGGGGGCCCGAAGGGGAAGCAGGAAGGCCGACGACCAGCGATCGGGCAAATCAAACTCGCCCGACTATAAAAGGCGCATTGGCTCTGCCATTCAAGATGCAATCTGCGCAAAAAACGCAACAAGCGGCCCGGTTCAGCGCGGCAGGCGCGCCTTGACCGCCGCATAGACGCCGTCGTCCTGGCCGCGGCCCTTGCGGCATTGCTTGGTGCCGACATCCACCCTGGCGAGGCGCTGTTGCACCGCTTCGGGCAGGCTGAGGCGGGCCCCATCGTCGACGACGGACAGCGGATCGATGTGCAGATTGGCGTGATAGGCGGCGAGGTTGGCGCCGGCGGCATCGAGGAACAGCACGGTGACGCAGACCCAGTCATCGTCCTTGCGGTCATTATTGGTCAGCCGCAAAGCGAGATCGATGCCCCGGATATCGGGAGCATAGGTGACGTCGACCCATTGATTGCGTTTCCAGTCCCATTTGCCGTGATGGGTGAGGCAGGCCTGCCCGTCCACCTCAAGGCACTTGCCATAGGGCTGGCCGCGCCAGTCATAGCCGTTCCAGTCGGTCCGGCCATCGGCGGCGACGGGGCTGACGAAGCAGAGCAGAAGCAAGGCGGCGCGGGCGAATCGCAATTGGTGCATCCTCAAGGCGATGAGAGGGCAAGCATGAATCGGAGCGTCGACGCGGGCAAGAGGCATGACCCCATGCCAAAGGGGTGATGGCGAGCGACGTTCCGAAGGCGCATCAGAAGGCGAGGAGAAGACCATGCTTATCGTCGTCATCATCGCGCTTTCGGTTTTCGTCACCTCGACGCTCTCGGGCGTGTTCGGCATGGCGGGCGGCCTCATTCTTCTGGCGGTACTCCTGGCGCTGATGCCGGTGGCGACGGCGATTGCCGTGCAGGGGGCGATCCAGATCGTGGCCAATGGCTCGCGCGCCTGGTTCAGCCGGGAACATATCGACTGGCCGATCCTGGGCACGATCTGCACCGGGCTGGTCGCAGCGGCCATCGTGCTGTTCATCCTGCGCTATAAGCCGGACCTGGCAAGCGTGTGCATCGCCATCGGGCTGATGCCGATCCTGGTCTGGATTCCCAAGGACTGGCTGGCGCTCGATGCCAGCAAGCCGTTGCACGGTTTCCTGTGCGGGTTGTTGGGTGGCGGGCTGAACCTGGCGGTGGGCGTTTCGGGGCCGACGGTGGATGTGTTCTTCATCCGCACGATGATGGACCGACGCCGGGTGATCGCCACCAAGGCGGCGACGCAGGTGGTCTCCCATGCCGCCAAGGTGGTGTTCTATGGCGGGCTTGCCGATGCGGTGGTGAGCAGCGACTGGATCTTCGTGCTGGTGGCAGCGCCCTTCGCGATTGCGGGGACAAATCTGGGCTACCATATCCTGCAGAGAATGAGCGATGCCGGCTTCCGGCACTGGACACGCTGGGTGGTCACGGCCATCGGCGCGTTCTACCTGGTGCGCGGCGTGACGCTTGTGGCGGGCGGATGAGCTGTGGGTAGATCGCGCAAGGCGAAATCCGGTTCCCACTTTCCGGCGCAATCGATTATGGTGCCGCCGGGAGACGACATGGCATCATTCGACAGCGTAACCGCACGCCTCATCTTACTTCTGGCAGAGACAGGCTCCATCGGCCGGGCCGCAGAGCGCGAGGGCATCGCCTCCTCCGCCGTCAGCCGGCGTGTTTCCGACCTCGAGGCGCGGCTGGGCGTGGTCCTGTTCGACCGCTCGGCCCATGGGGTGAAGCTGACCAAGGCCGGCGAGGCCTATGCCGAAGGGTGCCGCACGGTGCTGCGGTCAATCGCCGATCTCGACGCCATCATGGCCGACTTTGGCGCGGGCCATCGCGGCAGCCTGCGCCTGGCCTGCACCAGTTCGGCGCTGACCGGGCGGTTGCCGGAGCTGCTAGCCAAGTTCGCTGCCAAATATCCGGGGATCGAGATCGCCATCGGCGAGATGGGGGCAGCCAAGGCGCTTCTGGCGCTGGACGAGGGCCAGGCCGATATCGCCATCGTCTCGGACAATTATGATTTCTCCCGCTTCGACATCAAGCCGTTCGAAGACGAGCGCGTGTGGGTGCTGGTGCCGCCCGACCACGCGCTGGCCAGCCAGATCGAGCCGCGCAAGGCCCTGAAGTTCGAAGCGGTTTTCGGTCACGCCATCGTGGGCATCCATCATGCCGGATCGCTTGACAGGCTGCTTGGAGAAGCGGCGGGCAAGGCCGGCAAGGCATTGACGGAAGCCTTGCGGGTCGAGAGTTTTCCGGCACTGGTGCGGATGGTGGAAGCCGGGTTCGGGATCGGGTTCCTGCGCTCGACCAGCCTGCACCTGCTGGCGGGCACGGACCTGGTCTGCGCGCCCCTGGCGGAGCCCTGGGCGATGCGGCAATTGCTGGTGGCGCGGCGCAAATCCAGCCCGCTCTCGGCCGCGATGAAGAGCTTTCTGGCCCTTGCGAGCGAGACTTATCTGCCCTCGACCTGAGCGGCGGGATTGAGCATATCGGCAAAAGCCATGGCCCGACCGCGCCCTGCGCCCTTGGCGGCGTAGCAGGCGGCATCGGCCTCGGCCATGAAGCCCAGCGGCGATGCCGGCTGCTGGCTGATCAGGGCCAGTCCGGCGCTGGCGCCGATGCGGTAGTGCTTGCCGGCCCAGGCGAAGTCGAGGGCGGCGATGGCGCGCACGATCTTTTCGGCCACGAGCTTGCCGGCGGGAGCCGGGCAGCCATCGAGAATGATTGCAAATTCGTCGCCGCCAATGCGCGCCACAGCGTCATGCGCCCGGCAGGATTCGCGGATGGTCTGCGCCACCTGCTTGAGCAGCGCATCGCCCGCGGCATGACCGGCCGTGTCGTTGACGGGCTTGAAATGATCAAGATCCACGTAGATCAGGCTGGACAGGCGGCCCGTGTCGCGGCTGGCGGCGATGGTTGTGTCCAGCGTGTCCTCGAAATAGGCGCGATTGCCCAGGCCGGTCAGGGGATCGTGGCTGGCATTGTGCGCCAGCTGACGCTGCAAGGCCCGGCTATGGGTGACATCCTGAAAGACAAGGACCGCGCCGACAATCCGGCCATTGTCGGCAAGGACCGGAGCGGCGGTGCAGCGAATGTCGCGCCTTATGCCGTCGCGACCGAACAGGACGGCATCGTCTTCCACGCGGACCGGCCTGCCCTCTTCGAAACAGGCCTTGACCGGACAATCAAGCAGGACCGCCCCAGCGTCGCTGAAGAGGCGGAACACGTCTTCGACCTTGCGGCCCTGCGCCGCCGTGGCGGAGAGACCGGTGAGATGCTCGGCCGCCTCGTTCATGAAATCGACATTGCCCTGAGCGTCCGTCGAGATCATGCCGTCGGCAATGGATTCGAGCGTTACCCGAAGGCGCTCCTTTTCGGCAGCAAGGGCCTGCTCGATGGTCTTGAGATGGGTGATGTCCGTATCGGTGCCCACGGCGCGCACGACGTTGCCCTCGGCATCCCATTCGATCGGCTTGCCGCGGCTCAAGATCCAGATATAGCGACCATCGCGGGTGCGCTCGCGGTATTGAAGCGTGTCGTGACCGTCCTCGCCCTGCCCCTGTTTCTTGGAAATCAGGGCAATCCTGTCGCGATCCTCGGGATGGATGCGATCGAGCCACTGGGCATCGTGATCGGCGCCGACATCCTCGTCGTCCCCGATGCCGCGCAGGGCGCGCCACATGCGGGAATAGAACATGCGATCCCGCCGCAGGTCATAGTCCCAGACACCCTGGCGGGCGCTTTCCAGCGCCGAGTTCCAGCGGGCCTCGGAATAGGCCAGGGCTTCCTCGGCCTTCTTCTGCAATTCGATATTGGTGAGCTGAAGGATAAGCACATCATCCTGCCCGCCTTCGCCCGACAGGGTCGTTGCGACTGCCATGACCCAGAGGGGGCTGTGGTCGGCATGGCGCAGCCGGCATTCGCTGCGCCAGGAGCGGATTTCGCCGCGGAGAAGCTGGTCGAGGTGCAAGTGCACATCCAGCCGATCCAGGTCGTGAACCAGATCGAGAACGGCAAAGGGGGTTTCACCGGCCGGAACATAGCCGACCATTTCGGCAAAGGCCCGATTGGCATAGAGTACATTGCCATCGCGGCCGACCAGCACCATGCCCAGGGGCGTGGCATCAAGCAGGCGCGCGCTCATTCCCCCGCCATGCAGCGGGGGAAGTGCCGGTCTCCTGAAGCTCATGGCCGGACGTCTCGCTCCCATGCGCGCAACACTGGCATGGCGCGATTAATAATCGGCTTAGACGACTCGGAAAATCGCTTCTTCAATCGGTTCAGCCGATCCGGGAGAGAATGAAATCCCGCTCTTCGGCAAGGCCCGACCATTCGCTCGGCTCGGGTGCGTCGAAGATCAGCGTGTAGGGTCCGGTATAACCGGCTTCTTCGGCCGCCGCGATGCAGAGGCCGTAATCGGCTTCATCGAGCCGGCCATCGATGAAGCCTGCCTTGGCATGGCACAAAGAGGCGCGGGGGAAGATCGACTCGAGGCCGGCATATTTGTCCGGACCGGTCCAATTGCCGAAATCAGCGAGGAGTCCCACCTCTCCGTCGAGCTGATCGAGCAGGACATGGACGGCCTCGGGGGTGGAGAGCAGATCGAACCAGTTTTCGGTGACGAGGCGAACGTTCGAGCCGGCATTGGCCGCCAGAAGCTGGCGGAAGGCGCGTACGGAACGCTCAAGCGCCTCGGTGGAGGTGGATTGCTTGCCCGCGATGATGCGCGCGTTTTCTGCGCCCAATTCATTGGCGACTTCGAGCCAGCCCGCGATCCAGCGCGTATCGCGCTCGCCCACCAGCGGGTCGGTGATATCGCCGGCATCGATGAGCAGGGTCTGCAGGGTGACGCCGGACACCTTCAGCTGATTGCGCAATTCGCCCAGATAGATCGGATCGCGGCTGCGCAGATGGAAGGACACGATCTCGAGCCGCTCATAGCCGTGATTGGCCAGGACCGACGGCAGGCCAAGCAGGGATTCCTCGCCTTCCCCATAGGTATCCTCGCCGTCGCTGACGGCATCGGTCGAGAGGTCGTGCGGATAGGTGGCGCCCAGCAGGCGATGCAGGGACCAGGTGGAAACGGCGATGCGGCTCTTCGGATCGGCCATGGCATTCTCCTCTTTAACGCAGGATTTCATGCTCCCTGCACAGGAGCAAGCCGAACCTAAACCCGGTAGACCCGCTTGGCGTTGCGGTGGAACAGTGCGGCCTTTTCGTCTTCGCTCGCGGCCGAAACGATGCTGCGGGACGCCCCGACCCAATCGGTGAGCGTGCCCCCGGTCAGCGTGGCCACGGGATGATCGGAGCCCCAAAGAACACGGTCCCAGCCGAAGCTTTCGATGACATACTCGACATAGGGGCGCAGCGTCTGCGCGCTCCAGCCGGGATGGCAATGATTGACGAGACCCGAAACCTTGGCGACGATATTGGGACAGGTCGCAATGTCGGCCAGCGCACCCCGCGAGGGATCGAGCCCCTGCCCGGCAATATCGGGATTGCCGCAATGATCGAGCACGAAGGTCAAGTCCGGGACGAGGCGCGCGAGCCGGGTGCCGAGATGGAGCTGGTCGGCGCGCAGGCAGAGATCGAAGGGCAGGCCCAGCGGCACGAGACGCTTCAGGTTTTCGGTGAAGATCGGCGCGAGGCTCAGCCCGTCGTCCACTTCATGCAGAATGCGGCGAAAGCCCCTTACCCGCCCCTGCCCCGCCGCCAGGATAGCGTCAATGCGCGCGGGAAAATCGGCCTGTTCCGGACGGCAGGCGGCTATGGCGCCGATAATGCCGGGAAGAGCGACGACCAATTCAGTTTCGGCCTCGATGTCACCGGGGCTGACATCAACCTCCATGTGCAAGGCGGCCTCTATACCCAGCGGCGTCGCCTCGGCCCAGTAATCCTCGACCGTCCAGGGGCGCCGCAAGGGATGGCCCGGGCCGATCCAGGGATAGGAGAGCCTGTCCGGATAGATCAGGTGCAGATGGGTGTCGACGATGCGCATGCGGGGACCCTCACCCAGAAAATGGTAAGGGCTGGCGGCCGATCAGTCCACCCGGCCCCGTGCCGCGACCTGCAGCGTTTCGAGCACGCTGTCAGCGCGCACCAGGTGCACCTGGTCAAAAAGGTTGGTCACCGGGCAGCAATGATTGGGAACGATGCGCACAAGGTCACCGATCTGCGGTTTTTCCGGACAATCGGAGACGTCGATGGTTCCGTGTTCCTCGCTGAGCCCAACGATCCTGGCATCGGGGTATTCGAGGACATAGCCGTGTCCGACCAGACCCAGGAGATCGCTGGTGAGCGCTTTTGACCCGGCATCGATAATGGCGCGATGTTCCGTCGGGCGGGAGACCACGGTGGCGAGGACCGTGAGCGCGCAATCGTCGAATGTGGCGGCGCCGGCGGCGACCTGGGAGCGATCCATGTAGATATAGGTGCCGGGGCGGTATTCGGTGGCGATGCCGGAGGCGTCCTGCATGTGCCAGATATCGGGCGTGCCGCCCGTGGTGATGGCCGGCACGGGAATGTTTTCGGCGTCGAACAGCGCCTTGGCCTCGGCGAGCCAGTGATTGGCGGCGGCATATTTTCCGGCGGCCGGATAGGTCATGAGCCCCGCAAAGGCGAGGCCCGGCGCGGCAATGATGGTTCGGGCCAGATCCAAAGCCGCCTCGGGCGATTGCACGCCGCAGCGGCCCATGCCGGTGTCGCATTCGACGAAAACGCCCAGCGGACGGGACGGATCGGTGAAGGTTGCAGCGAGGCCCTCGACGCAGGCCAGGCTGTCGGCGACGACGCGAATGGTGACGCGATCATGCAGGGCCTTGAGACGCCCAAGCTTGGCGGCACCGATGATGTTAAAGGTGAGGAGAAGATCATCAAGGCCGGCATCGGCCATGACCTCGGCCTCGCCCAGCTTCTGCACGGTGATGCCCATGGCACCCAGCGCCACCTGCCGCCGTGCAAAAAACGGCAGCTTGTGGGTCTTGATATGGGGGCGCAATTGCAATCCGGCCTTGTCCGCCGCCTGCTGGGCACGCTGGAGATTGACCTGGGCAATGTCGAGGTCGATCAAAACGGCTGGGGTCTGGAGATCGGCGATCCTGCTCATTTTGCCCTCAACACGTCATCGACGAAGCGCAGATTGCCGGCGGTGAGGCCGGCATCGACGGGAATGGTCACGCCGGTGACGCCCGAGGCGGCGTCGGAGGCAAGGAAAAGGGCGGCATTGGAAACCTCGCCTGGGCTGACGAGGCGGCCGAGCGGGTAATGGGGCAGCACCTTGTCGAGCAGGCCGGGATCGGCGGCGAGGCGATGATCCCAGGCCGGGGTGCGCACCGAGCCGGGCGCCACGACATTGGCGCGCACGCCCTGGGCACCCCGCTCGACCGCGATGGCCTTGGCATAGGCGACGAGCCCGGCCTTGGCGGCGGAATAGGCCGGATTGCCCAGATGTTGCAGCGCATTGACCGAGGATATGAAAACGACATTGCCCGAGCCGCGCTCGGCCATGGCGGTGACGATGGGATCGACCAGCGCAAAGGCCCCATTGAGGTTTATGGCCATCTCGCTGGCCCAGACATCGTCATCGAGCTGCCCCAGATGCTCGGCACGGGTGAAGCCGGCGTTGGCTATGACCGCATCGGGCGCGCCATGGGCGGCAATGTCGGCAGCAATGGCGGCGCGGGTGGCCCCGGCATCGGACTGATCGAAGAGAATTTTGCGGGCCAGCGGCAGGGCATCGAGCGGGTCGGCCGTACGATCAGCACCCACGACCAGGGCTCCTGCGGCGCGGAAGGTCTCGACCAGCACGCGACCGATACCGCCGCCGGCGCCGGAAATCAAAACCGTCTTGCCGTCGAGACGGAAGGGGGATTCATGCTGCGTCATGAGGAAAGACAACTCCGCCTGGGGTCTTGGAACGATCTATGCCGGAACCTTACGGGCCCTTATAGGCGACGCAGTCAATCTCGACCTTGCAATCGACCATCATGTGGCTCTGGACGCAGGCGCGGGCCGGCGGATGCTCGCCGAAATAGGACTTATAGACCGCGTTGAAGCTCCAGAAATCGCGCGGATCGTCCAGCCAGACGCCGCAGCGCACCACATGTTCGAGGCCGTAGCCGGCTTCCTCGAGAATGGCGATGACATTCTGGATGGTGAGGTGGGTCTGCTCGATGATGCCGGTGCCGACGATCTCGCCATCCTTCATCGCGACCTGCCCGGACACATGCAGCCAGCCGCCGGCCTCGACGGCGCGCGCGAAAGGCAGGTTCTGGCCACCGGCTCCGGATTTATCGGCACCATAGCGCTTGATCGGCATGCTTTTTCCTCGATCTTTGAAACTGAGTTTCTTCTGATAGCGGTTTTGAGGCGACAAATCGAGGTTTGTTGCACCGAAGCGCTCAAAAATGTAAATTTCTTACGTGATTGAGCAACGCGCTTGCTATAGCCTTGGTGCAGCCAGCTCTCTCATCCCGGACACCGGAATTGCGCCTGTTCACCGCCGCCCTCGCCACCGAAACGAACACGTTCTCTCCCATCGCCATCGACAAGCGCGCCTTCGAGGCGTCGCTCTATGCGCGGCCGGGAGAGCATCCGGCGACGCCGACGCTGTGCACGGCGCCGATCACTGTGGGGCGCGAGGTCTGCGCCCGCGAGGGCTGGACGCTGATCGAGGGATCGGCGAGCTGGGCCGACCCGGCGGGGCTGGTGGCACGGGCAACCTATGAGGACCTGCGCGACGAAATCCTGGAGCAATTGCAGGCAGCGCTGCCGGTCGATGGCGTGGTGCTCGGATTGCATGGCGCCATGGTGGCGCAGGGCTATGACGATCCCGAGGGGGATCTTCTGACCCGTATCCGCGCCATGGTGGGGCCCGACGTCCTGGTCTGCGCCGAGCTCGATCCGCATAGTCACCTGACGGCAAAGCGCGCCGAGGCGGCCGATTTCTTCGTCTATTTCAAGGAATTCCCGCATACCGATTTCGTCGACCGGGCGCGCGATCTCTGGTCGATTGCCGTGCGCACGCTCAAGGGCGAGATCCGGCCGGTAATGAGCGTGTTCGATTGCCGCATGATCGACGTCTTTCCTACGTCCAAGCAGCCGATGCGCGGGTTTGTCGACAGGATCATGGCCCTCGAACAATCCCAGCCGGGGCTGCTTTCGCTCTCGGTGGTGCATGGCTTCATGGCTGGCGACGTGCCGGAAATGGGCACCAAGCTGGTTGCCGTGACGGACAACCAGCCAGCCCTTGGATCAAGCCTTGTCGAAACACTGGGGCGCGAACTCTTTGCCATGCGCGGCACGTTCATGGTGCGGCAGGTGGATGAGGTTGCGGCCGTGGACGCGGCGCTGGCCGCCCCGAAGGGACCGGTGGTGATCGCCGATGTCTGGGACAATCCCGGTGGGGGTACGGCAGGCGACGCAACGATCATCCTCGACGAGCTGATCCGCCGCGGCGCGCGCAATGTGGCGGTGGGCACGATCTGGGACCCGATTGCGGTGCAGATCTGTTTTGCGGCCGGGGAAGGCGCCGAGATCATGCTGCGGTTCGGCGCCAAGTCGGCGCCCTATACCGGCATGCCGATCGATCGGCGGGTGCGCGTACAGGCGCTCAAGCGCGATGCTGAAATGAAGTTCGGAGAGAGCCTCGCCCCGTTTGGTGACGCCGCCTGGGTGACGTTTGACGGCATCGACGTGATCCTCAATTCCACCCGCGCGCAGAGCTTTGATCCAAGCCTCTTTTCGGTCATGGGGATCGAGCCGACTACGCGGAACATCCTTCTGATCAAATCGACCAATCACTTCTACGATTCGTTTTCCCGGATCGCCTCCGAGATTGTCTATTGCTCGGCGGGCAAGCCCTATCCGAACCAGCCGGCCGAAACCGATTACCGCAAGGCCAGACGCGACATCTGGCCCATGGTGGAAAATCCCTGGGGGTGATCGCCTATTCCCCGACCGAGACGACGACACTGCCCCGCTTGCGGCCCGTTTCAACATAGGCGTGGGCGGCGGGAAGTTCCGACCAGTCGAAGACCTTGTCGATATGAGGCCGGTAATGGCCTGCGGCGGCGAGGCGCCCCAGTTCAACGACGTCCTCGGCCCGCTCGGCGGCGGGACCGGCAATCATGCGGCGGCCCTCCCTGCCCTTGCTTAGGGAGCCGAGCATTTCCTTGAGCGCCCCGGCAATGGCAAGGTAACGGCCCTCAGGCCGCAACAGGTTTTGCGCATCGATAAAGGTCATCGCGCCGACGGCATCGGCAACGATGTCGAAGCGATCAGGGAGGCTGGCGATGTCGGTCGAGCGATAATCGATGACCCGGTCGGCGCCATGGCGGAGGACGAGTTCGGCATTGGCGGCGCTGGTGGAGGCAGTGACCCGCGCGCCCCTGTGTCTGGCCAGCTGGACGAGAGCAAGGCCCACTGCGCCCGACGCCCCGAGCACAAGGATGTCGTCGCCGGGTTTCAGGCCTGCCTGACGCAGATAATGCAGCGCGGTGGTGCCGCCGAAGCAGAGGGAGGAGGCCTGATGAAAATCGAGGCCGGCGGGCAGTAACGCGACGGGACCGTTTTCCGCAATGGCGGCATATTGGGCGTGGGCGCGCATAATGAGACCGGAAAAGGCATAGACGGCGTCGCCGTTCTGGAAACGCGTTACGCCCGCCCCTATGCTTTCGACCACGCCGGCATATTCGGTGCCCAATATGGGCTGGCGCGGGCCGTTCCAGCCCAAAGCCAGACGACCCATGAGCTTGGTGCCAGCAGGAAAATCGCAGCCCCGCACCCTGACATCGCCGGAATTGACCGTGGTGGCGAGAATGCGGACCAGGATCTGATCGGGCTTTATCGCCGGGATCGGCGCCTGTGCGAGGCGCAGGACTTCAGGTCCGCCATAATGGCGGGCAAACCAGGCTTGCATGATGGACTCCCCTTTGAACGCTCAGCGTTCCTGCATGGTGCCGGCCTTCCACTGGAAGACCTCTCCGATCTCGACGCCGAAGGTTTCGGCGATGCGGAAGGCGGCTTCGAGGGACGGCGAATATTTGTTCTGCTCGATCGCGGCGACGGTCTGGCGGGTCATGCCGATGCGGTCGGCCAGCTCCTGCTGGGTCATCTCGCCATGGTCGAACCGCAGCCGACGGATGGTGTTGGTGATCGGGGGCGGCGGCGGCATCAGGCGAGCCTGCGATATTGGATGATGGTCAGGATTTCGCGCAAGACTGCGGCCGAGGCAGTGACGAAGAGCAGGAGATTGATGAGCAGAATTGCCGTGGCGCCCGCCGGATCGCCGGCAAAATCAGCCCGAGCAATGTCGGTAATTGCCTTGCTCATCAGCACGACACCCACAAGGGCCAGTTCGAGCACGATGAGGCCGACGCGATTGGAGCGCGCCTCGATCTGGCGCTCCATTTCGTCAGGGGGCGGATCGAACTTCTCGCCGCGGAGATAGGCGCCGATCATGGCACCCGGCAGCATGATGAGCATGGCGACGCCGAAGCATTTGAGGAAGCGCCAGAACAGTTCGTCGCCATCCAGCATCCGCAGCGCGAAATCGCTCCAGACGCTGGCGAAATAGTAGCCGAAGATCACGAGCGAGGTGACGACGGAAATCCAGGCCACCCGTTCACGCATGGTCATGAGGCACCTCGTGCAAAGTATTCTGCACTTGATATCCGTCATTTTTGACATTGAGTCAAATATTTTTAACATCATGTTAGATGCCCCTGCCCTGTGGCGGGCGGGCCTTTACCGCAGGGACTTGAAGAACGCCACGAGCAGTGCCTGGGCGCGCGCGGACGAGAGCCCGCCGATCACTTCCGGTCGATGGTGGCAACTGGGCTGGTCGAAGAGGCGCACACCGTTCTCAACCGCACCGGCCTTGATGTCCTCGGCGGCAAAATACACCCGGCGCAGGCGGGTATGGGCAATGGCCCCGGCGCACATGGCGCAGGGCTCGAGCGTCACATAGAGATCGCAGCCATCGAGCCGGCCGGTGCCGCGCGCGGCCAAGGCGCTGCGGATCGCCAGCATTTCGGCATGGGCAGTCGGGTCGCCCATGGCCTGCATGCGGTTTCGCTCCGCAGCAAGGACGCGGCCGTTTTCGACGATCACCGCGCCGATGGGCGCTTCGCCATGGGCCGCCGCTTCCTCGGCGAGGCGCAGCGCGAGGTCCATGGGTTTTTCGATTGGGTCAGTCATTGTGGCAACGCAGAATAGGCATCGGGATCGATCGCCGCCTTGAGCGCATCGCGCTGGGCGCGGGTCCATCCCGGCGGCTGGGTTACCTCGTACCAGGCATCGATATAGTCGCGCGGCGAATAGACGTGTCCATAGCCCACCGGTGCGGTTTGCGACAGGGCCGTGTCGAGCGCCAATTGCAGGAACGTGACCATCGGATACCAATTGAGCGCCGGAGAGACATCGGGGCCGCGCGGCTCGTCGAACCATTCTGGTCGCTGCCAGTCCGCATCGAAAGAAAAGAACACGATGGGATCGCTGGCATATTGCAGGAAAACGATGCGCATGGGCCCCCAGGGCACAGCGTCCCAGCCGATGCCGCCGGACTGGTTCATGAAGCGGATGGCGGAGGAATTGCCGAAGCGGGGCAACCAATAGGGCGTGCCGGGCTGGCGGCTTTCGGTGACGCGGCCCCAGATGCTGCTGGAGAAGGGCGGGCCCACCCAGAGCGCGCCATCGAAGGGATCGCCCAGGACGTCGTAGACGGTGGTCGAATTCTGCGATGCCATGGCTCCCAGGCTGAGGCCATGCAGATAAAGACGCGGACGCTGGTCGCGCGGCAGCGCCGTCCAATAGCCATAGACCAGATCGAACAGGGCCTGAGCGGTTTCGGCGCCATAACTGGGCTCCACCAGAAGCGAGAGCGCGCTGGTGAGATAGGAATATTGCACCGCGACGCTGGCGACGTCGCCGGCATGGAGATATTCGAGCGTGTCGATGCCGGCCCGATCCACCCAGCCGGTACCGACGGGCATGATCAGCACCAGCACGGAGCGCTCGAAAGCGCCCACGCGCAGCAATTCGTCGAGCGCCAATTGGGCCCGCTCTTCCACGCTGGGCGCCGAGCGCAGGCCCACATAGGTGCGCAGCGGCTCGATGGCGGGGCGCCCGGTGACGCGCGTGATATCGGCAGCGCCGGGGCCGGACTGGATATAGATGCGCGAATCCTTGCCGATCGTCTCCCAGTCAATCAGCGACTGGGCGCTGCCGGTCTTCCAGGCTTCCTGTGGGGCCGCGTCGTCGGTGGAGACCAAGGCATCGAGCCGCTCGTAGAAATTGTCGGCGGCGCGCAGGGCGCTGCGCCAGAAGAGGTTATTGACAAGGGCACCGACGACGATGGCCACCAGAAGCGTGGCAAGGACCAGGGCCGCCCGGCGCGGCAGATGCGGCGCCAGCCACGACCAGACCAGCCGCACGAGCAGCACGAGAAGCCAGCCCATGACCATCAGAGCCGAGGCGATGGGGATGGCGACGGCGGCGATCACGAGTGGCTGGGAGCGATCCACCGGCGGCAGCTGCATGACCTGGCGCACCGAATTCTGCCAGGTATTGGCATAGGACAGCGCCAGGACCACCAGCGCCAGCCCGACCAGGGCCACGAGCATGCCCAGCGCACGCGTCACCCGCCCAGGCGGCACCTTGAGTCCGAGAAAACCCCAGAGCCAATGGCCCAGGTTGCCGAAGCCATAGCCCACGGCAAAGCAGCAGCCCGAAAGGACGCCCTGGACGATCTCCGTGCGGGGAAGCAGCGAGGGGGTGAGCGAGAGGGCAAAGAAGATCGAGCCGACCAACAGGCCCGGCATGGAGAAACGCTGCGCCATCGCATCCCAGAAGGCATCGATGCGCCTGGTCAGTATCGGCTGCCGGGACAGGGGTGGTACAGTCATTGCGCTAGGTGACCCCGACCAGCGGCGCTGGTCAATCACTTAACGCATCCGTCCGTGCGCCCGGCTGCAGCAGGAGGGCCCTGGGCTGGGCACAATCGGGGAAAGCGGGTCGGAAAGCGCAAAGCCCTGCCCTATATTGGCGGGACAGGAGAATCGCCTTGCCCATCCGTCAATTGCCCGAAGACCTGATCAACCGCATTGCCGCCGGCGAAGTGGTCGAGCGGCCGGCCAGCGTGGTCAAGGAACTGGTCGAAAATTCCATCGATGCGGGGGCAAGACGCATCGTCATCACGACTGCCAATGGCGGCATGGACCTGATCCGCATCAGCGACGATGGCCATGGCATGGATCGAAACGATCTGCTGCTGAGCGTGGAGCGGCACGCCACTTCGAAACTCTCCGCCGACGATCTCGATGACATCAGGACGCTGGGGTTCCGGGGCGAGGCGCTGGCCTCGATCGGCTCGGTGGCGCGGCTTTCGGTGGCCTCGCGCACGCAGGAGGCCGAAAGCGGCCTCGTGCTGGTGGTGGACAATGGCCGGCGCAGCGGGCCAATGCCGCAGGCGATGAACCGCGGCACGGTCATCGAGGTGAAGGATATTTTCGCGCAGGTGCCGGCGCGCCGCAAATTCCTCAAGGGCGTGCGGGCCGAGAGCAGCGCCATTACCGATGTGATCAAGCGGCTGGCCATGGCCAATCCTGATATCCACTTCGTGCTGGAGGGGAGCGATCGCAGCACCTCCAACTGGCCGGCAGTGACGGGCGAAGGCGCGCTGGCGGCACGGCTGGGCCAGGTGATGGGCGCCGATTTCGTTGAGAATGCCGCGGTGCTGGCCAATGCGCGCCATGGCGTGGTGGTGGCCGGGATGGCGGGCCTGCCGACCTATACGCGGGCCAATTCGCTCAGCCAGTTCTATTTCGTCAATGGCCGGTCGGTGCGCGACAAGGTGCTGGTGGGTGCGGTGCGCGCCGCCTATGCCGATTATGTGTTCCGCGACCGCTTTCCGGTCGTGGCGCTCTATATCGCCATCGACCCGGCGGCAGTGGACGTCAACGTGCACCCGGCCAAGGCCGAGTTGCGATTCCAGGACCAGGGTGCGGTGCGCAGCGCCGTGATCCGGGCCATCGGCATGGCGCTGGCGGCGGCGGGCTTCAAGGCCTCGACCAGCGTCGCCGACGATATCCTAGGCGCCTTTACCGCGCCTGACATGGCGCCTGCCTTGCCCAGCGGCGGCGAGACTTCCCCAGTGCTGGAGCGGCCAATATCCACGGGCTGGGGCATGGAGCGCGCGCCGCTTCATCTCAACCGGGCGCCTGGGCAACTTTCGGGGTTTACCGAGCCTAGCGGGCGTGTCGAGGCGGTCGAGAGCGTGACGGAGCTGGTGGATTATCCGCTGGGCACGGCGCGGGCGCAGATGTTCGACAATTACATCATTGCCCAGAACGATGCCGGGCTGTTGCTGGTGGACCAGCATGCGGCCCATGAACGGCTGGTCTATGAGCGGTTCAAGGCGCAGATGGCGTCGGGGCCGGTGGCCAGCCAGGCCCAGCTTATTCCGGTGATCGTCGAATTGCCGGAAGAAGATTGCGGGCGACTGGAAGAGGCGGCGCCGGAACTGGAGGCTTTCGGGCTCTATCTCGACCGTTTCGGGCCGCGCGCCATCGCCGTGCGGGAAACGCCGGCTATCCTGGGCAATACCGATATTTCCGGCCTCGTGCGCGACCTGGCCGATGGATTGGCGGAATGGGACAGCGCGGCCGCGCTGACGGACCGGATGGAGGCGATTATCGCACGAATGGCCTGTCACGGGTCTGTACGGTCGGGGCGGCGGTTGCGCGTCGACGAGATGAACGCCCTGCTCCGCGACATGGAAGCGACACCGCATTCGGGCCAGTGCATCCATGGCCGCCCCACCTATGTGGAACTGAAAAAGGGTGACATCGAGCGCCTGTTCGGGAGAAGCCGATGACCTCCGGCATCCATCACGTCACGCTCATTACCGGCGATGTGCAGGCCAATGTGGATTTCTATGTCGGCTTTCTGGGCCTGCGGCTGGTCAAGCGCACCGGTGGCTATGAGGATGCGCGGCAGTTGCACCTGTTCTATGGCGATCATGACGCCAGCCCGGGATCGCTGCTGACATTTCTCGTGTGGCAGGGCGGATCGTCGGGCGGCGTGGGTGCCGGGCAGATAAGCGAAGTGGCGCTTGCGGTAGCGCCGGGCTCGATCGGCTTCTGGATCGAGCGGGCCTTGCGCCTGGGGGTGAGGAGCGACGGCACGGGGCAGGAATTCGGCGAGACCGTGCTCCGGCTGCGCGACCCCGACGGGATCGTGATCAAACTGGTGAGCGCGGACCTGCCTGCCCTCGACATGCCGGACGGCGATGTTCCGGCCGGACACAGGGTCAGGCGTATCCGCGGGGTTACCCTGCTGACAGAGGTGCAGGAGGAGAGCGTCGATTTTCTGACGCGATCCTTCGGGTTTCGCGCCGAGCGCCGCGAAGGACCAATCCAGCGGCTGGTATCGGACACAGGCGACGTGCTCGATGTGCGGGATGCGGCTGGGTTCTGGCCGGGAGCACCCGGGACGGGTACGGCAGACCATGTGGCCCTGCGGGCAGCGGATGCGGCAGAAGTAGAAGCGGTGGCGGCGGACCTGCGCCGGCGCAATTCGAGCCTTACCAATGTGCATGACCGCAATTATTTCACCTCCCTCTATGTGCGCGAGCCAGGAGGCGTGCTGATCGAAATGGCCAGCGATGGGCCGGGCTTTACCTTGGACGAACCGCTGGAAACGCTGGGCACGACATTGTTCATGCCGCCGGAGACGCCGGACCCGGAAGCCATGAAGGTGATGCTGCCCCAGTTCGCACTGCCGGGCGAAGAACGCGTGGTTTATCGAGACCTCATCTACAAGCATCGGTTCTTTACGCCGGCGGCGCCTGATGGGACGACGCTGGTACTGCTGCATGGCACGGGCGGGGACGAGACCGACCTGATGCCGCTGGCGCATGAGGCGGCGCCTGATGCAACGCTGCTGGGCCTGCGCGGCCGCAGCACCGAGGACGGCACGCGGCGCTGGTTCCGCGCGCTGGGACCGATGATCTTCGACCAGAAGGACGTGCGGTTCGAATCCGGGGCGCTCGAGGCATTTTTCGAGGAGGCGCGTGGCGCCTATGGGCTCGACCCGGAGCGGATGATCGCCCTGGGCTATTCCAATGGTGCGAACCTGCTCGGCGCGGCCATGATACTGCATCCGGGCATGGTGCGGCGGGCCGTGCTGCTGCGACCGGTCATGGTGCTGGATGAGGTGCCGGCGACCGATCTTAGCGGCATCACGGTTTTGATCGTCCTCGGCGAGACCGATGCCTTCCGCCCGCAGGGCGAAAGGCTGGCCGAGGTGCTGGGCCGGGCCGGCGCGGCTGTAACGCTGCGCGTGCTGGCCGGGGGCCATGCGCTGGGTGCAGCGGATGGGCCGACCCTTGCCGATTGGCTCGGCTAGGCGGCCTTTGGACCGACATAGAGCGATTGCGGACGGATCAGGCGGCCCTTGTCGACCTGCTCATGGGCATGGGCGATCCAGCCGCCGACCCGGCCGGCGGCGAAGACGCCGGTAAATGCCTCGCGCGGGAAGCCGAGCGCCTCGAGCAGAAGCGCGGTGAAGAATTCCACGTTGGTTTCGAGCCGCCGATCCGGCTTGGCGCGGTGCAGGAGGGAGAGAGCCTCCCGCTCGACCGCTTCGGCAAGAGCGAGGCGGTCGGCATTCATGCCGCCGGCTGCACCCAGGCGGTGCAAGGCAGCCTTGAGCGCATCGGCGCGCGGGTCGCGAACGCGATAGATGCGGTGGCCGAAGCCCATGAGCCGGTCACCGCGCGCCAGTGCAGTGGAGAGCCAAACCTGGGCCAGGTCGGGCTGGCCCACTGCGTCGAGCATATCCAGCACCGGCCCGGGTGCGCCGCCATGGAGCGGGCCCTTGAGCGCACCCAACGCCGCCAGCACGGCCGAGGTGTAGCCGGCGCGGGTGGAGGCGACTACGCGAGCGGCAAAAGTCGAGGCATTGAGGCCATGATCGGAAACCGTCACCAGATAGGTGTCGAGGGCGCTGATGGATGCCGGGCTGGGCGTGGCGCCGGTGAGCATGGCCAGCATGTCTGCGGCGTGGGAGAGACCAGATTGCGGCGCCACAGCGTCAAGCCCGGCCTTGCGGCGGATGAGGGCGGGCACGAACACGGCAGGGGCTGCGGTCAGAAGCAAGGCGACGGCGCTGTCCTCGCCATCGGGCAGCCGCGCCATCAACGCTCTCAGCCCTTCGGTGACGGAGAGGTCGAGGAGGGCGTCATCGAGGTAGGCGAGTTCGGCAAAGGCCCGGCCACGAGCCTGGCTCAGCTTTTGGCCGATAGCGCCCTCGTCGCCACGGCACAGATCGGCAAAGAGCAGCGCCAGAACGCCTTCATAGGCGGTTCGGCCCGCCAGCGCGTCGAGGCGGTGCCCGCAGATCACCAAGCGACCATTGATGCCATCGACTTCGGACAGGGCGGTTTCGGCGGCAATGACGTCATCGAGGCCGGACATGTTGCGTCTCCTAGTTGTTTGACCCTAGATTGGCCCGATCAAGATTGACGTCAATCTTGATGCAATTGATCAATGTGAGGGCAGATGAGCTGGATCAGTGCAGCGGCGGCGCTGGCGCTTCTGGGGACCAAGCCGCAGACGCTCTACGCCAATGTGAGCCGGGGACGGATAGCAGCCAAACCGGATCCCGCCGATCCGCGGCGGCGGCTCTATCGCGAGGAGGATGTGGCGCGGCTGGCCGCCCGCCAGCGCGGTCGACGGCCCGCCAGGCTGGTGGCGGCCGAGAGCATTTCCTGGGGTGAGCCGGTACTGGAAACGGCCATTTCCAGCATTGCCGACGGGCGCCTGCTCTATCGGGGCCAGGATGCCATTGAATTGGCAGGGCATGCGACGCTGGGTGCGGTGGCGCGACTGCTCTGGTCAGCGCCGGGTGAAATCGATTTTGCCGGGCGGGCTCGGGCCCTGGTGCCAGGCATGGCCGCCGCCTATCGCGCCATTGCCGAACTCGCAGCAACCGACCTGCCCGCTGCCGGGCGCAACCGCGCGGTGCTTCTGGGCGATGCGGCGCGGTCCGTGTCCTACCTCGCAAGCGCGCTGGCCGCTCCGGGATCGGCGCCGGTCCATGAGCGCCTGGCCCGGCTTTGGGGAAGGCCGGACGCCGCCGACCCGATCCGCCGGGCTCTGGTGCTGCTTGCCGAACACGAGCTCAATGCCTCAACCTTTGCCGCGCGGGTAACGGCATCGACAGGGGCGCCTTTATCAGCGGCCATCCTGGCCGGGCTGGCGGCCTTGTCCGGACCGCTACACGGCAATGCCAGCCAGAGCATGGCCGGCCTCGTCCAAAGCGCGACGACGACAGGGGCGCGGCAAGCGGTAAGCGTCCATCTGCGCCAGGCGGGCTCCCTGCCCTGCTTCGGCCACCGACTCTATCGGGACGGCGACGTGCGGGCGGCTGCATTGCTGGGCAGCTTTGCGATGCCCGCGCTCTTCGCGCAGCTGGCCGCCGAGGGAGAGGAGGCGAGCGGCGAAAAACCCAATATCGACTTCGCACTGACCGCCATGAGCGCGGCGTTCGATCTGCCGAACGACGCGCCGCTCCAGCTCTTTGCGCTGGCGCGCAGCGTCGGCTGGATCGCCCATGCGCTGGAGCAGATTGAAACGGGCGCGCTGATCAGGCCGCGCGCCCGCTATGTCGGGATCAGTTGAAGACGCTGGCGCCCCGGTCGGCGACACCCACCAGATTGCGGAAACCGGCGAAGAGCTCGCGGCCCATGCCGAAATGCTGGCTGCGCAGATCTTCGGTGGCGGGGGTGCGGGAGAAAAATTCCTTCTCGTCGCCCAGGAAGGTCAGCGTGCCCTCATTGGCGTCGAGCCGGATCATGTCGCCGTCGCGGATTTTGGAGATCGGGCCGCCATCGACCGCCTCGGGGGTCATGTGGATAGCGGCAGGCACCTTGCCCGAAGCGCCGGACATGCGGCCATCGGTGAGCAGCGCGACCTTGAGGCCCCGCGCCTGAAGGACGCTGAGCGGCGGGGTCAGGTTATGCAATTCGGGCATGCCGAGGGCCTTGGGGCCGGCGAAACGGACGACGGCGATCATGTCGGTATTGAGTTCGCCAGCCTTGAACGCGGCCTGAAGACCTTCCTGGCTGTGGAACACCCGGGCCGGCGCCTCGATGACGCGATGCTCGGGCTTGACCGCGGACACCTTGATGACCGAGCGGCCGAGATTGCCGGCAAGGAGCTTGAGGCCACCGCTTTCCTGGAACGGTTCGCGGGCGCTGGTGAGCACCTTGGGCAGCGCGCTTTCAGCGGGCGCCGGCTCGAAGGCCAGCTGGTTTTCGACCAGCTTGGCCTCGACCGAATAATTGGATAGGCCCGAACCCCAGACAGTCTTGACGTCCTCGTGAAGGTGGCCGCTTTCGAGCAGTTCCTTGATGAGAAAGCCCATGCCGCCGGCGGCGTGGAAATGGTTCACGTCGGCGACGCCGTTGGGATAGACGCGCGCAAGAAGCGGCGTAGCGTCGGACAGATCGCTCATGTCGTCCCAGGTGATCTGCAGGCCCGCTGCGGCGGCCATGGCGATCAGATGCATGGTGTGGTTGGTGGAGCCGCCGGTGGCATGCAGGCCCACAAGGCCATTGACGAAGGCCTTCTCATCGAGGATGTGGCCGATGGGCGTATAATTATTGCCTTCCTTGGTCAACGACAGGGCGCGGCGTGTCGCCTCGCGGGTCAGGGCATCGCGCAGGGGCGTGCCCGGATTGACGAAGCTGGCGCCCGGCAGATGCAGGCCCATGATCTCCATGAGCATCTGGTTGGAATTGGCGGTGCCGTAGAAAGTACAGGTGCCCGGGGAGTGGTAGGATTTGCTCTCGGCCTCGAGCAGTTCGGCGCGTCCAACCTTGCCTTCGGCATAGAGCTGGCGAATCTTGGACTTTTCATCATTGGGCAGGCCCGAGGGCATGGGGCCGGCGGGGACGAAGACGGCCGGCAGGTGGCCGAAGGCCAGGGCGCCGATGACGAGGCCCGGGACGATCTTGTCGCAGATACCCAGATAAACGGCCGCGTCGAACATGTTGTGGCTCAGCGCAATGGCGGTCGACATGGCGATGACGTCGCGGGAAAACAGCGACAGGTCCATGCCCGGCTGGCCCTGGGTGACGCCGTCGCACATGGCGGGCACGCCGCCGGCGACCTGGGCCGTGGCGCCGATCTCGCGGGCGGCTTCCTTGATGATATCGGGATAGAATTGATAGGGCTGATGGGCGCTCAGCATATCGTTATAGGAGGTGACGATGCCCAGGTTGAGCGCCTTGTTGCCGGCCAGGGCGGCCTTTTCGGACGGGCTGCAGGCGGCAAAGCCATGGGCGAGGTTGCCGCAGGAGAGCGCCCCGCGATAAACGCCCTGCTCCTTGGCGGCATCAAGGCGGTTGAGGTAGTCGCGCCTCGTATCGCGGCTGCGCGCGGCGATGCGATCGGTCACGTCCTGGATGGCCTGGCGGACAGTCATGTTCTCGGCTCCATAGCTCGCAAGGGCGCGCCAAAGGGGAGCCGCTGGCGCGGATTATCCTTGCATAAACAACTGGTCGTTCCTTAGCGGCCAGGGCGGTCGATTGGGGACCGCCCCAGGAGCGTCAGGGACACCAGTAAACTGAAATCGGCGCGCCGGAGCGCAGCACGGCCCGGATCGGCATGTCTTCGACCGCGCCTTCGCCCAGGGCCGCATCGAGCACGGTGGCCTTTTCGTCGCCCTCGATGTGGAGGTAGAGGCCATCGGTTTCAAGCAGGCGCGGCAAGGTGAAGGTGATGCGCGGCTCGCCGGCGCCGGGAGCGCGAATGGCGAGCGTCGGGCCCTCGGCGCTCAGCGCTTCATCCAGCGTGTCGCCGCCGGGAAAGAACGAGGCCGTGTGACCGTCATTGCCCATGCCGAGAATGACCGCAGCAAAAGGCCTGGGCAGATCGGCCATCAACGCATTGGTCTTGGCGACCTGTGCCGCGTCGGGCTCGGTGCCACCCGAATAGAGCGGAAAGAAGCGCGCCGTGGCTGCCGGGCCCTGCAACATTTTTTCGTTGACCAAAAGCGCGTTGGAGCGGTCGCTGGTTTCGTCGACCCAGCGCTCGTCCACGAGGGTGACGACCACCTTTTCCCAGTCGATGTCGCGCGTCTTGCCCAGCGCCTGGAAGAACTTGCCCGGCGTCGAGCCGCCGCTGACCGCTATGGACGCCGAGCCGCGCTCGGCAATGGCCGCGCGGATGCGATCGGCCACGGACTCGGCCAGTTCCCTGGCAAGGGTCGACTTGTCGGCAAAGCTGCGGCGGTCAATGGTCACGTCAGTTCGTTCCTTCATACCAGGTGCGGCCATCGCGCTCGATCAGCGCCACGGCACCGCTGGGGCCCCAGGTGCCGGCCGTGTAGGTCTGCGGCGGCTCGGTCGCACGGTCCCAGGCCTGGCGGATCGGGTCAACCCACATCCAGGCCGCTTCCAGCTCGTCGCGGCGCATGAACAGGGTCTGGCTGCCACGAATGACGTCCATCAACAGGCGCTCATAGGCTTCGGGCGTGCGCTCGCTGAAGGTTTCGGCAAAGGAGAGATTGAGCGGCACTTCGCGCAGGCGCATGCCGCCTGGACCGGGGTCCTTGATCATCATCATGAGCTTGACGCCCTCGTCGGGCTGCAGGCGGATGATGAGCTTGTTGGGCTTGGGCGCGCCTTCGGCGTGATCGAAGATCGAGTGCGGGATCGGCTTGAACTGGATGCAGATTTCCGAGACGCGCTCGGCCATGCGCTTGCCGGTGCGCAGGTAGAACGGCACGCCGGCCCAGCGCCAATTATCGATATGGGCCTTGAGCGCCACGAAGGTTTCGGTGCGGCTGCCCTTCTTTTCCTCGGGCAGTTCGTCCTGGTAGGAGGCCACCGAAGCGGTTTCGGACTTCACGCCGCGATATTGACCGCGCACGGTTTCTTTGGCGACTTCGCCGTTGACGATAGGTCGCAGGGCGCGCAACACCTTGAGCTTTTCGTCGCGCAGGGCATTGGCGTCGTCGCTGGCGGGGGGCTCCATGGCCACAAGGCAGAGCAGCTGCAGCATATGGTTCTGGATCATGTCGCGCAGGGCGCCACTCTCGTCGTAATAGCCGCGCGTGCCCGCGCCGACGCTTTCGGCCACGGTCAATTGCACGTGGTCGATATGGGCCGAATTCCAGACCGGCTCGAAGAGTGTATTGGCAAAGCGCAGGGCCAAAAGGTTCTGCACCGTCTCTTTGCCGAGATAGTGATCGATACGATAGACCTGATCTTCCTTGAAGATCTTGGCGACGCCGTCATTGATCTCCTGGCTCGAGGCCAGATCGTGGCCGAGCGGCTTCTCGATGACGACGCGCGCATCGCGGCGATAGAGCTTCTTGGCGTGCAGATATTCGGCGATGGGCTCGAACAGATCCGGGGCGACCGCGAGATAGAAGGCGCGCACCACCTTGGGATCGTTGCGCAGCGCCTTGCCCAGGTCACCCGATTCCTCGGGCTTGCTGGCGTCGACCGGCACATAGGTGCAGATGGAGACGAATTTGTCGATCGCCTCGGCGTCCTGGTAATCCTTCTCGACGAATTGCTCGAGTGCGTCGCGGACCAGCTTCTGAAACTCGGCCGGGCTGAGCTTGGTACGCGAGGCGCCGATGATCCGGCTCTGGTCGTCGAACTGCCCATCGAGAAACCGGTGATAGAGCGCCGGCACCAGCTTGCGCTTGGTCAGGTCGCCGGTGGCGCCGAAGACCACATAGTCGAAAGGCTGGACGGGGATGATGCGGCTGGACACGTGCGTAGTCCTTTAGTTCGAGGCGAAGTTCTGCCGTGCGAGAATGACCGCACCGTGCAGGGGTTCGTATTTGGGCAGAGCAACGAAATCGCCATAGCGCTTTTGCAGCTCGGGGAAAAGGCGCTGACCCAGACCGCCGACAATGGCCATGACCCCGGCGCCGTGGCCCTTGAACCAGTTCACATAGGTGTCGATGGAGCCCATCTGGATGGCCAGCATCTTGTCGGCCACCGGATCGCCCTTGTCCATGTATTCGAACAGGATGTGCATCAGCTTGCCGTATTCGCCCGGGGCGCGGCCGATCAGCGCCTGGTCCTCGGCGCCTTCATTGCCGGTAAGGCTCAGCCCCAGATCGGTGGTGAACGACCAGGTCATGGCGGCCTGGTTGTCGCCACCGAGCGCGGCGATCACCGCCCGGGTGAGCGGGGACGCCTCGACCAGGCCATCCTCGGCCTCCACGGCGTAGCGGGCCAGCTCGCGGCCCAGAATGGCGCCGCTCATCTGGTCGCCGATATGGAAGCCCCAGCCACCTGCCTGATGGCGCTTGCCATCGACGATGGACATGGCGGCCGAACCGGTACCGATGATGACCACCCCGCCCTCTTGCCCACCCAGGGCGCCGGCATGGGCGATGTCGATATCGTCGTAGACCTTGACCCCGGCAAAGGGCCAGGGCCGCGCGGCAAAGGCGTCTCGCGCCGAATCCATGCGGCCGCCCGCCATGCCGAAACAGGCATAGGTATTGGCGGTCTCGGCATAGTCGATGCCGGCAGCCTTGAAGACGTCCCGGGTTCCGTCGCTGATGGCCTTGAAGGCAGGCTCCCCATTGTCGATCTGGAGATTGGAGCGGCCGTTCTTCACCTCCGCCAGTGTTTCCAGATTCTCATTGGCGAGGCGCACGCGGCAATTGGTACCGCCACCATCGACGCCAAGGTAATATCGGGGCACGAACGGCATCTCCATCGATCATGGGAACAGCGCCGAAGACATTACCCGGCGCAGGTCCAGATTAGGGGGTCAATTCGGCGCGGACCATAATGCGAAAGATGCTAAGACGAAAGTATCATATGGCAGAAATCGTTCGGTTCGTCTGCGTTTCGAAGACGGCTCGAGTGCCAATTGGAGTTGCGAGGAACGGCTTGCAGCGGCATGCCATTGCAGCCAGGGTGGACGGACAAAGGCCGGCGCGGCGGCCGGAATGAGGTTTGACCGATGACACGACATTGTCTGGTATTAGGCGGCGCCCGGTCTGGCAAGACAGCTTTTGCCGAGCGCCTGGCGCTGCATTCGGGTGCAAGGCCGGCTTATCTGGCGACAGCCAGCGTGCTCGACGGAGAAATGCAGGACCGGGTGAGCAGCCACCAGGCCGCGCGCGGGGCGCGCTTCACGACGGTCGAAGAGCCCAAGGACCTGTCCCGGGCGCTCGTGCGAATCGGGGCGAACCATGATGTGATCCTCGTCGATTGCCTGACGCTCTGGATCACCAACCTGCTGATGGACAATGACGACGTTTCGACCGCCGTGGGGGAGTTGTGCGCGACGCTGCTCGAATTCCGCCAGGCCAAGGTGATCCTGGTGTCCAATGAAGTGGGGCTGGGTATCGTGCCGGACAATGCCATGGCCCGAACCTTCCGGGACCTTGCCGGCGCCACGCACCAGCGGCTGGGCGAAATTTGCGAGGACGTCTATTTCGTCGCCGCCGGATTGCCGCTGACGATGAAGGGCGAGAGCCCGGCCTCGCTCACCTGAACAGCAAAATGATGCCGATCGCCACGCTGAGGCCAAGGAGTACGTCGAGCGTACGGCGATAGAGCAACAGAGCCAGGAGGATGTCGCTGGGGCCCAGTGATGACTTCCCGGAACCAAAAGCGGGCAGATCGATGATCTCCCCGTCATAGCTGCGCGGCCCGCCGAGGGTGAAGTTCAGCGCCCCGGCAAAAGCGGCCTCGGGCCAGCCGGCATTGGGGCTGTCATGTTTTACTGCATCGCGACGTGCCGTGGCCCAGGCGGCAGACGGGCTGGCGCCGGGCACGAAGAAGCAGGCCAGCGTGACGAGAAGCGCGCTGAGGCGTGCGGGAATCCAGTTGAGCACGTCGTCGAGCCGGGCCGCTGCCCAGCCATAGTGCAGATAGCGCTCGTTGCGATGACCGATCATGGAGTCTGCGGTGTTGACGGCCTTGTAGAGCGCGATGCCCGGCAGGCCGAACAGAACGAGGAAAAACCACGGCGCCACAACGCCATCCGACGTGCTCTCGGCCAGCGTTTCGACGGCAGCGCGGGCCACGCCGGCTTCGTCGAGGCGCTCGGGATCGCGGCCCACAATATGGCTCACCGCCTCACGACCGGCCGAAAGGGAAGCGCGCAGGGCTTCCGACACGGCGCTGACGGCGCGGCCCAGCTCCTTCTGGGCGAGCAAGGTCGTGGCCAACAGCATCTCCACCAGCCAGCCGAGCGGCAACCAGGACAGAATGGTGGAGATGCCGACAGTGACGATCAGCACAGCCAGGAGCAGGAGGCCGAGCGCCACGAGTCCTGCAAGCTTGCGCTGCTCGTTGCTCCGGGCGGGCGTGTTGAGACATGTTTCAAGCCAGGAAATCAGCCAGCCGAACCACATTACGGGATGCCCGACGGTCTCGATCAGGTGCTGCGGATAGCCGAAGCGGCGCTCAACGGCGAGGGCAAGGGGCGCGAGCAGCGACGTCATGGACTAGACCTTCATGGGCGCGGCGAGCGCCAGGAGCATGTCGATATCGAGATGAGCCTCGAGGTGGGCGGCAAGATCATCGAGCGCAGCCTCCACGCCCGCTTCATAAGCGAGATCGGGGCTGGAGGCCTCCCCAAGAAAAGCGCGGCGGAAGCCATCGGCGGCAAAGAGGCCATGGAGATAGGTGCCCATGACCCGACCGTCGGGACTGACAGCCCCCTCATCATCCTCGTCGATACGCGCAAAGGGACGCGCCCGGTCCGCGCCGTCACTGACGCCCATATGCATGTGGTAGCCGTCCACGGACTGACCCGTGGCGACATGAAGGGCGCGCTCGGTGCGCAATTGTTTCCTCGCCTCAAGCACCGTGTCGATCGCCAAGAGGCCTAGGCCGTCGCTGGTCCCTGGCGCGCCCTCGATACCGTCGGGATCGGCAATGGTGCGGCCCAGCATCTGGTAGCCGCCGCAAATGCCGAGGATGAGACCGCCGGCGCGATGATGGGCAAGGATATCGATATCCCACCCATTGGCGCGCAAGGCCGCCAGATCGGCCCGCGTCGCCTTGGAGCCGGGCAATAGGACCAGATCGGCATCGCGCGGCAGGGCCTCGCCCGGCTGAACCAGGGTCAGCGTTACACCGGGCTCGGCGCGCAGCGGGTCGAGGTCATCGAAATTGGCGATGCGCGGCAGGCGCGGCACGACCACATGAAAAGCCCCCTGCCCGCCCGAATAGTGGTCGAGCGCCAGCGCATCCTCGGCCGGCAATTTTGCGGCATCGGCGAAATGGGGCACCGGACCGAGACAGGGCCGACCGGTCCGCTCGGCGAGAAAGCGCCTGCCGGCGTCGAACAGGGCCGGATCGCCGAAGAATTTGTTGATGAGGCTGGCCCGGACCAGGGCGGCGTCCTCGGGGTCGATGACCGCCATTGTGCCCACGATTGAAGCGATGACGCCGCCGCGATGGATGTCACCCACGAGAATGACGGGGATTGCCGCGGCGCGGGCGAAGCCGAAATTGGCAATGTCGCCGCCGCGCAGATTGACCTCGGAGGCGCTTCCGGCGCCCTCGACCAGCACGATATCTGCGGTCGCGGCCAGTTCGCCGAAGGCATCCATCACTTCGGGCAGAAGCTGGGCCCGGTCCGCCCAATATTGGCGCGCCGAGAGGCTGGCGCGCCGCTGCCCGCGCACCACGACCTGGGAGCCGGTCTCGCCCTCTGGCTTGAGCAGGACCGGGTTCATGGCAGTGATCGGGGCACGGCGGGCGGCGCGGGCCTGGAGCGCCTGGGCGCGCCCGATCTCGCCGCCATCGGCGGTGACGGCGGCATTGTTGCTCATGTTCTGCGGCTTGAACGGCGCCACCGACAGGCCGCGATTGCTGAGCGCACGGCAGAGCCCCGCCACGATCAGCGACTTGCCCACATCCGAGCCGGTGCCCATGAACATCAAGGTCTTGGTCATGGCTTCTTATGCCGCAGCGATGACATGGGCGTAAGAGCCCATGACGCGACCCAAAAGCGCGCCCATGGGCATCTGTCTGATGCCTTCGGCATCGAGCGCCTCGAAGAGGGGCGGCAGACCGCTCTGGCGGGCCGAAGAATAGTGGAATTCATGGCCGTTGAGCCCGGGCGACCAGGGCAAGGGGCTGTCATGCACCAGCCGCCGATAGCCCAGGACACGTTTGGGCCGGTCGATGCGCGTGACCGTCGGCAGGAGGCCCGCCATGGCGTGGCTTGCGCCGGTCTTGTCGACCAGCGCCTCGCACAGGGCCATGAAGCCCCCGCATTCGCCATAGATCAGGGCCTGCCGATCGCGGGCGGCGTGAAGGCCCTGGCGAAAGCGCGCGGCATTGGCCAAAGCCGGCCCATGCAGTTCCGGATAACCGCCCGGCAGGAACACGGCATCGGCATCGGACGAGGGCGCCTCATCGGCCAGGGGCGAGAAGAAGCTCAGCTGCGCACCGGCGCCGCGCCAGCCTTCAAGCAGATGCGAGTAGAGAAAGGCGAAGGCGGCGTCCTTGGCGATGGCGATATGCTGGCCCAAGGGCGGCAGCACAGACCGGGTTTCGACCGTGCCGGCCAGCGGAAGGGCGAGGGCATCGAGCGCGTCGAGATCGATAAAGTCGGCCATGGTCTGGGCGGCGATATCGAGGAAAGCATCGAAGCCCGCCATCTCGCCGGGCAGAACCAGGCCCAGATGGCGCTCGGGGATAACGAGGTCGGTACGTCGCGGTATGGCGCCAAGAAGCCTGATGCCGGTGCCGGAGACGGCCGTTGCGAGCATACGCTCGTGCCGCGCCGACGCCACGCGGTTGAGCACGATTCCAGCAATGCGCACGCCCTTCCGCCACTGGGCAAAGCCGGCGATCAGCGGCGCCACCGACTGGCTCTGGCGATCGGCATCGACGACGAGAATGACCGGAAGGCCAAGTGTTTCGGCCAGGTCCGCGGTCGATCCGGCGCCGTCTGCCGCGGCATCGTAGAGGCCCATGACGCCCTCGATGAGCAGAAGATCGGCGCCGGTGGCCTGCTGATGGGCCAAGGCGGCGATCTGGGCGGGCTTCATGGCCCAGGGGTCGAGGTTGATGGCATCGCGACCGGCGGCGTATCCGTGGAACACCGGATCGATATAATCCGGACCGGTCTTGGCCGGCGCCACGGTCCGGCCGGCGCGCCGGAGGGCGGCCAGGAGGCCCAGCGTCAGCAATGTCTTGCCCGACCCCGAACGCGGTGCGGCGATGACAAAGCCCCTAGCCGAAGACATGGCGACGGACCTCCTCGACATACCAGTCCAGATTGTGCCGATGGCGCGCCACGGCGCCCAGCACCACGATGGCCGGGGTGGGCAGATCGACAAGGCGTGGCGCCTCGACCAGCGTGGTCTCGATGACGGTCTGGCTGGGGCGCGCGGCATGGGCAACGATCGTCACCGCCTCGTCCGGTTCGCGACCGGCATCAAGCAGGCGCCGGGCGATCAGCGGCAAGTGCTTGACGGCCATGAACATGACAATCACCGGGGCAGCGCGGGCAATGGCCGGCCAATCCACGGCGCTGGGCACGGTCCCGGTTTCGTCGTGGCCGGTGAGGAAGAGCACGGCGTGATTTGTGTCTCGATGGGTGACCGGCAGGCCGGCATAGGCAAGCCCACCAAGGCCTGAGGAAATTCCCGGCACGATGCGGAAGGCAATGCCCGATCGCGCCAATTCGCCCGCTTCCTCGCCGCCCCGGCCGAACATGAACGGATCCCCGCCCTTGAGGCGCAGGACGCGCTTGCCCTGTCGCGCCAGTTCGATCAATTGAATGGTGATGTCGGCCTGTTTGGGCGACGGCCTGCCACCGCGCTTGCCGGCATGAATGCGCTCGACATGGGCGGGCGCCAGGGCCAGTATCTCAGGCGAGACCAGCGCGTCATGCACGATAACGTCGGCCTGGCCAAGGGCGTGAAAGGCCAGCAGCGTCAACAATCCCGGGCCACCGGGACCGGCGCCGACCAGCCAGACGGAGCCGGGTGCGAAGACCGGAAAATCGGCCTGCGCCAATTGCACCAGATGCGGGCCGATCACGACCGGCCTCCGGGCTTGGCCGCAATAAGAAAGATGATGGACCCATGAAAATCCTGATCCTGGGCGGCACGCAGGAAGCCCGGCAGCTGGCCAACCGGCTGGTCGCGCAAGGCCATGCGGTTATCACCGCGCTTGCCGGACGGACGCAGCACCCGATCCTGCCCCAAGGCGAAGTGCGTATCGGCGGCTTTGGCGGGTTGGGCGGCCTCTGTGCCTATCTCGGTGAGGAGGGCATTGAGCGGCTGGTGGATGCGACCCACCCCTATGCCGGGAATATTTCGGCCAATGCAGTAGCGGCGGCGCGCGCCACGGGCGTGCGGCTGGTGCGCTACATGCGCCGGCCCTGGCAGCCGCAGCCCGGGCAGATCTGGCTGGACGCGGGCTCGGTGCAGGCGGCGGCCGAGACCCTGCCGGCGGGCGCCAGCGTGTTGCTGACCACGGGTCATACGGGGCTCGAGACTTTCCTGGCGCGGCAGGATTGCCACTTCGTCATCCGCGTGATCGAGGCGCCGGATTTGCCGATCCCGGCCCATGCCACGCTCATCCAGTCCCGCCCGCCCTATGATCTTGGCCAGGAGCTGGCACTGATGCGCGATCATGGCATCACCCATATGGTAAGCAAGAATTCGGGCGGCACACAGACCGCGGCAAAGCTGGAAGCCGCCGCGCAATCGGGCGTCGTCGTGATCATGATCGCCCGTCCTCCTTACAGCCCGGCCATCGAAGCCGAAAGCGTGGAGGCGGCTCTGGCCGCGCTGGACATCGCAAGGGTGTAGGACGGATCGCAACGCGAGAGCGCGCAGGTGGCAGTCGCGCAGCGTCGCTTTTCCAGCAGCAGCGGACCGAACGCCAGCGCCGATGCCTCGGCGACCGACGCTAATCCGGTATGGCGAAGGACCTGGGCGGAGGGGTGGGGAACCGTTTCGGCCAGGTCTTCGTCGGCAAGTGCCAAGAGAGGCACGCCGAGCGTTCGGGCTGCGGCGACAAGGGCCGGATGTTCCCGTCGGCGATGGACAGTGACGAGCTGAGCCACATGATCGGGCGACAGGCCGCATTCGGAGAGGCACTGTTCAATCAGGGCAAGGACGTCGTCGGTGGTGGCGGTGTCGCGCGCGCCCAAGCCCACGACAATACCGCGGTCAGATACGCTTGGCCGGATCGGCCCGCTGCCAATGGAATCGTCTCTCATTGTTCGCCTCGATCATAACGAGGCAGGTTCGCTCAAAACCGGCTCAGCCCCGGAATTGGTCCCGCATTGGGTCGACCGCACCGAGCTCTGTTTCAGTTCCGTCATGGGAACGCTGCGCTAGAAAACGGTTCTAGGCGGGACAAAGCGCGTGGTCAATCAATGGCTTGAGCCCAAAGGCGCGCAACATCGGAATGCTTCTGAAAATCGTTTGCAAATACAAGGACTTGCCGCACAAGAAAGGCTCCGCTATGGCACGATCTCACCGACGCGGGAGCCCTATATGGCCATCACCAACAAGACCCTGGCCATCGCCAGTGCGAGCCTGCTCGTGGGTCTGGTCGTGCTCGGCCTCAAGCTTGTGGCCTGGTGGATGACCGGTTCGGTGGCGCTCTATTCGGACGCGCTCGAATCGACCGTCAACGTGGTCACCGCCATCGTGGCGCTGATCGCGGTGCGCCTGGCGCAACGCCCGGCGGACGCGGCCCTGCCCTATGGCTATCACAAGGCTGAGTACTTCTCCGCCGTCATGGTGGGGGTGATGATCATCGTCGCCGCCATGCTTATCCTGCGCGAAGCAGTCTATGGCTTCCTTGAGCCGGAACTGCCCGAGGCGCCGCTGCAGGGCCTGGCGATCAGCGCCTTTGCCACCATTATCAACGTGGTCTGGGCCCAGGTGCTCATCCGCCACGGCCGCAAGGCGCGCTCGCCGGCCATGGAGGCCGATGGCAAGCATCTGATGACTGACGTCATTTCGACGGTCGGCGTGCTGGCGGGGCTGGTCCTCGTCTATCTGACCGGGATCGCCCAGCTCGATGCGGTGCTGGCAGGGTTGGTGGCGCTCAACATTCTCTGGTCCGGCTGGGGCGTCATCCGCGAAAGCGTCGGCGGGCTTATGGACGTCGCCGTGCCCCAGGATATCCAGAAGGTCATCCGCGAGGTCATCGCCATCAATGCCGAGGGGGCCATCGAGGCGCATGATATCCGCACTCGCCAGGCGGGGCGGCTGACCTTCATCGACTTCCATCTGGTGGTGCCGGGCGCCATGAGCGTGGACAATGCCCACGAGATCTGCGACCGCATCGAGGCCAAGCTGCGCGAAGCGGTCAAGGATGTGCAGATCACCATCCATGTCGAGCCCGAACAGAAGGCCAAGCATTCCGGCATCGTGGTTTTGTGAAGCGATTGCCAAAGTGCCGGCGCGCAGGCAGGCTATGACCATGAAACGCCTGACGCTGCTTTTCTGCCTGCTGCTCTGCACCCCGGCACTCGCCCAGTTCTGGGGGCATTATGCCAATGCGCGCTTTGGTTACGAAATCGATGTGCCGCCCGATTTCGAGGGCAATGGCGAAAGCGACAATGGCGACGGACAAGTGTTCTCTAACCTCGCCGGTGAGCAAGGCCTCCAGGTCTGGGGTGGCGAATTGTCAGAGACTTTGGGGGAAGAGGCAGCGACCGCGATCGACCAGTTGACCCGAGACCGCTGGGTGCTGTCCGCCCAGGTCTCAAGCCCCCGCTGGGCGCAGTTCTCGGCCCAGCGCGACCATCGGATCGTGCAGCAACGCATGATCCTGCTCTGCGACGGCGCCAGCTTTGCCGCCTTTAGGCTGGAACACAACATTGCTGATCTTGGCCGGCTGGACAGCGTGCTATCGGGGCTTGAGCGCTCGTTCCAGGCGCAGGCCTGCTAGAACTCGATGCCCTTCTGGGCTTTCACGCCAGCGCGGAAATGATGCTTGATCTCGGTCATTTCGGTGACGAGATCGGCGATCTCGATCAGCTCGTCCTTGGCATTGCGGCCGGTGACGATGACGTGTTTGTTCTCGGGCTTGCTGCTGAGGAATGCGACCACCTCGGCTATGGGCAGATAATCGTAGCGCAGGCAGATGTTGAGCTCGTCGAGCAGCACCATGTCGTATTCGGGATTAAGGATCAGTGCCTTGGCCTGCTCCCACGCCTTGGCAGCGGCGGCCAGATCGCGCTGGCGATCGGCCACATCCCAGGTGAAGCCTTCGCCCATGGCGTTGATCGTGACCTGGCCGGGAAACTTGTCGAGCACGGTGCGTTCGCCGGTGTTCCAGACGCCCTTGACGAACTGGACGACGCCGACGCGCATACCGTTGCCCAGAGCGCGGAAGACCATGCCGAAAGCGGCGGTCGACTTGCCCTTGCCCTTGCCGGTATGAACGATGAGCAGGCCCTTCTCCTCGGTCTTGGTTGAGAGGATCTTGTCGCGCGCCGCCTTCTTTTTCTTCATCTTTTCAGCGTGATAGGCGTCGCGCTCGGCTTCGCTCATCAGGTCGATCTTCTTGGCCGGCTTGTCGGTCATGGCGTTTCCTCGAGATAGGCGTAGGCGGAATTGGAGCGGGGAGACCAGAACCCACGGCGCCGCGCGTCGTTGAACCGGGCAATCAGCTCGTCATAGCCGAAAGAATTGGCGCCCCTAAGCCATTCCCGTACGGAATCATCCTCGACGAAAGCCTCGAAGGCGAGGTCGAAATGGTGGGTGCGCACCGCGCCGGTCGTGGCGGCGAAGGCGAACATGAAATCGACTGTGGCGATGATCTCGAAGGCACCGCGATAGCCGTGGCGCTGCATGCCGGCTATCCATTTCGGATTGACCACGCGAGAGCGCATGACATGGCTGATCTCTTCCTCCAGGGAGCGGATCCTGGGTGTATCGGGGCGGGAGTGATCGTTGTGGTAGGCGGAGGGCTTCTGACCGGACAGGGTTTCGGCGGCCACCGAGAGGCCGCCTTCGAACTGGTAATAATTGTCGCTGTCGAGCAGGTCGTGCTCGCGATTGTCCTGATTGTGGATGATGGCCTCGACGCCGCCCAGCCGGGTGCGGAACCGGTCGGGCATTGGCAGGCCGGCAGAGGCCGCGCCATAGGCATACTGGCCCCAGCGCAGGATCTGGTCGGCGAGATCGGCCTTGCCAGTCCAGGCGCCGCTGTCGATCAGCTGCCCCAGGCCCGCCCCATAGGTGCCGGGCCGCGAACCGAAAATGCGAGCTCCGGCTTCGAGCGCGGCCTCGTCCTGGCTCCGGCCCGCGGCCATCAGACCCAGGGCCTCGGCCCGCATGCGGGCGGCGATGGGATTGTCGTCCTCGGGTTCGTCGAGGGCGCCGATGGCGCGGGCGGCCCGGTCGAACAGGGCGATCTGGGCCGGGAAGGCATCGCGGAAAAAGCCGGAAATCCTGAGAGTAACGTCGACGCGGGGGCGACCGAGCCGGGCCAGGGGAATGATCTCGTAGCCGGACACACGCAGCGAGCCCGGGTCCCAGACGGGGCGGGCGCCGATCAGCGCCATGGCCTGGGCAATGTCGTCGCCGCCGGTGCGCATATTGGCCGTGCCCCAGACGGACAAAGCGGCACTGCGCAGGTGATGACCATGATCCTGCAGGTGCCGCAGAACCAGGCTTTCCGCCGATTTGCGGCCCAGCTCCCAGGCACTCGGCGTGGGAACGGCGCGAGCATCGACGGAATAGAAATTGCGTCCCGTGGGGAGGACATCGAGCCGCCCGCGCGACGGCGCGCCCGAGGGACCGGGCGCGATGAAGCGGCCATCCAGACCATCGAGAAAGGCCGCCATTTCAGCGGGCCCGGAGGCGGCAAGACGCGGTTCGATCAGGGTTTTTACCGTCTGGAGAACTGCGGCGGTCGTGGGCCATTCCGGCGGGCAGAGGCGCGTGCCGTCCACCAGCTCGGCGGCAATGGCTTCGAGGTTGGCCACAAGGTCGCCAATGCGCGAATTGGTTGGCAGACTGTTAACGTTGAGACTGACCAAAGGGGCGAAAACGTCAGGCCCGTGCCACGGATCGGCTAATTTGGCCGAGAGGGGATCAAAACCGAGCCTCAGATCATCGGCCAAGGCGCGGATCAGCGAGTTATCCCCGGGGGCATCGCCGCGTGGCACTCTGGCCAGTGCGACGGCAAGGTCCCGCGCCATCCCTCCCTCTGGCGAAGACCCAAAGACATGCAGCCCGTCGCGTATCTGGGCTTCCTTGAGATCGCAGAGGAAGTTGTCGATCTTGATCAGGGCTTCGGTCTCGTCCTCGGGCAGGCCGATGTCCTGATCGAGGCGGCTGTCGCGGGTAAAGTCGAGAATGCGGCGCTTGAGATCGGCAAGGCGACGGCGATCCATGCCCGAGGCCGCATAATATTCGTCGAGCAGGGCCTCGAGGTCCTTGAGCGGGCCATAAGTATCGGCGCGGGTGAGAGGGGGAACGAGATGGTCGATGATGACGGCGCCGGTGCGGCGCTTGGCCTGCGTGCCCTCGCCCGGATCGTTGACGATGAAGGGATAGAGATGGGGCAATTGCCCCCAGAGCGCGTCCGGATAGCAATCGGCGTCGAGCGCTGCGGACTTGCCGGGCAGCCATTCGAGCGTGCCATGCTTGCCGTTGTGCACGAGGGCATGGGCGGCAAAGTCGTGCCGCAGCCAGAGATAGGCGGCGATATAGGCGTGGGGCGGGACCAGCGCCGGATCGTGGTAGCTGAGCGTATCGTCGATCTGCCAGCCGCGCGCAGGCTGGAGCATGAGAATGACATTGCCGAAGCGGTGGGCGGGAAGATGAAATTGGCCGTCGCGGATGAAGGGATCGGCGGCGGGATCGCCCCAGCGCGCAGTGATTGCAGCGCGTGTTTCTTCGGGCAG
Source organism: Devosia chinhatensis (assembly GCF_000969445.1). NCBI lineage: Bacteria > Pseudomonadati > Pseudomonadota > Alphaproteobacteria > Hyphomicrobiales > Devosiaceae > Devosia > Devosia chinhatensis. The sequence goes on along the minus strand of NZ_JZEY01000054.1, from coordinate 218,476 downwards.
CGTTGCGAGAAGTTCGCGATAGCGGGCGAGCGGAAGAATGGCCGCCGCAGTGCCGCGCCGGGGTGCGGCATTGGTCGGGCCGGCGGTGAGGAGGGCGATGAGATCGGGGGAGGAGCGGGGATAGTCAGCAGGAGCCGATGCGCCGAGCGTGTACCCTGCCCGCTCCAGTTCCATCAGCATCCTCACCGTGCTTTCGGGAGCGTCGTAGCCGACGCCGTTGGCGAGCCGACCGTCGCGGATGGGGTAATTGGCGAGGACGATGGCGATGCGCCTTTCGGCGCGGGGGGTGGACCGCAAGCGGGCCCAGTTGGCGGCGAGATCGACGGCCCGCCGGATGCCATCGGCCTCGGGCGCATAGGCCGAGAGCGGGCATTGCGTGCGTTCATGCCAGACGGCGTCGGCCTTGTGGCCGACAAGCAGGCCCGCAAGACGACCATCGACCTCGGGCATGACTAGGTACATGGCCATGTCCTTGCTCGAAAGTCCCTGCGGGTCGGCCAGCCATTGCGCCCGCGACCGTCCCGACTGGATCAGCTGGATGACGGGCGCATCGCTGCCCGAAAAGGGATTGCGACCGGCAGCCAGTTCGCCAATTCCGAGGGCGAAGGCGGTGAGATTGAAGATGGCCGATGGTGGGAAGGCGGCAAGCGTTTCCTGGACGAAGCCAATGCAGGCAGGGTCCTTGAGCGACGATACGACGACCGGCACCGGGGCGAGGCCACGGGCCTCAAGTTCGCTCACCAGCGCTTCAAGCGTGGCGGTCCCGGCGCCTTCGAGTGCGGCGCGGTAGAAGAGGATCGGAATATGGGGGCGCGACGGCGCCACATTTTCGCTCAGACCAAGGCCCCCCTCGCCCGGCCCCGAACGCAGAGGTGACGAAAGGGCACAGAGGCCGTCGGCGTCGGTCATGCCGGTCCTGGGGTGCCAGAGGCCAAAGCGGGGAAAGGCACGGGGCTCCAGTGCGCCCAAGATGCCCCCCTCACCCGGCTGCGATGCAGCCGACCTCTTCCCCAGAGGGAGAGGTGAAGGCGCTGCCAGCGCGGCGAAGGCTGCAAGGATCGCATCGACGTTGTCGGGGCCGCCGGCGATGAAGAGCTGGTGGAGGCGCGCCCAGTCATCCGCGTGGATGGTGGAGCGGTCGCGCAGGATCGGGTCGGGATTGGCGTCGCCGGGGATCAGCACCAGGGGAATGGCGCGATTGGCACAGAGGGCAGTCAGCTCATCGACACCATATTGGAAATAGGAGATCCCCCCGATGAGGCGCAGGACGACGAGGCGCGCCTTGGAGACGGTCTGCTCCAGCCACATGTCGACCGACAGGTTGTTGGAGAGGCGCAGGATATTGGCGAGACGCAGGCCATCCTGTCCTGCCCGGTCGGCAGCGGCAGCCAGCATGGCCAGCTCGCTGTCGGCGGAGGAGGCGAAGACATAATCGCCCGGCGTCTGGGCCAGATCGATGGCCTCGCCCTCCTGCTGGATGGCGCCGGCCTGGGCGGAGAGCAGGTGCATCAGATCTGGTTTCTCCAACAGGACGCGTCCCCACCCAGCCTCCCCGGGAAGCCGGGGCAAGGGTTGAGGTGGGGGCGCTGCATGCGAACCATGCGCAGGGTCCTAGGCCGGGACAGGTTCGGCGCGGCGGAGGCTGGCGGTGATCGCATCCCGGTCGAGCGGGCTTTCCCCGATCACGACGAGATTGGTCTCGCGCGTTTCGCCCGGCTTCCAGGGGCGGTCGAAATAGGCGGTGACGCGCGGACCGACGGCCTGGATGGCGAGGCGGGCCGCAGCGCCGGGAATGGCGGCGAACCCCTTGAGGCGCAGGATGTCATGGGACTTTATCGCCGTTTCGATGGTGGCGAGCAGGTGTTCCTTGCCCTCGACCGCGGCCAGATTGAGCGAGAAGCTGTCGAAATCGTCGTGTTCGTGGGTCTCGCCGCCATGTTCGAGCTCGTGATGGCTGGGGCGGTTGTCGATGTCGCCTTCCGATTCCATGCCCATGCCCAGAAGGGCGGTGACATCGACGTGGCCATTGGCGGCGCGGACAATGCCGACGCCGGGGCGCAGTTCGGCGCGGATATTCTGCTCGACCTTTTCGAGCAGGGCCGGATCGACGAGGTCGGTCTTGTTGATGATGACCATGTCGGCGGCGGAGAGCTGGTCCTCGAAAAGCTCGCCCAGCGGGGTTTCGTGGTCGAGCATCTCGTCCTGGCGGCGCTGGGCATCGACGGCGGCTTCATCGGAGGCGAAACGACCCTCGGCCAAAGCTGCGGCATCGGCTACGGTGACGACGCCATCGATAGTGACCTGGGCCTTGATCTCGGGCCAGTTGAAGGCGCGGATCAGCGGCTGGGGCAAGGCAAGACCCGACGTTTCGATGACGATGTGATCGAACTTTTCGGGGCGGGCGAGGAGCGCCTGCATGGTGGGAATGAACTCATCGGCCACGGTGCAGCAGATACAGCCATTGGAGAGCTCGACCATGTCCTCCTCGCGGCAGGTTTCGTCGCCGCAACCGGCGAGAATATCCTTGTCGACACCAAGATCGCCGAATTCGTTGATGATGAGCGCGATGCGCTTGCCCTTGGGGGCATGGGCCAGCATGTGACGCACGAGGGTGGTCTTGCCGGCGCCCAGAAAGCCGGTGATGACGGTGGTGGGGATCTTGGTGGTCATGCGCGCTCGCCTCTACAATCCTTGGGGCAAAACGGACGCGCGCGCAGGGCAGCCGAAGCGCTGCCAGCACTGCCCGCCGTCCGCCCGACAGCCGTGAACAGGTGGGGCATGGTGCCCCGATGTGCCGGCAGGTCTCCTGGCTCGCGGCGAATGCAGCGCTCTCACCTTCCCGCGCTCTCAAAGGATGCGCAGTGGCTTTCGAGAGCGCCCGCCGCTTACAGTTGCGGGGGCAGCCACGGTCTTGGTCCCTGATGGGTACGCCGCACCGTGTTCCCTTTTGATCCCGTTGCGCCTGGCGCGCGGGGAACCGTCACATGAAGAGCTTTACGCCCTCGATGGCCGTGGGGTCAATATTGGGGCTGCGGCAGATCCTCGGGCCAGGGATAGCCGATGGTCAGCACTTGGACCCGGGTATCGAGCGTTGCGAGCAGCGGATCGGCGCTGGGCACCTGCACCTCGCCGGCTACGGGCGTCACGTCAATGTCCTGGGGGTAATCCTCGGCGGGGGCGAAGCGGATGGAGAGATAGCAGCCCCCTTCCAGCACGCCCGCCAGGGCTCCGTCATCGATGATCGCATAGCCGCCATAATCCCACCAGAAGCCGCCCACGGCGAACGGCTGGCCATTGAGAGCCTCGACTTCGGCCACGCTCATGCCGATGCGCACGCCCTGTGGGCCGGCCTGGCTGGGAGAGAGCTCGACATAATTGAGCCGGGCGAGGTTCTGCTCGTCGAACCAGCCGAATTCCATGCGACGATCGGGATCGTCGGGAAAGATGGTGGTGGCCAGCAATTCGGTGCCCTCGGGGCCCGGCACGATGCCGGTGACCACATTGTCGTCGCCAAACGTATCGCGCAGGAGGCTCTCGCTACTATCGGGGCCGAAGATCCCCGCACATTGCACCGGCTCGACGGGCGCATCCCCGGCCAGGGCCGGCGCGGCGACAAGGGCAAGGCTCAGCATGGCAAGCGACAGGCGGGCACGCATGGTCATTTCCTCCTCGGGCAGGCGCATAATGTCGCAAGCCGGAGCGCCCCGCAATCGGCGACTCGGGGTATGAACGGGCCCGCACGCTTTCGTCGCCGGCGCGATCGCGCTTCGGTCTCCGCCGTTCCGCAAGAGGATTGTCACCATGAAGCCCATCACGTTCGATCGCGACGAAACCAAGGCCATCGTTGCCGACATCCAGGACTATTTCCGCGAGGAACTGGACAGCACGATCGGCGCCATTCCGGCGGAAATGCTGATGGCGTTCTTTGCCGAAAAGATGGGCAATTATTTCTACAATGCCGGGCTGCACGACGCGCAGGCGCTGGTGCGCAAGAAGATGGATGGGGTCAGCGACGACATCTTCTCGCTCGAGCGACCCACAAAGGGGCGCTGAGGCGAAAATCCCGCTTCCGCTGGCTTGGCGGAATGATAAAAGAGCCGGCCGGCAGGGCCGGTTCTTTCATCCGGTGCTGCCATGGGCTTCAATTTCGCCACTCTCGCCCCGATCGGGCTGCTGATCGCGTCCAATCTTTTCATGACCTTCGCCTGGTACGGGCACCTCAAGTTTCCCAGCGCGGCGCTGTGGGTGGTGGTGCTGATCAGCTGGGCCATCGCCTTTTTCGAATATTGGCTGGCCGTGCCCGCCAACCGCATCGGCTATGGCGTCTATTCGGGGGCCGAGCTCAAGACCATCCAGGAGGTCATTTCCCTCTCGGTCTTCGTCTTGTTCGCGGTGTTCTACCTGGGCGAGAAGCTGACCTGGAACCACGGTATCGGCTTTGCGCTGATTGCCCTTGGCGCCTTCTTCATCTTCAAGGGCCCGTTGAAATAGGGGCACGCCTGGCGCGCCCCCGTTGCGGGATCAGCCCAGGCAGTCCAGCAGGCCGCTGGCAAGGCCGCGCAGGAGTTCGGGATAAAGATTCGGCCCCTCGGTGAGGGCCGCGCCTTCAGGATCGAGCACGCCGGCACTGGCCTCGGTGCCCTCGACGATGGTGCGGACGATGGCCGGCTCGAAATTGGGCTCTGCGAAAACGCAGGTGGCGCCCAGCTCGCTGACCCTCGCCCGCAACTGGTCGATGCGGGCGGCGCCGGGCATCGCCTCAGGCGAGACCGTGACGGTACCGGCGACCTCGAGGCCGAAGCGGGCTTCGAAATATTGATAGGCGTCGTGGAAGACAATGAAGGGCTTGCCGGCGATGGGGGCAAGGGTGTCGCCCAGCTCGGCGGTGAGCGCGTCGAGCCGGACCTGCTCGGCTTCGGCATTGGCCTGGTAGGTGGCCGCGTTTTCCGGATCGGCCGCGGACAGCGTTGCAGCGATCTGGGTGACCATGAGCTTGGCATTTTCCGGGTCGAGCCAGAAATGCATGTCCCCTTCGCCGTGATCGTGGCCGGCATGATCGTCGTGGTCGTGATCGTGCGCATGATCGTGATCGTGGTCAAGGTCATGGTCGTTATCGTGGTCATGGTCATGGTCGTGATCATGGGCGTCTTCGCCATGGGAATGGGCTTCGAAGGCGCCGCCTTCGCGGACGGGCAGCAGCGTAATGCCCGGCGCCTCGGCCAGTTCGACCACCTCTGCCCCGCCGGACAGCGTATCGAGCGCATCAGCGAGGAACAATTCCATGCCATGGCCGGTCCAGAAGACGATGTCGGCGCTTTCGAGGGCGGCGGCATCGGAGGGACGGAGGGAATAATTGTGCGGCGAGGCCGACCCCCGCACGATAAGATCGGGCACTGCCACATCGCCCATCACCGCAGACACCAGAGAATGGACCGGCTTGGTCGACGCGACGACTGCCGGGGCGGCGAAAGCGGTGCCGGTCAGCAGCAAGGCGGCAAAAGCGGCGAGGGGAAGGGTGAATTTCTGCATCGTCTGGCCTCTTGGCAAAGGGAGGATCGGAAGCGATATGTTATGTTATTACGCTTGCGGCGGTGTTATGCTATAACGTATTGAACGGCGTCAAGCGGGGTTGTGGAAAATCGGCCAGGGCTCGCAGCGTTCGATCTTTCGGGAACGATCAGGCTGACCTGACAGGCTTCCCAAGGCTGGCGCCTGCCGAAACGTTGTTTCAACAGCCATTGCTGCCGTCGCGGGCATGACATTGCGGATCTAAAAGGCGTGCGGCTTCGAACGGCCGCCGTGCCGAGTGAGAATAGTGACGATCGAGATGTACGATCAAAGATATCGGGAAAACCTGATTACCCTTTCGCAGGCCGGGGTGCGCCGGGGCGGCCGTGTGCTGGTGGAGGGGGTGGACCTGACCATTGCGCGGGGCGAGATCGTGACGCTGATCGGCCCCAATGGCTCGGGCAAGTCGACTACCGCCAAGATGGTGACGGGCGTATTGAAGCCGAGCATGGGGAAAGTGGCGCGCAAAGCGGGGCTCACGATCGGCTATGTGCCGCAGAAGCTCTCCATCGACTGGACTCTGCCGCTGACGGTCGAGCGACTGATGACCCTGACGGGCGAACACGCCGCCAGCGCGATCGAGGCGTCGCTGTCGGCGGTGGGGGCGTCGCGGCTGCGCAAGGCGGCGGTGCAGGAATTGTCGGGCGGGGAATTCCAGCGCGTGCTGTTTGCCCGCGCCATGATCCGCAAGCCGGACCTGCTGGTGCTGGACGAGCCGGTGCAAGGGGTCGACTTTTCCGGCGAAGTGGCGCTCTACGAACTGATCCGGCAGATCCGCGACGAGACGCAGGCAGGCGTATTGATGATCAGCCACGACCTGCATGTGGTGATGGCCGAAACCGATACGGTGCTCTGCCTCAATGGTCATGTCTGCTGCCGAGGCACGCCCAACGCGGTCAAGACGAGCCCCGAGTACCTGGCCCTGTTCGGCGCCCGCGCCGCTCAGACGCTGGCGATCTATGAGCATCATCACGACCACGAGCATCACGAGGATGGCTGCGTCGTGGGCGATGAGCACCATCATGGACATGAGCCTGCGGGGCATCATCATGGGCATTGAGATTTCGGCGGCCCGCGTCTCTGACAGAGAGATGAAAAATGTTCGGTGACTTCTTTTCCCGCGCTCTTATTGCCGGCGTGGGCCTTGCGGCCGTGACCGGACCGCTGGGCTGTTTCGTGGTCTGGCGGCGCATGGCCTATTTCGGGGACACGATGGCGCATTCGGCGCTGCTGGGCGTGGCGCTGTCGATCCTGTTGTCGGTCAACATGACGCTGGGCGTCTTTGCCGTGGCTGCCATGGTGGCGGGTGCCCTGTTGCTGCTGCAACGGCAGAACACGCTTTCTACCGATGCGCTGCTGGGCATTCTCAGCCATTCGAGCCTTGCCGTGGGCCTCGTCATCGTGGGGTTCCTCACCCAGGTGCGGATCGACCTCATGGGCTTTCTGTTTGGGGATATCCTGGCGGTGTCGGTGGAGGATATCGCCATCATCTATGGCGGCGGCATCGCCATTCTCGCCATTTTATGGCTCAACTGGCGGCCCCTGCTGGCGGCGACGGTGAGCCCGGAACTGGCGGAAGCCGAAGGCTTGCGACCCGAGGTCAGCCGGATCATCCTCATGCTGCTGATGGCCTCGGTCATCGCCATCGCCATGAAGCTGGTGGGTGTGCTGCTGATCACCTCGCTCCTCATCATCCCCGCCGCCACGGCACGCCGGCTGAGCGGCACGCCGGAAATGATGGCCTGGGTGGCGGCGCTCCTGGGCGGGGTATCGGTGGTGGGCGGCTTGTTTGGGTCGCGCACCTGGGATACCGCTTCGGGACCATCCATCGTTGTCATGGCACTGGCAATTTTCCTTGTATCGCTGGCCGTGCCCACCGCGCGGCTGTTTGGCAGGAGAGAACACAATGGCGCATGAACATGCCAAGCCGGCAGACCTGACACGCAACCAGGAACTGGTGCTCGGCGCGCTCAACCACGCCCCTGCCCCGCTGTCGGCCTATGACATTCTCGACCGGCTGCGCGGCGACGGGTTACGCGCACCGCTGCAGGTCTATCGCGCGCTGGAGAAACTGGTGGAGCGGGGCCTCGCCCACCGTCTGGAATCGCTCAATGCCTTTGTGGCCTGCGCCGACAGCCATTGTCATCGCAAGGGTCTGATCGCCTTCGCCATCTGCGAGATTTGCGGCAAGGTGGACGAATTTGCCGACGCAGTGATCGAGGAGCGCCTCGGCGGCTGGGCGCAGCAGACCGGTTTCAAGGTCGAGCGCACGACCATGGAAATCCGCGGCAAATGCGCGGCCTGCCTAGCCGCAGCCTGATCACGGATCGGCTGGAAACATCGGCGTGCCTGCCAGGATGGGCAGCCAGCGTTCGCGCCGCTTGGCCCAGCCCTCCACGAGGGGCCTGATGTCGCTGGGCGCGTCGTCGAGCGTACCGAGATGGATCTCGACCTTTTCATCACCCTTGTTGAACAGGTGTGAGCCGCATTGCGGGCAAAAGGAACGCCCGGCATAGCTGCGCACCTCGCCGGTGGTGGAAAACTGGTACAGGTGCCAATCGGCATAATGGAGGAAGGCCGAGCCGGTCACCTTGCGGCAATCGGCGCAATGGCAGAGGCCGGCGGTCAGGGGCTCGCCGCGCAGATGGTATCGCACGGCGCCGCACAGGCAGCCCCCGCTTCGTGTGGTCTCGGCCATGATGTTCTCCTCGGTGGGAGGACAACTCGGAGCCGAAACAAAAGGTTCAGCCGGAAAAGACCAGAAAGCGCACGGCAGCCGCGCCATAGATGCGCGTATCCTCGAGGGTGAAGCGGGCGGGGATTTCCACCTCGGCACTGGCCGCTTCTTCCCAGACGATGGTGGCGTCCGGCGCCAGCCAGCCATTGGCCGCAAGCTCGACCAGGGCCTTCTCGCCCAGACCCTGATTATAGGGGGGGTCGAGGAAGACGAGGTCGAACTGCCCGAAAGTGCCGGGCGTGCCAAGCGCGGTGGCATCGCGGCGCAGGAGCTTGGTGATTCCGGCCACGCCAAAGGCCTGGACGTGATCGCGGATCAGGCCACGCGCCTCGGCGCCGGTATCGACGAAGGTGACATGGGCGGCGCCGCGCGAGAGGGCTTCGAGGCCGAGGGCCCCAGTGCCGGCAAAGAGGTCGAGAACGCGCTTGCCCTCCAGCACCGGACCCAAGCGAGAGCCCAGGATGTTGAACATGGACTCGCGGGCGCGGTCGGAGGTGGGGCGAATGCTGTCATCGGAGGGTGAGGACAGCGTCTTGCCGCGATATTTGCCGGCGACGATGCGCATGTTTGTCTATTCCGCCGGGCTATCCCCGCGATGGCGGGATGCCCTTTTTTGCTGATGGACCGAAAACGGGGACCCCCGCTTGCGCGGGGGTGACGGCTTGGCGGACCTAGCCGCGCGGCTTGCGCGGACCGCTGGGGCGACCGGCGGGAGGACGCGGGCCGGACGAGGGACGGCCACCCATGGGCCGGGCGCCGCCGGGCTTGCCAGCGAACGGCTTGCCGCCGCCAGGACGGCCATTCTGCGGCCGATCCCCGAAAGACTTGCCTACCGGGCGACCCTGAGGGCGGTCACCGAAAGACTTGCCGGCGGGACGGCCCTGCGGACGGTCACCGAAAGGCTTGCCGGCAGGACGGCCCTGGGGACGGTCGCCAAAAGACTTGCCGGCAGGACGGCCCTGGGGACGGTCGCCAAAAGACTTGCCGGCGGGACGGCCCTGCGGACGGTCACCGAACGGACGGTCGGGGCGCGGGCCGCGGCTGGGCTTGTCGCCGAAGGCGCGCTGCGGACGATCACCGTAATCGCGCTTGGGACGATCCTCGAAGCTGCGTTCGGGACGCGGGCCGCGGGCGGGACGATCGCCGACATTGCCGCGGGCCGGCTTGTCGCCGAAATCGCGCTTGGGACGGTCGTTGAAGCCGCCCCGCGCCGGGCGATCCCCAAAATTGCCACGAGCCGGACGGTCATCGTCGCGGCGTGGCGGGCGGTCGCCAAAATCGCGCCGTGGCTTGTCGCCAAAGGACTTATTGCCGAAAGACTTGCCGCCTTCGGGGCGATCGCCACGCGGGGCGGGCTTGCCGAAAGAGCGCGCAGGCTGGTCGTCGCGGTCCGGGCGCTTGCGGTCGGCGCCCTTGGGCGTATAGGCCTCGGGCGCGCGGCCATCATCGTCGAAATGGACACGGCGCGGGCGACCGGTGGGACGCTCCTCGGCACGGCTGCTGAAACCGGATTTGCCGGCGCGGGCCGCTTCGCGCGACGGATTGGGACGGGCATGATCGCGGTCGCGCGGGGAGCGGACGCGATAGTTTTCTTCGCGCTGCGGCTCGAAATCGGGCATTTCGCTTTCGAAATCAACGCCGGCAGACTCGGCCAGCTTCTTGCCGAGCTGGTCGCGCAGCATGCGGGCCTTGACCATTTCGACGCCGCCTTCGGCCAGTTCGCCGAGCTGGAAGGGACCGTAGGACACGCGGATCAGCCGGTTGACCTCGAGGCCGAGCGAGCCCAGCACATTCTTGACTTCGCGGTTCTTGCCTTCGCGCAGGCCGAGCACGATCCAGACATTGGAGCCCTGCTCGCGCTCGAGCGTCGCGGTGATGGGACCATATTGGATACCGTCGACGGTAATGCCCTGCTTGAGCGCATCGAGCTGGACCTGGGTCACCGAGCCATAGGCGCGGACGCGATAGCGGCGCAGCCAGCCGGTGGAGGGCAGCTCGAGCACGCGCTTGAGGCCACCGTCATTGGTGAGCAGCAGGAGGCCTTCGGTATTGATGTCGAGACGGCCCACGGTGAGGACGCGCGGCAGGCCCATGCGGTCGAGCGCTTCGAAGATGGTGGGGCGGCCTTCGGGGTCCTTCTCGGTGACCACGAGCCCTGCGGGCTTGTGATAGAGCCAGATACGGGTGCCCTGGCGGGCCGCCAGCGGCAGGCCATCGACCTCGATCTTGTCGCGGCTGGTGACGTTGAAGGCGGGAGTGACCACCTTCTTGCCATTGACCGAGACGCGGCCATCGGCAATCCAGCCTTCGGCGTCGCGGCGCGAGCAGAGGCCGGCGCGGGCAATGACCTTGGCCAGGCGATCGGCGGATTCGGGTTGTTTGGGAGCGTCGCTCATCGGCGGACTTTCTACATGCGGGACCCAAAAGCTGTCCGAGGGTTCGGCAGCGGGCGGCGCGGGAAATGGAAAGGCGGCCGGATGAACCGGCCGCCGGAATTCGGTTGGAGGCGCGACGACCTCAGAGCTTGGTGTCGCGATCCGTCAGACGGGCACCGGGCGTTGCCGTGGTGGCGCTGCCGCTCGGACCCGAACTCTGGAGGGCGCGGCGCACTTCGGCCGGGCAGCGATCATCGCGCAGCGACACGAGATCGCCATTGCTGGCGCGGCAGACCAGCTGCGCATCGCCCACGCGGGTGAAATATTCGGCCGGCGGCAGGTAGAGCGGGCGGCTGGCATTGCCGGTGACCTGCATGTTGGAGGCACGCATGCGGGCGGTCATCTGGTTGATCTCGGCCTCGGTCAGCGGACGGCCGGAGAGCGAGCGCAAATCGACAACGCGGGCATTGCGCAGGTTTTCGATGTCGGCCGCGCTCAGATTGGCGGTATCGAGCTGGACGCGGGAGCTGTCGACCGGCAATTGCGCGGATGCGGCCTGGGTGGTGGGAGTGGGCAAAGCGGCCTGGTTGCGCGGCAGCACCAGGGGCGCGCGGGCGGCAGTCAGGTCTTCCTTGGGTTCCTCGCCGGGGATGAGGCCGACGCCGCGGGCGGTGGTGTTGAGCACTTCGCGCTCGAAGGTGCGGAAATCGCCCATGGCATTGGTGCCTTCGACCGTGGTGCAGGCACCCAGCGCCAGGACGGCCAAGAGGCCGAGTGCCGCAAGGGCGGCGCGATAAGCAGTCGAAAGAGCAGTCGTGTGCCCGGTCAATCCATTACGCATGCAACATCCCTTCGATTTCGGCGGCTTCTATAGCGCATTCGTAGCGCTAAGGCCAGATTCTGGCAGCAAGGTGATCGCCGGTCAGGCCGGCCTGGTACTTTTGGGGCGGCCGAGGCCCAAAAGATCGGCAAGGAGCAGGATCACGCCGAACGTTATCGCCACGTCGGCGAGATTGAAAATGTAGAACGACCAGGTGCCCCAGTGGAAGTGGAAGAAGTCGGCAACGGCGCCATAGAGCAGGCGATCGAGGGCGTTGGACAGCGCCCCGCCGATGCACAGGGCAAGGCCGAGCCGGATCAGCATGACATCGGCGCGCCACCACCAGATGGCCAGAGCGATGATGGCGATGCCCATGATGATGCCCAGCACCCACACCGGCAGGCCATCGAGCAGTCCATAGGAAATGCCCGTGTTCCAGACGAGGACATAGTCGAAAAATGACGTGACGGGAATGATCTCGCCGCCGCGCCAGCCGGTCATGCTCACGGGCACGTAGCCGAAGGGGACCTGGACGCAGAGCGCCTGGCCGAGGGCGTAGCATTCGGCGGCGATGTGAAAGCCCTTCTGCGCGCGGTCGATGCCGAAGGCGAAGATGGCCGCCATCAGCGAGACGAGGATGGTGGGATTGCGCAGGGAATGGGAATTCAGTGTCACCGACAGCTCCGTTGTCGCCCGCCTCCCCCATAAAGGGGAGGGTTGGAGAGGCAATCCCTCAGTTTACAGGCCCGCGGCCGCACGCTCGCGCAGGGCCTGGGCGTCGCGCGGGGAGACATCGGGATATTCCGGGTCGGAGCCGACTTCGGGCAGCACCCTCCAGGAGCGGGCGCAGCGCTGGCCTTGGGCCAAAGCGGGGACCACCGACACGCCGGGCACGTCTTCGAGGCGGAAGCCTTCGGAGGGGCCCTCGTTCTGATGCAGCTCGACGGCCGAGGTGATGGCGATTTCCGCCAGATCCTGTCCTTCGAGCGCCACGATATAGCGCGGGTCGGCGACAAACACCTTGGGTGCGGCTTCGAGCGAGGAGCCGATGCGCTTTTCACGGCGTTCGATTTCGAGCGCACCGGTGACGACGCGGCGTACGGCGCGGATCAGCTGCCACTTGCTCGCCAGATCGGTATCGATCCAGTCGGCCGGGATCTCCGGGAAGAGGCGCAGATGCACCGATTCCTCATCGCCCGGATGCCGCTCCAGCCAGCACTCTTCCATGGTGAAGACCAGGATCGGGGCGAGCCAGGCGGTGATGGCGTTGAACAGGTGATCGAGCACGGTCAGGGCCGAGCGGCGCTTGATGGAGCTGATCGGATCGCAATAGAGCGTGTCCTTGCGGATATCGAAGTAGAAGGCCGACAGCTCGATGTTCATGAAATTGCTGAGCAGGGTGACGACCTTGCGATAGTCGTATTCCTTGTAGGCGGCGCGCACGCCCTGGTCGAGCTGGGCCAGGCGATGCAGCATCAGCCGCTCAAGCTCGGGCATGTCACTGGGGTCGACGACGTCCTCGGCCTTGAAGTGCGCCAGGTTGCCCAGGAGCCAGCGAAGGGTGTTGCGCAGCTTGCGGTAGCTGTCGACGGTGGTCTGGATGATTTCCTTGCCCAGGCGCAGATCTTCCGAATAGTCGGAGGACGCGACCCAGAGGCGCAGGATATCGGCGCCGAACTGCTTGATGATGTCCTGCGGGGCAACGGTGTTGCCCAGCGACTTGCTCATTTTCTTGCCCTCGCCATCCATGGTGAAGCCATGGGTAAGGACGCTGTCATAGGGCGCGTGGCCGTTGGTGGCGCAGCTTTCGAGCAGCGAGGAATGGAACCAGCCGCGATGCTGGTCCGAGCCCTCGAGATACATCGAGGCCGGGAATTTGAGATGCGGCCATTTCTGCTTGTTGCGCAGCACGAAGGAATGGGTCGAGCCAGAGTCGAACCAAACGTCGAGGACGTCGCGGATCATCTCGTAGTCATCGGCCTTGTAGTCCGAGCCGAGATAACGCTGGGCGGCACCGTCCTTGTACCAGGCGTCGGCGCCCTCTTCCTCGAAGGACTGGGCGATGCGGTGATTGACCGCCTCGTCGCGAAGGATCTCGCCGGTTTGCTTGTGCACGAAGACGGTGATCGGCACGCCCCAGGCGCGCTGGCGGCTGAGCACCCAATCGGGACGATCGGCGATCATGGCGCGCAGGCGGTTCTGACCCGTCGCGGGGTAGAACTTGGTGGCGTCGATGGCCTTGAGCGCCCGATGGCGCAGGGTGTCGCCGGCAGCACCGTCAATGTCCTTGTCCATATATACGAACCATTGCGGCGTGTTGCGGAAGATCACCGGCTTCTTGGAGCGCCAGGAATGGGGATATTGGTGCTTGACGCGGCCACGGGCGATGATGTTGCCGTGCTCGGCCAGCGCTGTGATGACGCGCTGGTTGGCGTCGCCCTTCTTGCCATTGTCGTCGATGACGCGCGCGCCCTCGAGGCCCGGGGCGTCCTTGGTGTAGAAGCCATCATCGCCCACGACATAGGGGATGGCGGGATCGATGCCGCGATCCTGCAACAGGCGGGTGGAGTCCATCCAGATGCCGAAGTCGTCGAGACCATGGCCCGGCGCGGTGTGGACGAAGCCCGTACCAGCGTCGTCGGTGACGTGTTCGCCGTCGAGCAGGGGCACGTCGAACGTGTAGCCGCCGGCGAGGCCGCGGAGGGGGTGAGCGGCGGTGATAGCGCTAAGCTCTTCAGCAGAGACGGTGGCGCGCTTTTCAAAGCCGGTCACCTTGGCCTTGGCGAAAACCTCACCGACTAACTTATCGGCAATGATTAGCTTGTCGCCAATCTTGGCCCAATTTTCGGCAGGGGCGTCAGTGACTTCATAGAGGCCGTAGGCAATGCGGCTAGAAAACGAGATCGCGCGATTTGCCGGGATGGTCCATGGCGTCGTGGTCCATATGACCACCGATGCGCCAATTAGCCGGGACGCTCTAGCTTGCAGATCGGCAATTTCGGTCGCCGCTGTGCTCTCTCGCCTATAATGATCGGTAAGGCGAACAACAGCGGTCATATCGACCTTCGAAACCGGGAACTTCACCCAGATCGTATCGCTCTCATAGTCCGCATATTCGATCTCGGCCTCGGCCAGCGCCGTGCGCTCGACGACGGACCACATGACGGGCTTAGAGCCGCGGTAGAGCTGCCCGGACATCGAGACCTTCATCAGCTCGCGGGCGATCTGGGCTTCGGCGTCGAAGCTCATGGTCAGGTAAGGATTGTCCCATTCGCCGAGCACGCCCAGGCGCTTGAATTCCTCGCGCTGGATATCGACCCATTGCTCGGCAAAGGTGCGGCATTCCTGGCGGAATTCCACCACCGGAACCTCGTTCTTGTCCTTGCCCTTGGCGCGGTACTGCTCTTCGATCTTCCATTCGATGGGCAGGCCGTGACAATCCCAGCCGGGGATATAGGCGGCGTTGTGGCCGAGCATCTGCATCGACCGGGAGACCATGTCCTTCAGCGTCTTGTTGAGCGCGTGGCCGATATGGATATTGCCATTGGCGTATGGGGGGCCGTCATGCAGCGTGAAGAGCGGGCGATCCTTGGCCTGCTCGCGCTGACGCTCGTAAATGTCCATGTCTTCCCAACGCTGCAGCCAGATGGGCTCGCGGGCCGGCAGGCCAGCGCGCATGGGAAATTCGGTTTCCGGCAGGAAGAGCGTGGCCGAATAGTCTTTTTCGGTCGCGCCGGGAGCGGTGTCATTCATGGATCGGCAATCGGTGTTTGGAAGAAGTGCGCGCCTTTTAGCAAGGGCAGGCGTTTGGGGCAAAGGGTGATTTGACCCGTCAGTCCAGCAGCGGCAGCAGGCGCGCCCGCACCAGCGCAGAGATATCGCCGAAAAGCTCGGACGCCAGCGCGCCTGAAAGTGCATAGGCCCGGTCGGCGCGCGTCGTGTCCTTATAGGCCGCGTGCACAGCCTGGCGAATGGCCTCGCCGTCGCGCTCGTGGCGCTCGAAAAGGCTCACCGTACCCAGCTCCTGCGCCCTTCTTGCATGATAGAGGTGCTCGAGATGCTGGGGGAAAGCGACCTGCGGCAGGCCCATGCCCAGGGCCATGCAGAGGCTGCCATGCTGGCCGGCATGCACCATGATGCGGCTGCGCGACGCGATCTGCTCGACCGGAACCGGGCGCGTTTCCAGCATGATGCCGGACGATTGCAGGCGGGCGGCAAGGTCCGGGTCGATATTGGGCATGAAAAGGCGCGTGGGCAGGTCGAGGCCCGCCAGGACATCCATCAAGACAGGATCGTCGCGCTCGCGGGTGGAGAAATAGACGAAGACTTCATCGCCGCGTTCGCGCCGGCGCGGCAGTTTTTCGTTGAGCGGGGGCAGCACCGGCTGGCAACGCCAAGGGGCATAGGGGTCAAGCGCGGCAATGGTGCGGGGCATCAACGTCACCCCGGCATAAATATCGGAGAAAACCGCGATGGGCTCCCGGCCGAAATGGGCCAGGGCGGCGTTGACCGCCGCGACCAGCTCGGTCTCGTCATAGATGCGCCTGGCATGCTCGGGCAGGAGCGTGGGGAAGCGCTCCATGCCCGGCGGCGGGGTGGAATAGCCGGTGCCCACGGCAGCCATGGGAATGCCGGCAATGCGCGCGGCAAGCATGGCAATGGGCGAGAAATCGCCCACCATCAGCCGGCTCTGGCGGGCCTTGAGCGCGGCCAGCCACCACTCGATCTGGCCGATCAGCCGTTGCGGGGAGGCAAAGCCAAGGTCGCCCAGGAAATCGGCCCAGCTGGCCGTGCCCGGATTGCCCGAGGCCCGGCGGCGCCGATCATCGAAGCCCAGATAGGCACTGGGGAAGACACGTTCGCAAAGCGGGGCGATCTCGCCGGCATAATCCATCCGGCAGAGCGCCGCGTCGAAGACGAAGCCATCGCCGAGCGCTTCGGCGATGGTCTTGAGCGTCACGATGTGGCCGCGACCGGCGCCCCCTTCCCAGGCAAGAAGGACGCGCACGGGGTCAGGTGGCATTGTCGGGATAGCCGCAGACCGGGCCGCAATTGGTCTGCTGGATGTCGCAATCGGGCGGTGGCGGCGGATCGACCACAGGAGGGGTCACGACCGGAGGGGGGGCCACGGGGGGCGTCACCACCGGCGGCGGCGCCGGCGGTGGCATGAGAGGCAGGGGCGGCCCGCCGCGCATTTCCACGATGGAATCGAGCCGTTGCGGCGGAAAGACCGGATTGCATTCTTCGACATGCTGGTCCGGATCGGACAGCAGGAGGCCGAAGCAATGGAGTGTGTAGCTCACTCCCTCGGCCACCCTGTCGAAAGCCCGGGCGGGCGTCTGGGCAATTCCGGCGAGCAGGATCAGTGACAGCGCGGCAAGGCGACCGCGCCGCCTGGACCGAAACATGGTCATGGCAGCATTCCTCTGTTTTCCCTGGAAGGTCCATTCCGTCTTGCAGCCGGAGCGGCCCGCCCCTGAGGCGGGACCCGGCATGCCGCGAGGACCGTTGACGCGGCCACCTTAGGAGCCGCATCATCAGGGGCGCATCGAACAGATGTCCGATGCCCCAGGCGCGAGGGCGGGCCAGACTGGCAGAATGGAACTTTCGCTCGAATTGCGGGATCATCTGCATGGCGTGCTGACAGACCCGGCCGAATGGCCGCGCCTGCTGATGCGGCTTGCCGATCTGCTGGGCGCAGAAGAGGCGACCTTCGGGGGTGGATCGCAATGGGAGGTGCCGCGCATTTTCGCGCCGCGCACCGATCCGGGCTATGTGGGGGTCTACATGCAGACCTATCACCAGCAGAATGCCTTCATGCAATCGATGATGCAGCGGAGCCTGGGGCGCGTGGTGCCGGCCCATGCCCTGCCCGAATTCGCGGCCCTGCAACATTCCGATTTCTACAATCTGTGGTGCGCGCCGCAGCATTTCACCCAGATGTTCGGCTTTTCGCTCGCCGCCTCCGATGGCTGGTGGGGGATCATGACGGTCAACCTGACCGATGTGCCCAGCCAGGAGCAGATGGCCCGGCTCGGCGCTCTCATCCCGCAGGTGCAGCGGGCGGTGGAGATGCATCTGCTGCTCGAGCAATTGCGCTCGGCCCAGACATCGACGCTTTCGGTGCTGAACCTGTCCGGCAATGGCGGGCTGCTGCTGGACCGGCATGGGCGCGTGCTGGAAATGAACGCCATTGCCGAGGCCATGCTGCAGGCCGGGCAGTTGCGGCTGCGCGAGGGCAGGCTACGCGGGCCCGATGCCGACAGCGACGGGGCGCTGAGCCGGCTGGTGGCGCAATGCCTTTCCGAGCCGGACCGGGCCGGCGCCAAGGCGCAGATCGGAATCGGACCGCTGATCGTGCAATGCGCACCTTTCGCCGGCAGCCTGATCTTTCCCGCGCCACAGCGGCCGGCGGCGATCGTGATCATGACCGACCCGCACCAGAAGATGCGCCAGCGGCTCGCGGACCTGCAGCGCAGCTATGGCCTGACGCAGGCGGAGGCGGAGCTGGCGCAGGCCGTGGTGGAAGCAGGCAGCCGCAAGATCGCGGCCGAGCGGCGGGGCGTGACCGATGCGACGGCGCGGGCGCAGTTGTCGAGCATATTCGACAAGACCGGCGTGCGCCGGCAGACCGACCTCGTGCGCCTGCTCATGGGCGGCAGCTGAGCCGGGTCAGCCGAAAAACCCAAGCTTTGCGTCGAGGTCGCTGAGCGGCTCTGCCTCGGCAAGCAGGGTGCGGGCCTTCCGGCTGTCGCGGTCCATGGCGGTGATCAGCTCGTCCAGGCCGGAAAAGACCTCCTGGCCGCGGATGTGGCCGACGAGCGCCACCTCGAGGCTCTGGCCGTAGATGTCCTCGTCGAAATCGAACAGATGGGTTTCGAAGGGCGGGCGCTGATTGTCGAACATGGGCTTGCCATAGGCGGCGACGCCATCGAGCAGCCTTGTGCCCAGGCGGGCGCGGACGGCGTAGACGCCCTGGGCGAGCTGGAAGCCGGTGGGCGTCATCGTATTGGCGGTGGGATAGCCGAGGTCGCGGCCGCGCTGGTCGCCCTTGACCACGCAGCCTTCGAAGAACCAGTGATAGCCCAGTAGCCGGTTGGCGGCGGTGACGGCGCCCTCGGAGAGCGCGGCGCGAATGCGCGAGGACGAAATCGGTTCGTCGCCCTCGTCCATCAGGTCGAGGGTTTCCACCGCGAAGCCCAGCCGTTCGCCCTCACCGCGCAGGAAGAGCGGCGTTCCCCGGCGCTGCCGGCCGAAATGGAAATCGGCACCGGTGATGACGCCTTTGACGGCCATCTGCCGGACCAGAATGGTCTCGACGAAATCCTCGGCCTCGGTCTGCGAAAAGGCATGGTCGAAAGGCAGGATGACGATACCGTGAAGGCCCAGTGCCTCCGCCAGGCGCGCCTTGGCATCGCCCTGGGTGAGCCGGAACATGAACGGGGCCGGCGCGAAGACATCGCGCGGATGGGGCTCGAAGGTGAGCATGACGGCAGGAACATCGGCTGCCCGCGCCCGCTGCAGGAGCGCCGCGACAATGGTCTGGTGCCCCCGATGCAGGCCGTCGAAATTGCCGATGGCGACATAGGCGCCCCGCAGGTGGTCCGGCAGGGCGGCAAGGCTGGAAAGACGCGTGAACTGCAATTGCCGTTACCAGGCCAGGCGCGGCAGATAGCCGGCGGTACGGGCGCGGCTGGGCGCGATGAGGTCGGCAATGGCCTGCGGATCGGGCTTGCCGAAGGCGTCGAGTTCGGCGGCGTGGATCGAGCCGGTGATGAACAGGAGATCGATGCCGAACTGGGCAGCGCCGGTGGCATCGGTGCGCACGCTGTCGCCGATGGCCAGCACGCGGGACTTGCCGAGCCCCTTGCCGGCGGCCTCCTCGGCCAGGCGATAGGCTTCCTCGTAGATCGGCTGGTATGGCTTGCCGGCCATGTGGACCATGCCGCCCATGGCCGCGTAGAGATCGCCCAGAGCGCCGCCGCAATAGATGATCTGGTCGCCATGTTCGACCACACGGTCGGGATTGGCGCAGATCATGGGCAATTTGCGCGAGAGCCAGAAGCGGGCGCGCTCGCGGTACATTTCGGGCGTGTCGTCATCGGTATCGAGATCGGTGACGACCACGACCTCGGCATCCTCGGCACCGGTCCTGCGCACATCGAGCCCGTCATAGAGCGCATCGTCCTCGGTGGCCGGGCCGACATGATGGATGGCGCGTCCGCTGTAGCGCGCGATCATGGCCCGGGTGGCGTCGCCCGAGGAGACGATGGCGTCATAGGCGTCGCGCGGCACGCCCAGCCGGTCGAGCATGGCGACGATTGGTCCGGACGGACGCGGGGCATTGGTGATCAGCACCACCCTGCCCCCATGCTGGCGGAAGCTGCGCAGCGCCTCGACCGCCTCGGGGAATGCCGACACACCGTTATGAATGACGCCCCAGACATCGCTCAGCACCGCATCGTAGCGTCCCGAGAGGTCGGACAGACCGGAAATGGTGGGCAGGGGCGAGGTCATGGCAAGCTTTCGGCGATGGGCGAGGACACATGCCTATGTGGCAGTTTGCGGCGCAGGATCAAGCAAAAAGCGTTTTGGCGGCGCCCCGCAATGACCCGGCAGAACTTCCTTAACCCCTGATTTTCTATGGTGACGCCCTGCCATGACCGCGCGAGGAGGACGCGCGGACGGGCCTGTTCAAGGCTTGATGCCGCCAAAGTGGGGTTCCTCGAGATGTCCAAGCAAATCAAACTCGCGCTCAAGCTGCCGGCCATGGTGATCGGCATAGCCGTGCTCACCGGCGTCAGCCTGGGGATCGCCGCCTATATCAGCTCCGACGCCGTCGTGACGGAGCAGGCCGAGGCCCGGCTCGCCGCCGGCTCGGACAATGCCAATGCGGCGCTCGCAGCCTATCTGGGCGAAGTTTCGGAAGACCTGACCCTGTTTGCCGGGCGCAAGGATGTGTCGGGGGCGCT
Organism: Devosia chinhatensis; assembly: GCF_000969445.1. NCBI lineage: Bacteria > Pseudomonadati > Pseudomonadota > Alphaproteobacteria > Hyphomicrobiales > Devosiaceae > Devosia > Devosia chinhatensis. The sequence goes on along the minus strand of NZ_JZEY01000054.1, from coordinate 198,004 downwards.
GATGGCGTTTGCCGGCGCCTATCGGTCGCTGACCGCGCAGGGCGAACCCGCCGAGCTGCTGCAGGAAGCCTACGTCACCAACAATCCCCATCCGTCGGGCGAGCGCCAGCTGCTGGAAAGCTCCAATACCCTGCTGGTCTATGATCTCAACCACCGGGCCCATCATTCCGAATTCCGGGCCTTGCTGGAAACGCGGGGCTATTCGGACGTCTTCCTGTTCGATACCGACGGCAACAACGTCTATTCGGTGCTCAAGGAAGCCGATTTCGGCACGCGCTTCGCCGAGGGTACCGGCGCCTGGGCTGACAGCGACCTGGGCCGGGTGGTGCGCGCCGCCATGACGGCGGAAGCCGGCCAGGTGTTTCTCAGCGATTTCGCCCCCTACGGCCCGAGCAATGGCGCAGCCGCCAGCTTCATCGCGGCCCCGGTCATCAACCAGGGCATGCTGTCGGGCGTCCTTGCCTATCAGATGCCCATCGGCCGGATCAGCGAGCTGCTGGCGCGCACGAAGGGCCTGGGCGAAAGCGGCGAAGTTTATCTCGTGGGCCAGGACGGGCTCGTGCGCAACGATTCTCCCAGGACAGAACTGGACGACGCACTCAGTGTGCAGCTGACCGGTCCGGTCGTGTCCGAGGCGCTCGAGGGCGGCACGGCTCTGGGCCCGATCAGCTTCAACGGCACCGGCTATATCGCGGCCGCAAATCCGCTGTCCTTCGGCGGCTCTGACTGGGCCGTGGTGGCGCTGGAGCAGGCCGACGAAATCCTGGCGCCCTCGGCAGCGCTGCGCAATACGATGGTGGTCATCGGCGTGTTGCTGCTGGCCCTGGCGACGCTGGCCAGCGTGCTGATCGCCCGGACCATAACGCGCCCGGTGGACCGGTTGACCCGCGCCATGGGCAATATCGCCGCCAACAATCTCGATACCGAAGTGCCGGGCCTGGGGCGTGTGGACGAACTGGGCGAGATGGCCGACGCCGTCGAGGTCTTCCGCCAGAACGGCATGCGCATCGCCGAACTGCGCGAGGCCGAGGACAGCATGAACGCCGAGCGCGCGGCGCAGGTGCAGATGGTCGAAGCGCTGCAACGCGACATCGACCGGGTAGTCGGGGCCGCCATCGACGGCGACTTTTCCCATCGCGCGGCGACGGATCTTTCCGATCCCGAATTGCGGCGCCTGGCCGAGAACGTCAATGGCCTGCTCGCCAATGTCGAGCGCGGCATCGGGGAGACCGGCGCGGTGCTCGCCGCCCTCGCCCAGGCCGATCTCAGCCTGCGCGTCACCGGGGAATACAAGGGCGCCTTCGACCGGCTCAAGACCGACACCAATGGCGTGGCCGAGCAATTGGGAGCCATTGTCAGCCGGCTGCGCCAGACCTCGGGCGCGCTGAAGACGGCAACCGGCGAAATCCTGGCCGGCGCCAACGATCTGTCCGAACGCACGACACGCCAGGCGGCGACCATCGAGGAGACCTCGGCCGCCATGGAGCAGCTGCGCACCATCGTGGCGGAGAACGCCGATCACGCCGCCGATGCCAGCGCCAAGGCGCGCGCCATGTCTGCCGAGGCCGAGGCCAGCGGCACGGTGATGATGCAGGCCAATGCCGCCATGGAGCGGATTACCGCGTCCTCGGGCAAGATCTCCAACATTATCGGGCTGATCGACGATATCGCCTTCCAGACCAACCTCCTGGCGCTCAATGCGTCGGTGGAGGCGGCGCGGGCGGGCGATGCCGGCAAGGGCTTTGCCGTGGTGGCGGTGGAAGTGCGCCGCCTCGCCCAGAGCGCGGCCAGCGCCTCGGCCGACGTCAAGGCGCTGATCGAGCAGAGCGCGAACGAAGTCAGCGGCGGCTCGCGCCTGGTCGCCGATGCGGCCGAAAAGCTCACGACGGTTCAGCAGGGCATCGGCGCCAATGCCGCCCTGCTCGAGAGCATGGCTCGGGCCAGCCGCGAGCAGGCCTCTTCCATCGAGGAGGTCAATGTCGCCGTGCGCCAGCTCGACGAGATGACCCAGCACAATGCGGCCCTGGTCGAGGAAACCAATGCCGCCATCGAGCAGACCGAGGCGCAGGCGGGCGAACTGGACAGGGTCATCGGCACCTTCACGCTGGCCGATGCGCAAGCGGGCCCGCGCGAGACCGAGGAAACCGGGGCGCGCGGATTGTTCGGATCGCTGGCGCGCAAGGTTGCGGGCATGGGCCGGCGCTGACGCGCCAACGGGCGCCGGGAAAGGCTGAGGCTAGACCCGGCGCAATTGCGGGCTGACGGTGCGGCCGGCGTCGAGCGACAGATCCTGCCGGATTTGTCCCGGCGCGGCCAGGTGATCGCCCTGGACCAGTACGATGCCATTGTCGAGCAGCTCGACGATCTGCCGTTCGCTGGAAATGCCGGTGGCGATCAGCGTCATTTCGTAGCGGTTCAGGTAATTGCCAATGTCGGAGAGGTGGAAGTCGGTAAAGGCGTCCGGCGTCTCGATCAATGCCGCCGCCTCGACGCGGAGCGAGCGCATGCCCATGGCCGCCATTTCGGCGACATCGACGCGCAGCGAGGTGGTGCCGGCCAGCGAGAAGCCCGCGCCCTTGCGCGCGATCTGCTCGACCAGAGCCCGCTCATGATTGGTCATGGACTGCCACTCAGTTTCCTCGACGAGGAAGGTGAGGCCTTCGAGTATGGCGCGATTGGCGTCCAGGGTGACGAGAACCTGCTCGGACGCATTGCCATCGCCCAGCGTGGCGCGGGACAGCGGCACATGCAGCGCCACCTGGGCGCCGCCCGTGCGGGCGCGGCGAGCAACCGCTATCGCCTCGATCAGCGCCGACCCTTCGATGTGGCGCAGCGCGTCGTAGCCGCCGCGACGGGGCATGAAATCGGGCGGATCGGCCAGATCGCCATCCCCGAGCACGAGACGGGGCACTAGATCATATCCCGCCACCCGGCGCTGGGGGAGCTTGAGGATGGGCTGGATATGGCACACCAGCCGATCGTCGGTGAGCGCCTGGCGCAGCGTTTCGAGCGGAATGACGGGCTCGCGCGCGTGCTGCGGGGCCCGCTTCGGCATCGGGGCGACAATGGTTCTTCCGGGGGCGTCGGACCAGCTGGGCGCCTTGCGATCCTTGGCCACCTTGTCCTCGATTTCGGCGACGGCCTCGGCCACCTGGCGGATCACCGTACCCAGCACCGAAATATCGGCCTCGACCGTCTCGAGGCGCTGGCCGGGATTGGTATCGGCAATGGCGTTGATGCGCTGGCCGAGCACCGCACCGGCCTGGGCATCGGTCGCGAGCAGACGCGAAAGATCCTCGATGGCCCGCTCCAGGCGGTTTTCGGCGCGGATACGCAGGCGCCGCTCCATGATCATCACACAGACAAAGGCGAAGACAATGGCCGCCAGGGCCGCATTGGCCGGCGTGAAGGTCAGCGCAAAATAGGCCAGGGCGCCGATCGCGACGGCGGAGAGCCCGATGAATGAATAAACCACTGCCTGCACTGGCGGACCTGCAACCCCTTCCATGGCGCCGGGGGATTCGGCACTTTGTCTTAGCATCCTGTCAGGGGCCGAAAAAGCGCCGTGGCGACACTCTCCCCGGCCAAATTGGAACGCCCTGCCCGGATGGTTGTCCCGATCCGAGACGGGAAACATGCCCCGGCAGCACAATCGGGCGACGCGGCGCGAACGGAATATTTACCCTAATCGACAACACTCGGGTAACGACAAGAACGGCCCGGATGCGGGCACGACCGGGGCAAACGCGGCATGACCATGACGAGCGGAGGCGAAAACGCCTTGAGTGGCCAACTCCTGCTGATCGACAATGACAGCACCTGCGCCGCGGCCCTGGGCTCGGCGCTGAGCGAGGCCCTGCTCGTCACCCCCCAGGTGTGCCTTGCCGAAACCGGCCGCATGGCCGCAGAACGGCTGCGCAACGGACGTTATGACATCATCATCGCCGACCTGGGCAGCCTGGCCGACCTGGCGCCCAGCATCGAGGACGCCATGGGGCGGCTGGTGCGGCTGGCCGAGGGCGCGCTGGTGCTGGCCATTGCCGATAGCGGCTCGGTGAGTGCTGCCCTGGGCGCGATGCGCGCGGGCGCTCATGATTATCTGGCCAAGCCGGTCAGCGGCGCGGCACTGGCCGGGCGGATCGGCGAGCTGGCGCAACGCCATGGCCGTCCGCGCTCGCTGGGCGTCGAAACCGGTCCCGAGCCGGTCATGGCCGATTTTGCCGGCTTCGTGGGCGCATCGAGCGCCATGCAGTTTCTCTATGAACAGATCGGGCGCGTCTCGACCTCGTCGGCACCGGTCTTCATTACCGGGGAAAGCGGCACCGGCAAGGATGTGTGTGCCGAGGCGCTGCACGAGAAGGGTCCGCGCCAGAACAAGAGGTTCGTCGCCATCAACTGCGCCGCCATTCCGCGCGACCTGATGGAAAGCGAATTGTTCGGCGTGGTGCGCGGGGCCTTTACCGGCGCACATGACGACCGCAAGGGTGCGGCGGAGCTCGCCGATGGGGGCACGCTGTTCCTCGACGAAATCGGGGAAATGGACCTGTCGCTGCAATCGAAGCTTCTGCGGTTCCTTCAGACCGGCATGCTGAGCCGCGTCGGCGAGACGGCGGCGCGCAAGGTGGATGTGCGGGTGATCTGCGCCACCAATCGCAACCCGATGCAGCTGATCGCCGAGCGGAAATTCCGCGAGGACCTGTTCTATCGCCTGCACGTCCTGCCCATTCACCTGCCGCCGCTGCGCCAGCGGCCCAGCGACATCCTGGTGCTGTCGCGCCATTTCCTGGCCCGCTATGCCCGCGAGGAGCACAAGAGCTTTACCGGCTTCAGCGCCGAGGCAGCGCAATTGCTGACCGCCGCGGACTGGCCAGGCAATGTGCGGCAGTTGCAGAACCTGATCCGCCGCATGGTGGTGATGTTCGATGGCGGGGAGATTTCCGCGCCGATGCTGAGTGCCGCCGATATCGAATCGCAACCCCTCGCGCCCGTTGCCGTCGAGGCGCCACGCGCTGAAACGCGGCGCACCGTGCTGCCGATGTGGCAGCAGGAACAGCGCATCATCGAGGATGCCATCGCCGTATTCGGGGGCAATATCTCGCTGGCCGCTGCGGCGCTCGAAATCAGCCCCTCCACCATCTATCGCAAACGGCAGAACTGGGCCGACATGGCGGCGACGGGCTAGGCTGCTGCCAGAGAGTGTCATCAATCCGGTTCAGGTCTGGCCCCGTTCATGAGCGGAGATTTCGATGACCACCGGCCACGTCTTTATCGGCACCAGCCTCGACGGTTTCATAGCGCGCAGCAATAACGACATTGCCTGGCTGACCGACTATCCAACCCCCGGCGAGGATCACGGATTTACCGCGCATATGGATCGCGTCGATGGCGTGGTGATGGGTCGCGGCACCTATGATGCCGTCAAGACTATGCGGCCATGGTTATACGACAAGCCAGTGGTGGTCCTTAGTCGATCATTGACGCAGAACCAGATTGCCCCAGACATTGCCAGCAAGGTCGAAGTCATCAATGCCACGCCGCAGGAAGCGATGGGCTTGTTCGCGAAGCGCGGCTGGCAGCGTGTTTATGTCGACGGCGGCACTGTGATCCAGTCGTTCCTCAAGGCGGGACTGATCGACGATCTGGTCATCAGCCGCCTTCCAGTCCTTATCGGTGAGGGCATTTCCTTATTCGGCCCGCTCGCCGAAGATGTCCAACTTGACCATTTCGAGACGAAAACCTTTCCCTCTGGACTGGTGCAGTCCACCTATCGGGTTAAACGCTAGGGCGTATTGGCTTCCTTGGCGCGGGTGCGCTCGAGACCGAGCCAGCGCTCGCGCAGGATGACGGCGATGCCCGAGCCCACGATGATGACGCTGCCCATGAGCATGGCGAGCGTCGGGACGTCGGCGAAGATGACGAAGCCGATGACGATGGTGAGCAGCAGCGAGACATATTCGAACGGCGCGATGACCGACATGTCGGCATAGCGATAGCACGAGGTCAGCAACAGCTGCCCGATGCCGCCGAAGAAACCCGCGCCGATCAGGAGCGCCGCCTGCTCTGGGGTGGGCCAGACCCAGCCGAAGGGCAGCGTGAGGAGGCTCAGCACCGACGCGCTGATGAAGAAATAGGTGACGATGGCCTCGGTGCGCTCAGTCTGGACGAGGGTGCGCACCTGCAGCATGGCGAAGGCGGAAAGGCAGGCGGCGGCCAAAGCGGCCAAAGCGCCGATCGTGCTGCCGTCAAGGCTGGCCGCATCGCCGGAGAACACGGTGAGGCGGGGCCAGAGAATAATGACGACACCCACAAGGCCAACGATCACCGTGGTCCAGCGGAAGATGTAGACCCGCTCGCGCAGAAGCAGCGCGGAGAGAATGACGATGATGAGCGGGGAGGCATAGCCGATGGCCGTGGCCTCGGGCAGCGGCAGCCGGGTGAGGGCAAAAAAGCCCAGGCTCATCGAGGCGACACCAACGAGGCCGCGAATGATATGGCCCACCGGACGCCTGGTGGCGAAAGCGGTCGCCAGGCTGCCCTTGAAGGCGAGCCAGGCGAGAACCGGGAGCAGCGCAAAGAAGGAGCGAAAGAACACCATCTGTCCCGAGGGGATGGTGAGCGTCGCCTTGAGCATCGTGGCCATGACCACAAAGCAGCAGACCGAGGCGACCTTGAGGGCAATACCCCGCAGCGGGCCCCCGGTCCTGCTCGACGGCAGCTTGGCGTCGATCTCGGCGGCAGGCTTAGTCACTATGATCCTATCCGGACCGGCGCTTACTCGCCGGACGCCGCTTCCAGCTTTTCCTTGGCGATGCGGGCGGTGGCGAAAGCCTTGTGCTCTTCGCCCACGGCGCTTCCGGACTTGAGGACGGCACCGGCGGCGTCCTGCACTTCCCAGTGCCAGTTGGTGTTGGGACCGACGCCGCCTTTGCGACGCAGCTTGATCTGAAGGGAGGATTGTTCGCTCATGGGATGCCTTATGGCTTAGTCTTGAGGACGGGGGAAGAGGGTGAATGCATTTGCCGGTCTATGCCTATGGAGGGCAACGCGACCGCCTTCCATACGAAAATGAATATCGAACCGCCGAATATCGCCAATTCTGAATGGCGCGAGGGCGCGCTACATTGGCGCCATCCAAAGCCGAGACGAGACATGCAGACCAAAATCGAGATCAAAGCCGCGACAGGGTCCGTCCGCTCGCTGCTGCGGGCCGAAGGCCTGGCTCTGTTCATCGCGGCCACACTCCTCTACTTGATGACAGGCGGCGTCTGGTGGATCTTTGCGCTCCTGATCTTTGCCCCCGACCTGTCGTTTCTCGGCTATGCCGGCGGCAACAGGGTGGGCGCGGCGATCTACAACGCAGCGCATAGCTATATCGTGCCGGTCGCACTGGGTCTGGCAGGCGTGCTGCTGGAAAACCAGCTTCTCCAGCATCTGGCGCTGATCCATCTCGCCCATATCGGGCTCGACCGCGCACTGGGCTACGGGCTCAAATATGCCAGCGGGTTCAAGGACACCCATCTCGGTGAACTGGCACGCCGCCGCATCCCCTGACGCGCGACAATCTGAGCGAGCCGGGCCTGACGCTCAAACCTGGCTCACATCGATCCTGATGCGGTCGCCGCCAAAGGTCAGCAGATCGCGGATGGGCTCGAAAACGCCTTCGGCATAGGGGTAATACCAGGCCTCGTCGACGCCATCGGCGGTGAGGGTCTTGATGGTGTAGAAATGAGCCGCACCCGGCCCGTCATCGGTTCGGGTCGTGTCCGAGGCCTCGAGAATTTGCGGATGCACGTCTTCGAGCGGCACGAAGACCATGGGCGGATGCCCCTGTCGCTCCATGCTCAGAGCGCGAATGGAGCTGGCGATTTCGGCGTCGTCGAAATAGATGTGGACCCGGCCGTCCACTTTGACGATGCGTGCCTCAAGTTCCCTGCGATCCATACCGATACCTCGTCCTTCTGGTGCTTTTGTTCCCAACCTAACGCATGAGAAAAAACTTCGGTTCACGCGCCTTGACTCTTCGCAGGCCCGCTCCCTATATCCGCACAGCCTTTGGCACTCACCAATCGGGAGTGCTAACAGGTCCTGATTTCTGCATTAGAAATGATGCCAAGAGGAGCAATCATGGGCTTTCGTCCCCTGCATGACCGCGTGGTCGTCCGTCGCGTCGACAGTGAAGAAAAGACCAAGGGCGGGATCATCATCCCCGACACCGCCAAGGAAAAGCCCTCCGAGGGTGTGATCGTTTCCGTGGGCCCCGGCGCCCGCGACGAAAACGGCAAGATCAATGCGCTGGACGTCAAGGCCGGCGATCGCGTGCTCTTCGGCAAGTGGAGCGGCACCGAGGTCAAGCTGAACGGCGAAGACCTGATCATCATGAAGGAAAGCGACATCATGGGCGTGATCGAGGCCTGATCGGCTTCCGCACCTTCGTCGTCCCCTCAACCAGATAGACAATTCAAGGAGCCATAAATGGCCGCCAAGGAAGTCAAGTTCTCGACCGATGCCCGCGAAAAGATGCTGCGCGGCGTCAATATCCTCGCCAATGCGGTGAAGGTCACCCTCGGCCCCAAGGGTCGCAACGTCGTTATCGAAAAGTCGTTCGGCGCTCCGCGCATCACCAAGGACGGCGTGTCGGTTGCCAAGGAAATCGAACTGGAAGACAAGTTCGAGAACCTGGGCGCACAGCTGCTGCGTTCGGTCGCCTCCAAGACCAACGACGTTGCCGGTGACGGCACCACCACCGCGACCGTTCTCGGTCAGGCCATTGTCGTCGAAGGCGTCAAGGCCGTCGCCGCCGGCTTCAACCCGATGGACCTCAAGCGCGGTATCGACCTGGCCGTTGCCGACGTGATCGAGAGCCTCAAGGGCTCGGCCAAGAAGATCACCTCGTCGTCGGAAGTCTCGCAGGTCGGCACCATTTCGGCCAATGGCGAGACCGCCATCGGTGAAATGATCGCCGAAGCCATGCAGAAGGTCGGCAACGAGGGTGTGATCACCGTCGAGGAAGCCAAGACCGCCGAGACCGAACTCGACGTCGTCGAAGGCATGCAGTTCGACCGCGGGTACCTCTCGCCCTACTTCGTGACCAATGCCGAAAAGATGACGGCAACGCTCGAAGACCCCTATATCCTGCTGCACGAAAAGAAGCTCTCGAACCTGCAGGCCATCCTGCCGATCCTTGAAGCTGTCGTTCAGTCGCAGCGCCCGCTGCTGATCATCGCCGAAGACGTCGATGGCGAAGCCCTGCCGACCCTGGTCGTCAACCGCCTGCGCGCCGGCCTCAAGGTCGCTGCCGTCAAGGCTCCGGGCTTCGGTGATCGCCGAAAGGCCATGCTCGAAGACATCGCCGTCCTCACCGGCGGCCAGGTGATCTCCGAAGATCTCGGCATCAAGCTCGAGAACGTGACCCTCGACATGCTCGGCACTGCCAAGCGCGTTGAAATCACCAAGGAAAACACCACGATCGTCGACGGTGCCGGCACGGCGGACGAGATCCAGGCCCGCGTCGGCCAGATCAAGGCCCAGATCGAGGAGACCACCTCGGACTACGACCGCGAAAAGCTGCAGGAACGTCTGGCCAAGCTGGCCGGTGGCGTTGCCGTGATCCGCGTCGGCGGCTCCACCGAAGTGGAAGTCAAGGAACGCAAGGACCGCGTCGATGACGCGCTCAACGCAACCCGCGCTGCCGTCGAAGAAGGCATCGTTCCGGGCGGTGGCGTTGCCCTGCTCCGCGCTTCGGCCAATATCAAGGCCAAGGGCGCCAATGCCGACCAGGAAGCCGGTATCGCGATCGTGCGTCGCGCCCTGCAGTCCCCGGTCCGCACCATTGCCAACAATGCCGGCGCCGAAGGCTCGGTCGTTGTCGACAAGATCCTCGAGAACCCGGCTCCCTCGTTCGGCTACAATGCCGCCACGGGTGAATATGGCGACCTGGTCGCCACCGGTGTGATCGATCCGGTCAAGGTGGTTCGCACCGCCCTGGAAGACGCCGCTTCGGTTGCATCGCTGCTGATCACCACCGAGGCTACCATCGTCGAGGCCCCCAAGGCCGAAGCTCCGGCAATGCCGGGCGGCGGCGGCATGGGCGGCATGGGCGGCATGGATTTCTAATCCACGCCCAGCTGACTAGGCTTCAAGGGTCGTTTCTTCCCAGTCACGATCTTTGTGGAAAGGCTCCGGTGGCAACACCGGGGCCTTTTTTTTGTAGGATTGGCTCGACCGTCAGCAGATCGGGTCAACCAGCGAGGAACCAATGCGAACGACACGACGCGGCAGCGCCTATGACCAGGCAGAGGCGGCCTTCAAGAGCGCGACCACCAAGCCGGTCGCAGCAGCGCCGGCCAAGCCCGCCAGCCCGCCCGAGGGCAAGGAACTGGTATCGCTGCGGCTGGACCGGGCGGTGCTGGAGCATTTTCAGGAAGACGGCCCGGGCTGGCAGGACCGGATCAACGCGGCCCTGCGGACAGCGGCGGGACTGGAAAGCGAATAGAGCCGGGCCTGCGGCTCAGGGGAAGAACAACAGCTTGAGCGCCATGGCGATCGAGACGACGACCACGAGCGGCCGGATGATCTTGACGCCATAGCGGATGCCGGTGCGGGCGCCGATATAGGCGCCGATGATCTGCCCGATGGCCATGACGATGGCAACCGGCCAGACGACGTGGCCGCCTGGAATGAAGATCACCAGGGCTGCCAGATTTGACGTGAAGTTCAGCGCCTTGGTGCTGCCGGTGGCGCGGGTGACGCCCAGACCGAACAGGACCACGAAACCAACGGTGAAGAAGGCGCCGGTGCCCGGACCGAAGATGCCGTCATAAAAGCCGATGGCAAAGCCCATGAGGGGGACGAAGAGCCGGAACGGCAGCCGTGCGGCCTTGTCGGCGTCCGAAAGCCGGGGCGCGAACAGGAAATAGAGCGCGATGGCGATGAGCGCGATGGGCACGGCGACATTGAGCAGCGAAACGTCGACCCGGCTGACCGTGAAGGCGCCAAGGGCCGACCCGGCAAAGGTCAGCGCGATGGCCGGTATCAGGTCCCGCAACGCGACGAAGCCGCGTCGCCAATAGGTCAGCACCGCCATGCCGGTGCCGACCATGGACTGCATCTTGTTGGTGGCTAGGGCCGCGACGGGGGGCAGCCCGGCCGAGAGCAAAGCCGGCACGGTGATCATGCCACCGCCGCCGGCAATGGCATCGACGAAGCCGGCCAGCATGCCGACCGCCATCAGGGCGAGGAGAACGAGGGGATCGAGCATGGCAGGGGACGCCGTTCTGGTGTGACTGGTCGTGTTCGGCTAAGAATCGCTGACGTCCAGGAGAAATGCCGCGTGACAAAGCTTTACAGGGGCAACCATGTAGCCGTCATTCTTCCGTGCTTCAACGAGGTTGCGGTGATCGCGCAGGTGATCGCCGATTTTCGCGCCGCCCTGCCGGAAGCCAGCATCCATGTGTTCGACAATGCCTCCACGGACGGCACGGCCGAGGCGGCGCAGGCGGCGGGCGCGATTGTCCGGCATGTGCCCCAGCGCGGCAAGGGAAACGTGGTGCGGCGCCAGTTTGCCGATGTCGACGCCGATGTCTATGTGATGGCGGACGGGGACGGCACTTATGATGCCGGGCAGAGCCGGGCGCTGGTGGACCTGCTGCTCGATGGCGGGCTCGACATGGTGGTGGGCACGCGCCAGAGCAGCGGCGAAGGCGGCGAATTCAGGCGCGGCCACCTGCTCGGCAATCGCCTGCTGACCGGGACGGTCGCCAATTTCTTCGGGCGCGGCTTTACCGACATGCTCTCGGGCTATCGCGTGCTGTCGCGACGCTTCGTCAAATCCTTCCCGGCCCTCTCGAAGGGCTTCGAGATCGAAACCGAGCTGACCATCCATGCCCTCGAATTGCGCGCCCCCTATGGGGAGATCCCGACGCTTTACGGCAGCCGCGTCGAGGGCTCGTCCAGCAAGCTCAGCACCATCCGCGACGGGTTCGTGATCGCCCAGATGATCGTGCGGCTGTTTGCGCGCGAGCGGCCGCGCCAGGTTTACCTCACGCTGGGCCTGATCTTTGCCGTGGCGTCGGCGCTGCTGGCGATCCCGGTTTTGCTGGACTATCTCGAAACCGGGCAGGTCGCCCGGTTTCCCACCGCGATCCTTTCGGGCCTGGGCATCCTGGCCGGACTGATCCTGGGTGCGACGGCCATGATCCTCGACAGCGTCGTCACCGGCCGTCGCGAGGTCAAGCGCCTGCGCTATCTCGAAATCCCCGCGCCGCGGGCCGGGGAGAGGACATGATCGGGCTCGTGCTGCGCTTTGGCCTGGCCGGCGCAATCGGGTTTGGTGTTGATGCAGGCACGCTCCTGGTCGCGGCGCCCCTGCTCGGACCGGTCTGGGGGCGGCTGGTTTCCTTTGCGGCAGCGGTGCTGACGACATGGGCGATCAATCGCAATCTCGCCTTTGCCGACAGGCCGAGAACGACCGGGAAAGGCCTGGAATTGCTGCGCTATTTCGGCGCCATGTTGCCCGGCGCCGCAGTCAACTGGCTTGCCTACGGCATCGTTCTGGCCTTGCTGGCGGAAACAACGATGGTGCTCGTGCTGGCGGTGGCGGCAGGAAGCCTTGCGGGCATGGCGACAAATCTTGTCGCGGCAGACCGGCTGGTGTTTCGCCGGCGCGAGCTTTAGCGTTTACACCATCCCGCTCAAGGACGGGCGCGTGGCGATCAGGGTCGTCATGAGGCCTTTAGGGCGTGTCCGCCCGGTCGGACGGGCCAGCTGTGTCGGCGGGTGTACCCTGTTCGCCCGGAGCCCGCAGGCCGGCATAGAGGATGCCGCAGGCGCCCACAAGGATGGCGACGCCGACCAGCGCGATCTCGAGTTCACTCATGCAGCCGCTCCAAAAGCGCATCACGCAAGGCGATCCTGTCATCGGACCAGACGGCGGTGCGCGACACGATCAAATTGGCTTCGCTTCTCAGCATCACGCCATCTTCCAGCACCCGCAGGCCATTGGCGGCAAGGGTCGAGCCGGTGGAGGTGATATCCACCACGATATCGGCGACACCCGAAGCCGGCGCGGCCTCGGTGGCGCCAAGGCTTTCGACGATGCGATATTCGGCGATACCGGCGCGAGCGAAATGCTGGCGGGTGATGGTGATGTATTTGGTGGCGATGCGCATCCAGCGGCCATGGCGGGAGCGGAAGTCGGATGCAACGTCGGCCAGATCGTGCATCTGAGTGACGTCGATCCAGGCATCGGGCACGGCGACCACCACATCGGCACCGCCAAAGCCCAGATTGCGGGCGAAATCGACAGAAGCCGGCCCCGCCTCGCTGGTCTCATGGATCAGGTCGCGCCCGGTCACGCCCAGTTCGATATTGCCGCGAATGAGTTCGCGGGCGATCTCGGAGGCGGGATAGAAGCGCACGGTGATCTCGGGCAGGCCTTCGATGGCACCGAGATAGGAGCGCGCGCCGCCCGGGCGGGTGATGGTGAGGCCACGGTCGGCAAACCAGTCGCGGGTCTGTTCCTCAAGGCGCCCCTTGGAGGGCACGGCCAGGGTCAGCGTCATTGGTCGGTCTCCGCTTGCAGCCGGTCGACCCAGAGGGCGCAGCCAGAGGCGGCAATGGGCGCCTTGGCCCCCAGCCGTTCCAGCAGCCGGTCATATTGGCCGCCCGAGGCGAGGATGGCGCCGCCCTGCCCGCGCATCTCGAAGACGATGCCGGTATAATAATCGAGCCGGGGCGAGAAGCTGGCATCAAAGCTGATCCGCGCTTCCCCGAGGCTTTCGAGATGGCGGCGAATGGTGCGGATCGGCGCGCCCAGGAACAGGCAGTGACGCTCGCCCAGGGCCTCGATCTGGCGGAGTGCCGAGAGCGCGTCTCCGCGAATAGAGAGATAGTCGCGCAGCAGGGCGAGCGTTGCTGCCGGCACATGGGCGGCATCGAGCGCCTGCTGCTCGAGGAAGCGGTCGGCAATTTCGGCGGGGCTGCGGCCATCCGAGAGGCTGAGACCAGCGGACACCATGCGGGCCGTGACGTCTTCGACGAGGTCATCGCGTGCGGGCTGCTCGCTGCGGGTGGTCTCCGGTGCCCGCTCGAGCCGGCTCAGGAGGCGGTCCATGGCTTCGGGATGGCCGAAGCGGTGGCGGATGCGGCTGCGCCAGGCATCGGGCATGTCGGCCTGGGCCAGGAGCGCCTCGAACAGACCGACACCGCCCAGATGCACCTGCGGGACAATGCCGTAGATGGACAGGGCTGCACGCGCAAAGGTCAGCACCTGATCGAGCGCGATATCGCCATCGGGCTGGGCCAGAAGCTCGATGCCCGCCTGGTCGAATTCTGCGGGACCGGTTTCGCGCTGACGAAAGATCGGCCCGAGATAGGAAAACGCCGCCGGCTCGCCCGCGCCCTGGGCGATATAATCGGTGACGATGGGCAGGGTGAAATCAGGGCGCAGGCAATATTCTGCCCCGGTGACGTCGCTGGTGAGCAAAAGACGCCGGCCGAATTCCTCGCCGGCGAGGTCGAAATAGGGATCGGCTGCGAGCAGCAGGGGCGGCGTGGCGCGGCACCCGCCCTGGGCTTCCACCAGCGCTTCGAGCTGAGCGCGGCGATAGGCGGCATTGGTCATGGGGCGCTCCTCTTCACTTCTCCCTGGGAGGAGAGGTCGACCTCTCTGGTGCAGAGGGCGGCTGTTGCCAAACCCTGCATCATTGCTCGCTCAACAGCTTCTGGATCGCACTCACCAGCTCTTCGCGCCTGATCTCGAACTGGCCGGGACGGGCGGCTTTCCATGCGGCATTGTCGGTTATGGCTTCGGCCGCCTGCTTGCCGGCGATCAGGTCCTTGATCTGCAGGATGCCCTGCTCGCGCTCCTGGCTGCCTTCGATGACAACGATGGGCGAATTGCGCTTGTCGGCATAGGCGACCTGCTTGCCGAAATTCTTGGTATTGCCCAGGAACATTTCAGCGCGGATGCCGGCATTGCGCAGTTCGGACACCATGGCCTGGTAGCGGGCGGTCTGGTCCTTGTCCATGACGAGGACGACGACCGGGCCGGCGGGCTCGGCGGCCCCGAGATTGCCGGTGAGCTTGAGCGCATTGGCAAGGCGCGAGACGCCGATGGAAAAGCCGGTGGCCGGAACGGGCTCGCGGCGGAAGCGGGAGACGAGACCGTCATAACGACCGCCGCCACCGACCGAGCCGAACACCACGTCCTGGCCCTTCTCGTTCTGTACCTTGAAGGTCAGTTCGATCTCGAAGACCGGGCCGGTATAATATTCGAGACCGCGCACGACCGAGGGGTCGAGGATGACGCGGCCACCAAAGCCGGCAGCGCTGACAAGGCCAAAGATCGAGGCCAGTTCCTGCACGCCGGCAAGGCCGGTTTCGGAGCCGCCGATCAGGCCGGCCAGTGTGTTGATGGTGGCGACGACATGCGCATTGCTGCCTTTTTCGACGCCTTGGGCGGGGTTGCCGCTATCGACATAGGCCAGAATGGGCTCGATCTGGTCGTCTGAAAGTCCGGCGCCCTTGGTGAAGTCGCCGCTTTCGTCCTTGCGACCGGCGCCGAGCAGGAGCCGCACGCCTTCGGGACCGAACTTGTCGAGCTTGTCGATGGCGCGGAGGACGGTGAGTTTTTGCTCGTCGGAGGTGATTCCGGCCGTCGCCAGCACACCGTCGAGCACTTTGCGGTTGTTGACGCGGACGACATACTGGCCCGCGAGCCCCAGCGCATCCATGACATCGGCCATCATCATGCACATTTCGGCGTCGGCCTCGGGGCCGGCAGCGCCGACCGTATCGGCGTCGAATTGCATGAACTGCCGGAAGCGGCCCGGCCCTGGCTTTTCGTTGCGGAAGACATAGCCCTGCCGATAGGAGCGGTAAGGCTTGGGCAGGGTTTCGAAATTCTCGGCGAAGAAACGGGCGAGCGGCGCGGTCAGGTCATAGCGCAGGCTCATCCATTGTTCGTCGTCGTCCTGCAGGGAGAAGACGCCGGCATTGGGCCGGTCGGTATCGGGCAGGAACTTGCCCAGCGTCTCGGTATATTCAAACAGCGGGGTTTCGACCGGGTCGAACCCATAGCGCTCGTATACCGTCCTGATCTTGTCGATCATGGCGCCGACAGCGGCAATCTCGCCGGGCGTACGGTCTTCAAAGCCGCGCGGCAGGCGCGGGGTGATCAGCTTGAGCTTTTCGGACATGTGCAAACCTAGCGGGAAGTCGGGCCGTTCCTAGCCCATAGGGTTTTCGGAGACAACAGAAGTTCGCGGCGTGTGAGAAGGCGGCCGGGAGGGTCCCGGCCGCCATGAACGTTCATTGCCGTCTCCGCGGCCGGATGTCGGGCACCGCCGGCTGGGCCGGCAGCGAATACCAGATCAGCGGTTCATCTGCGGCCGGCAGGCCGACATCTTCCCGCAGGTAAGCGGGTACGGCCGAGTAATGGCGGGGCGATTGCGCCCACCAGGCGCGCAAAGCCTCGCGGAGAACGGAGACGATGCCCCGGTGCCGAACGGCATCGGCAATGGAGAATTCGAGACGCAAGACGACACTGCGCCCTTCGAGTGCATTCGAAGACATATCGATTTCCGGCGACATGACATCGCCGGCCTCTGTTTTTAAGGAATTGAAAAGCGGAATCCGGGCGTGAAACGGGCCGGTGTCAGCTGATCAGGTTTGGAGGTTGGGTGTTCGCCGGGCCTGGAAAGGCCGGATGGACGTCAGGGTCGAATTAGGCTCGACCGAGATGATGCCAGGTTGGACCCGAGCGGCGGAACGATACATTTTTCATGAAACGCCTCCCTCGGCTGGCTGTGCGAACGACTTCGGGATAGCTCACGGTCTCGTGAGGCGCAAGCATGAATGTGTCAACCTGTCGCAGATACCGCCAGGTGTTGCAACACAGCAACGCACCCTTCCTGGGGCTTACCAATCATTTACCCTGTTGCTAGGGACACCGTTAACCACGCGGCTTGACCTCTCCTTGGTGCTTGGTCGGCACAATGGCCCGGCACTTTTTGGGGAAAGCTGGCCATGATCGTTGCATCCTTGCGCAATTGCCTCGCCGCATCGGCGGTTCTCGCCACATTGCTGGCCGCCCTTCCGGCGCAGGCAGACACGTTTCGTCCAGGCTGGCGCTTCTCGCCGCCGCCGGGCATTACCCTGACCACGGGAAAGCCGAACCATGCACTGGCGCTGCAGGGCAATGCCTACGTCTCGCCGATCTATCTGCGCCAGGTGGTCCCCTTCCCTACCCATGAACGCGCCGGCACGATCATCATCGATAGCCAGTCGCATTTTCTCTATCTCGTGCTGGGGAACAACCATGCCATGCGCTACGGCATCGGGGTGGCCCGCAGCGGCTTTGAGTGGAGCGGTTCGCACCGGGTGACGCGCAAGGCCGAATGGCCAAGCTGGACCCCGCCGGCCGAAATGCGCAAGCGCCAGCCGGGCCTGCCGGTTCGCATGGAAGGCGGCCCTGCCAATCCCCTGGGTGCGCGGGCGCTCTACCTGGGCTCCACGCTCTACCGCATCCACGGCACCAACGAGCCATGGTCGATCGGGCAGAACGTTTCCTCGGGCTGCATCCGCATGACCAATGAAGACGTGATCGATCTCTATGCGCGGGTCGAGATCAACGCCAAGGTAGTGGTGCGCTAAGGCGCGCCGGCTAGGACAGGGACGCAGCAATGTCGGGACTTGTGCGGCTGATCGGTCGCTTCGGGCGGGATGAAAGCGGCGTGTTCGCCGTGGTGTTCGGCGTCATGGCCATCGTGCTCGTGGCGCTGAGCGGCGCCGTGGTCGATTACGTGACGCTGGAACAGACCCGGTCACGGGCCCAGACTGCGCTCGACGCGGCCGCGCTGGCCCTGCAGCCGGAAATCTTCGAGCCCGGATACAACGAGGAAGCGGTCCGCCTCAAGGCCGAGGCAATCATGATCGAGCGGATCGGCGATCAGCGCGTCAGCGCCCGGATCGAGGACGTGGAAACCGTGCTCGAGGACGGCTCGCTCTACTTCCGCGCGCGCATCACCATGCCCACCATCTTCGTGTCGCTGGTCGGGGTGAATTCGCTGGCCGCCCAGGTGGAAGCCGAGGCCACCCGCAAGAAGCTCGAACTCGAAGTGGTCATGGTCCTCGACAATTCGGGGTCGATGAAGGACGAGAGCCGCATGACCCGCCTCGTCGAGGCGGCCCGCTGCGCCACCTATATCCTGATGTACGAGACGGTGGTGCCGGCACCGGGCAACAGCAATACCTGCATTCCCGAAACCGGCGCCGCGCTGGTCGAGAATGTGCGCATCGGCATCGTGCCCTTCACCATGTTCGTCAATGTGGGTCCCGACAATGCCAACAAGGCATGGATGGACCGCACCGGCGCCTCCTCGATCCATTTCGACAATTTCGACAATGACGACGACGAGGACCGGCTTGTGCTCACCTCGGGTGCGCACACGTTCCCGACCCGTCAGGCGCTGTTCGCCGCGACCGGCGAGGCCTGGCGCGGCTGCGTGGTCGCACGGCCACATGTCAAGTCCGGCACCGAAGCCAGCCAATATCTCGACACCGACGACACCAAGCCCACGACGGGCGACACCCTCTTTGTGCCGATGTTCTCGCCGGACATGGCCTACGGCACCGGCAGCAACAATTATATCAACGGCAATGCCATCATAAACAGCAGCTATGCCGGCAACGAAATCTACGATGCCCCCCCGGTCTGCGACCGGCCGGCCCAGGGCGCCACGCGCTGCGACATCGAGGAAGTCCGCACGCGCTGGGGCAGCAATTACGCCTGGGGCAGCCCGAGCCTGAACCGTGGCACCGTGCATACCAATTCGCCGATCAACTTCGTCAGCAGCAGCCTTTACCCCAACGCTTTCTATGGCAATCTGCCGCCCAGCTGCGCCTGCCGCAATCCCACCTATACGACCAATTGGAGCGGGACGAACACCCGGGAAACCCGGCTTGGCTATTGCAACAGCTTTGTGCCGCTCGGACTGTCGGTTCGGGAGCGCCAGGAACGGACATGCAAGTATTATGGGGCCATTGGCTCGACGACCTTCTCCACCGGCCCCAATGCCGATTGCACGCGGACCCCGATCCTGCCGCTGACCGACAATCCGGCCACGGTGATCAACACGATCAACGCGATGACGGCCGAGGGCGGCACCAATATCCATGAAGGCGCAGCTTGGGGCTTCCGCGTGCTTTCACCCGGCGAACCCTTCCCCGAGGGCAACGAATATGGGGAAGCGACCAGCAAGGTGCTCATCATCATGACCGATGGCGAGAACACCGATTACAACCTGTCCAACCATTGCAACGCCACGATGCGCAATCTCAACGGCAAGTGCTACAACAGCGCCTATGGCTTTCCGTACAATTCGATGAACAGCAAGGCCAGCTCGACCAGCGGCGGCGTGGTGGAGCGGCTCGGCCGGCTGAACAATCCGTCGGAAACCGGCGCGGTGGGCGTCAGCAATGCCAGCCTGGTGGCGGAAATGAACACGCGTACCGCCCAGACCTGCGCCAATGCCAAGGCTGCCGGCATCACGGTCTATACAATCGGCCTTGCCACGGACAAGGTGAGCCAGAGCACGCCGGCCGTGGTGCAGGCCATGTTGACCAATTGCGCCTCGACGCCGGACCGTGCCCGCTTCCCAAGCCAGTCGAGCGAGCTCAAGGCCACGTTCGAAGCCATTGCCAATGACCTGTCCGCGCTGCGGCTGGCCCGATGATAGGGGGGAAGGTGGTACCGCCTCCCCGGATTGAACGGGGGACCTCTAGATCCACAATCTAGCGCTCTAACCAACTGAGCTAAGGCGGCAGGGCCATTATGGAAGCGGCGCGAAGCGGCTTCCGAAAGCGGGCGGAACATAGGTCGAGATGAACGCCATGACAAGCACCGATTTTATCCTGTGGACAGCCGATGAAAACAGCCCCGCGTAACATTGTGTTGGCGGAACCGGACTTAACCATGCCGAGCAAAGCGGCGCTCACGTGCGGGTGTGACACTGGATTCGCCGAACCCCGCACGATATTGAAGAACACTTAAAGAACCCCGGACTTCTGTACCATTCTGGAACAATGCATCGGGCTCGACGCAAAACAGGCACTTGATGACTGAGCCCTGGACGACATTGCCGCATGCCGATCTCGTGTTGCGACACGCAGATGACGCACGCCCGGCCTGGCTTTGGTCCGCCGACGGCCAGCGCCTGATCTGGAGCAATGCGGTCTCCGGCCTGTTCATGGCCCGCCTCAAGAAGCACGGCCTCAAGCGCATCGCGCCGGCCCAGCCGATCAAGGGCCAGGTGGCCCGGATCATCCGGCTGGGCGCGCCGGGCCGCTCCAGCCTTGCCCGTATCCAGTTCCTGGCGGGCGAACAGCCGGTTTCGGCCACCTGCACCACCACGCCGCTTTCCTGGGAAAACGGCGAGGTCGCGCTGCTGATCGTGGCGGTCGATCCCGTCGATGCCGCTATTCTGGCTGCCGCGGCGCCGCAACCTCAGGAGGCTGCGCCTACGCCTCTGCCGCAGGATGAACCTCTCCCCGAGACGCCGGCTCAAGACGAGCATGCCTATCAGCGGGAATTGCAGAGCTGGCAGGACGCCGATGGCGAGGCGGTCTATGAGAGTGCACCGGCAGAAACCGCAGCACCCTCGACCGCGCAGGATGAGCCCGAAGCCTGGACTGCGGCGCTTGAGGATGACAGCCTTCCGCCCGCACCCCAAGGCGAAAGCGATAGGCCCGAGCCGGAGCCCGACGTCGCCGAGCAGCCCGTCGCAGATATCCCAGTTGAGGACGCGCCGGCCCCGGCCGGCCGGCTGAGCGCGCTGGTCGCCCGGCTCGCGGCGGACGATGCGCTTTATACCCCGCTCAGCGAAGCGGACGACCATCCCCCGCAGATGCCGGAAGCCCCGCAAGCCGAGCCGGTGGCCGAAAGCGAGGACGACGATGTCGATGGCCGTGAGCTGGCGCGGCTCTACCGGGTGACCGGTCGTGGCTTTTCGGCCGGCCCGGTCGAGGCGCCGATGGTCGATGACAGCGTCGGAGACAGCCTGGACCCATCGACTGACGCCGAAACGGGCGCCATAGCCGACGCCCCCCCAAACCCGACCGAGCCAGCAACGCCCGAAGAGACAGCGTCGGAGCCAGAGCCACAAGCTGACCCGGACGTGGTCGAGCGCGTCTCGCGCTATAATTTCGATGAATTGTCGCGCATCCTCACCGACAGGGTCGGCGATCGCGGCCTGCAGGCGGTCGAACCCGCTCCCGCAAATGCGGAGGTGGCCGCAATTCCTGCAGGATCTGGCGCGCTCATCAATCTGGGTGGGGAAACGCTGGTGCTCAACCGGCTGCCGCTGGGCATCCTGGTATTCCGCGACCAGCAGATCCTCTTTGCCAACCGGGCAATTACCGAAATGATCGGCTACGATTCCGCCGAGGGCCTTCGCGCGGCCGGCCTCGCCGCCGTGTTTCCGGCCATGGGCGATAACGGGCAGGAAGCCGGCCCGGTCAATCACCTCGTCCAGCGCGACGGCACGCTGGTGCCGGTGACGGCGCGTCTGCAATCCATTTCCTGGCAGGGCCGCCCGGCCCTGATGCTGTCGGCCAGCACCACCGAGGTGCGGACCGGGCACGAAGATGCCGTGCGCGCCTTTGCGCAGAATTTTGCCGATCTGCGCGGCGATGGATTTTTCGAAACCAACCGTAGCGGCGCCATCAGCACGGCCAGCGCCACGGCCATCTCGCTGATGGGCGGAGGCAAGCCGATGATCGGCAAACCGCTTTCGACGCTGGTGGGCGAGGACGATAGCCTGGCGCTGAAGGCCTTTCTCGACCGGCCGGCCCGCTTTGCCGAAACCGCGCGGCCGAGCCTGCCGCTGCGCTCCGTAGACGGACGCTCCGACATTCTGCTGTTCGCATTGGGACAGGCCGGGATCGTCAGTGGCTATTTCGGTTTCGTGCATCCGCGCGAAATAGCGCCGCCGGCCCGTATCAATGGGCCGGGCGAGGCAGACCCGGCCTTGCTGGGCCGGATCAGCCGCGGCGTGCGCCGCCCGCTCAGCACCATTATCGGCTTTTCGGACCTCATCCAGTCCAGGGCCTACGGGGCGCTGGGCAATGAGCGCTACGAGGGCTATGCGCAGGACATTTCCCACGCAGGCCGCGAGATCGCCGCGCTGGTCGATGAACTTGACGATTATGCCCGCCTGCGCGACGGACGCTACCTGCCGCAACGAGCGAGCCTCGATCTCACGGACCTGCTCGAAAACTGCGTATTGCGCATTCGTGACCAGGCCAATGCCGGTCGCGTCATCGTGCGCAACGCCATTTCCGAGGCCCTGCCACGCGTCACCGCCGACCGTGCCTCGCTGGCGCAGGCCGTATTGAACCTTCTGGCCAGCGCCATCGACCAGACGCCGATGGGCGGCACGGTCATCATCTCGGCCCAGCGGCTCGACGACGGCGCCATTGCCATCCATGTGCGCGACAGCTCGGCCCATGCCGTCGACATGGCGGAGCGGTTCGTGGTGTTTCGCGATGGAGTGGACCGCGATGGCAAGATGCTCGCGCCGATCCGGTCCAGCGTGGGCCTGGCCCTGACCCGCGCGCTGCTGGCGGTGAACGCGGTGTCGCTATCGGTGGATCCCGCGGGCGCGGAAGGCCTGCTGTTTTCCCTCAAGATCCCTGCCGATCTCGTGGACGAGCGACAAGAGCGGCAGCCGGACCAGGGATAACCAGATTTTTTTAGTCAGCTAATAGGCTGAAAATACACAACTATCCCGCCGAAACTTCGAACCGTTCTAACCTATAAGCATTTGTTTTCATTGGGTTTATTGACTTTCTGCGGCGCCGGCGGCATTAAGCAGCCGTCACACGGGCCTTGACCCCGATGCAGCAGGAGAACGAGATGACCAAGACCGCGCGCATGTTCAGCGCCCTTCTGGCCACCACCATTCTGTGCGGCGTTGCCGCACCCGCCTTTGCCCAGAGCGGCGAAGTCAACATCTACAGCTATCGCGAGCAGAGCCTGCTTCAGCCGCTGCTCGACCGGTTCACCGCCGAAACCGGCATCACAGCCAATGTGCTCTATGCCGGCGATGGCCTGCTCGACCGCGTCGAAGCCGAAGGCGAGCTCTCGCCGGCCGACGTCGTTCTCACCGTGGATATCGGCAACTTGGTCAGCGCCGAGGAAAAGGGCCTGACGCAGACGATCACCGCCCCCGAACTGGACGAGCGCGTGCCCGCCGCCTTCCGCGACGATGACGACAACTGGACTGCCCTGTCGCTGCGCAGCCGTGTCTTCTATGTGTCCAAGGACCGGGTCGACGCCACCGCGCTGACCTATGAAGACCTTGCATCGGACGAGTGGAAGGGCCGCATCTGCACCCGCACCGGCACCCATGCCTACAATATCGGCCTCATCGCCCATTACATCGCCGTCAATGGCGAGGAAAAGGCCCGCGAATGGCTTGCGGCCGTGCGCGATAACCTGGCCTTCCCGCCCAATGGCAATGATCGCCAGCAGGTCAAGTCGATCCTTGAAGGCTCGTGCGACCTGGCCATCGTCAACACCTATTACATGGGTGCGATGCTCAACAACGATGCTGAGCCGGAGCAGAAGGACTGGGCCAATGCCGCCCGCATCATCTATCCCGATGCCGAAGGCGCCGGTACCCAGGTGAACGTGGCCGGCGGCTTCATCGCCAAGCACGCACCCAATGTCGAGAACGCCAATGCGCTGATCGGCTTCCTGCTGTCCGACGAAGCCCAGTCGATCTATGCCGACACCAATTACGAATTCCCGGTGGTCCCCGGCGCGCCGATCAATGACCTCGTCGCCAGCTGGGGCGAGCTCAAGGCATCGGACGTGCCGCTGACCGAGGTTGCCGCCAACCGCGCCCTTGCGGCCCAGCTGGTGGACGAGCTCAAGTTCGACGAGGGCGCACAGAACTGATCGTGCCCCGGGGCTCCTTCTCCCGCCTTGCCGGTGAGCTGGGGCAATGGGGCCGGTAAATGAGGAGGCCTGATCCAGGCTTTCGAACCGGACTGGAGATTTCGGCATAACAGTCGAAGCCACACAGAAGCGATTTGTGCGGACCGGCGGGGCATTTGCCCTGCCGGTCCTGCCGCTTGTTCTGGTGCTGGTGGTGGGCGTGCCGATCATCTGGCTGGCCATGGCGGCTCTTGGCGCGCTGGGCACGGGCAGCAACGGCTTGGCGGCGACGATGCTGCCCACGGCTCTGCGCGAAACCGGAACGCTCATGGTGCTGGTGGGCGCACTGACCGGCGCGACGGGGCTGACGGCGGCCTGGCTGGTCACCCATTACGAATTCCCGCTGCGCCGCGTCTTCGACTGGGCGCTGGTGCTGCCGCTGGCCGTGCCCACCTATCTGGCTGCCTATGCCTATGTCGAATTTCTCGACTTTACCGGTCCGATCCAGTCCCTGATCCGCGATATCACCGGGGCGACGACCATCCGGGATTACTGGTTTCCCAATATCAAGAGCCAATGGGGGGCGGTGCTGGTGCTCTCCGCCGTGCTCTATCCCTATACCTATGTCGCCTGCCGCGCCTTTTTCCTGATGCAGTCGACCTCGCTCAGCATCGCGGCGCGGACACTGGGCGCCAACGGCGCCCGCACCTTTTTTGCCGTGGTGCTGCCCGTGGCCCGGCCGGCTTTGGTCGTCGGCATGACATTGGCGATGATGGAAGTGGTCAACGATCTGGGCGCGGTGCAATATTTCGGCATCAATTCCATCACCGCCATCATCTATTCCACCTGGATCAACCGCTCCGATTTCGGCGGGGCTGCCCAATTGGCCGTCACGGTGGTGCTGGTCATCGGCCTTCTGATCATCGCCGAGCAACGCGCCCGGAGAAACCGCACCTATAGCGCCCAGCGCGACAGCCGCATTCCTCCGGCCCGGGAAATCCTGGTCGGCGGCCGGCGATGGCTGGCCCTGAACTTCTGCCTTCTTCTATTCCTCCTCGGCTTCGGCATCCCGGCTGGAGAACTGCTCTATCTCTCGGTGCGGCTGCATCACCCGGAGACGCTGGACCTGATGCTCAATGCGCTCGGCCCCACCATCATCCTGGCGAGCGTCGGGGCCATCGTGACTGTCGCCCTGGGCCTTGTCGCCGCACGCCAGAGCGAGAAGCCGGGCGCCACGTCCGGGCTGATCCGGCTGGCCACTCTGGGCTATGCCATTCCCGGCACCGTGCTCGCCCTGGGCCTGTTGCAACCGCTGGGACAGACCGACCTCTGGTTCAACCGCATGACCATGGCGCTGTTCGACTGGCGGCCGGGGCTTATCCTTTCGGGCTCGATGGCGGCGCTGATCTATGTCTATGCCATCCGCTTCCTGGCGGTCAGCCATTCGACGCTCGACGCGGCCATGAAGAAACGCGGCCGTTCGATGCTGGACGCCAGCCGCGCCCTGGGCAGCGGCCGCCTGCGTACGCTGATGCGCATCGACCTGCCGACCCTCTCTCCCGCCATCCTTTCGGCCGGAATGCTGGTCTTTGTCGAGATCGTCAAGGAATTGCCCGCGACCCTGCTGCTGCGGCCGCTGGGCGTCGAAACGCTGGCAACGCTGATCTATTCGCGCGCCAATGTGGGCCTCTTCGCCCAGGCGGCGCTGCCGGCGCTGTGTATCGTGCTGGTGGGCACGATCCCGGTCATTCTTGCTTCCTGGGCCGGCGATCGGCGAAAAGTTTGACGTCCGGGACGGGTACGCGTGAAACGCGTTTTGTCCTATGCTGGGGCGCAACGGCATGCCCCTGCCCCGAGGAGACATCATGAAGACGACCACGTCCCTGGCCCTAGCCGCGACAGCAATGCTGCTGGCAAGCGGCGCCGCTTTTGCGCAATCGACCGAAATCCGCATCGGCGTGGCGCTTGAGCCGCCGGTCCTGGACCCGACGGCCAATGCGGCCGAAGCGGTGGACGTGGTGGTGTACCAGAACGTCTTCGAGGGCCTGACGCGCATCGACCAGACCGGAGCGGTGCAGCCGGGCCTCGCCGAGAGCTGGACCATCAGCGAGGATGGGCTGACCTTCACATTTTCGCTGCATGACGGGGTGACCTTCCATGACGGCACGACCTTCGATGCCGAGGACGTCAAGTTCACCTTCGACCGGATTCTCGCCGAGGACAGCCTCAATGCGCAAAAGGCGCTCTACGAGCCTATCGAGACCATCGCGGTCATCGATCCGCTGACCGTCGCCTTCACGCTGTCGCGTCCCGATGGCCTCTTCCTCTTCAATCTGGGACGTGGCGATGCGGTGATCGTCGCGCCCGAGAGCGCCGAGAACAATGCCAGCGAGCCGATCGGCACGGGGCCCTTCGCCTTCGTGCAATGGGATCGGGGCAGCCGGGTGATCTTGGATCGCTACGAGCCCTATTGGGGGGAGGCTCCGGCCCTGACCAAGGCGAGCTACCTCTTCATCTCCGATACCGCGACACTGACCAATGCGCTTCTCGCTGGCGATGTGGACGGCACCAATAATTTTGCCGCCGAGGCGCTTCCGGTCTTCGAGGGCAATCCGCAATTTAAGGTCCTGGTCGGCTCCACCGAGGGCGAAACGATCCTGGGCACCAACAATGCCAAGGCCCCGTTCAGCGATCTGCGGGTGCGCCAGGCCATGGCCCATGCGCTCAACCGGCAGGAGATCATCGACGGGGCGACCTATGGCTATGGCGTGCCGATCGGCAGCCATTTCGCGCCGCACCATCCCTATTATCTCGACCTGACCGAGACCTATCCCTACGACCCGGAAGCGGCCAGGGCGCTGCTGGCGGAAGCCGGCTATCCGGACGGCTTTTCGGCGACCGTGAAGCTGCCGCCCGTGGCCTATGCGCGTCTTTCCGGCCAGATCATCGCCAGTCAGTTCGCCGAGGTCGGCATAAGCCTCGAACTGGTCAATGTCGAATGGGCGCAATGGCTCGAAGACGTGCTGGCCAACAAGGATTTCGACCTTACCATCATCAGCCATGTCGAGCCGTTCGACATTGGCATCTATGCCGATCCCAACTACTATTTCGGCTACGACAATCCTGACGTTCAGGCCCTCAACGAGACGCTCAATGCCACGACCGACGAGGCCGAACGCCTGCGCATCGCTCAGGAGCTGCAGACCATCCTCGCCGAGGATGCCGTCAATGGGTATCTGTTCGAGCTGGCCCAGACGGGCGTCTGGAATGCCAAGCTTGCCGGCATGTGGCAGAATGCGCCGATCGAAGGCGTGGTGCTGCGCGACATCCACTGGGTGGAGTGAGCGGGTCCAGTACCCTCCTGCCGCAACCCTCCCCCTGAAGCCGGGGGAGGGAGTCGTTCTCAAATGATCCCCCAGCTTCTTCGCCGCTTCCTGACCTTTGCCGTGACACTGTTCCTTGCGGCGCTGGTCATTTTCGTGCTGCTCGATCTCTTGCCCGGCGATCCCGCGCGCTTCATCCTGGGCATCAATGCCAGCGAGGCCAACGTTGCCGCCCTGCGCCTGCAAATGGGTCTGGACGCGCCGGCCCCCGAGCGATTCTTCAACTGGATTGCCGGCATGGCGCGGGGTGATTTCGGCGTTTCGGTCACCCAGCGGGTTCCCATCGCGGGGCTGATCGCCGAGCGCATGGCCGTCACCCTGCCCCTCACGGCCATGGCCATGATCCTGTCCATGGCCATCGGCATGCCGCTGGGCATTTTCGCCGCAATGCAGCGTGGCAAGCCGGCCGATACCGGCATCATGGTGCTGGCGCAAAGCGGCATCGCCATCCCCAATTTCTGGTTCGGCATGCTGCTGACGCTGGTCTTTGCCGTGGGCCTGCGCTGGTTGCCCACGGGCGGCTTTACGCCCTGGCACGAAAATCCGCTTGCCGCCCTGCGCGGCATGATCCTCCCGAGCCTCGCCCTCGCCCTGCCTCAGGCCTCGATCCTGGCCCGCGTCATGCGCACCGCTCTGGTCGACATCCTCGGCCAGGATTTCATCCGCACCGCCCGGGCCAAGGGCCTCACCCGGTCGCAGGCGGTGTGGCGGCATGGCTTGCGCAATGCCATGCTGCCGGTGCTGACCATTCTGGGCCTGCAATTCGCGTTTCTCATCGCCGGCACCATCATCGTCGAAAATGTCTTCTACCTGCCCGGCCTAGGCCGGCTGATCTTCACTGCGGTGTCCGAACGCGACCTTGTGCTCGTGCGCAGCGCCACCATCATCCTCGTGCTGGTCGTTACTGCAACCATGGTGCTGACCGATCTGCTCTATGCCGTGGTCGATCCGCGTGTGCGCAGGCAAGCACCATGAACCTGCGCCGGTTTCTCCGCCATCCCAGCCTGGTCATCGGCCTCGGCGCAGCGCTACTATTTGCATTTATCGGCCTGCTCTCGCTCGTCTGGACGCCCTACCCCATCGAGCAGATTTCGATCGCGCGGCGTTTTCTTGGCCCCTCGCCCGCGCATTGGCTGGGCACCGACCATCTGGGGCGCGACATGACCTCGCTGGTGATGAGCGGCACGCTGACCAGCTTTCTCGTTGCGGCCTCGGCGCTGGTCATCGGCATGGGGATCGGCGTGCCGATGGGCCTTGCGGCAGCGGCCTGGGGCGGAGCTGTGGAATGGCTGGTCCTGCGCATTTCGGACGTCACCTTCGCCTTTCCCTCGGTGGTCATCGCCATCCTGATCGCCACCCTGGCCGGACCGGGCGAAATCAACGCCATCCTTGCCATCGGGATTTTCAACATTCCTGTCTTTGCACGGGTGGCGCGGGGCGGGGCGCTGGCCATCGCCAGCCAGGATTATGTCGCGGCGGGACGTCTTGCCGGCCTGGGGAACACCGCTATCGCCGCGCGGCACCTGCTCCCCAATATCTCCAGCCTCGTCATCGTTCAGGCCACCATCCAGCTGTCACTGGGCATTCTCTCGGAAGCCGGGCTTTCCTATATCGGCCTCGGCACGCAGGCTCCCGCCACCAGCCTTGGCCTCATGCTGCGCGATTCCCAGAGCCTTTTTCTCATTCATCCCTGGCTCGGCATCGTTCCGGGGCTCACCATCGTCGTCATCGTCATCGCGCTCAACCTGGCCGGTGACGGGCTGCGCGATGCCATGGACCCGCGCCTGCGCCGGGAGGGGCTCCGCCATGGCACTGGTTGAGATCGATGGGCTCAGCATCAGGTTCGAGGCGCACGACGTCGTTTCAGACCTGTCGCTGCGAATCGAAAAGGGCGACCGCTTCGGGTTGATCGGGGAGAGCGGTTCGGGCAAGTCGCTGACGGCCCTGGCGCTGGCAGGGCTCCTGCCGGATGACGCCAGCAGCACCGGCACGATCCGGTTCGCCGGCACGCCCCTGCCGGCGGACGACAAGGCGATGGCGGCGCTGCGGGGCCGGCATTTCGGCATGGTGTTCCAGGAACCGATGACGGCGCTGAACCCATTGATGCGCATCGGCGACCAGATTACCGAAGCCGCCGATATTGCAGAGAGCAAGGCCGATCTCGGCGCGCTGCTGGCAGAAGTGGGCCTTTCGCCCGAACATGGCGCGCGCTTTCCCCACCAATTGTCCGGCGGACAGCGGCAGAGGGCGATGATCGCCATGGCGCTGGCCAGCGCACCCGACCTGATGATTGCCGACGAGCCGACCTCGGCGCTCGACGCGATCACCCAGCGCATGGTGCTCGACCTGATCGCCGACATCTGCACCCGGCGGGGCATGACATTACTGTTCATCAGTCATGACATGCGCGCGGTGGCGGCGCTCTGTACCCATATTGGGGTGATGCGCGCCGGCAGGCTGGTGGAAGCCGGCCCCGCTTCCGCACTCCTCATGGCGCCGCAGACCGACTATGCCCGCAGTCTCGTCGCCGCCAGCCGCCTCGATCGACGCCGCGTGCCCAGAAAGGAGGGCCCGCCGCTCCTGGTGCTCGATCGGGTCAGTCGCGACTACCGGCAGGGCGGTTTCCTGCCGTGGCGTCAGTCCAGCCTGCGGGCGGTCAATGGCGTCAGTCTCACCTTGGCCCAGGGGGAAAGCGTGGCGCTGGTGGGCCCATCGGGGTGCGGGAAATCCACCCTGGCGCGCCTGATCGTCGGCCTCGACAGCGTCAGCGACGGCGCGATGGATTTCGATGGCCATGCCTACAGGGGACGCGACCTGCCGCCTCGCCTGCGGGCCGGGATCTCGCTGGTGTTCCAGGACCCGTTCAGCAGCTTCGATCCGCGCATGACCATCGGGCAGTCCCTCGCCGAGCCCCTGCATCTTGTGGGAGCGCTGACCCCGTCAGAGCGCCGGGCGCGCCTCGAAGAGGCAATTACCGCAGTGGGGCTCGAACCGGCCATGCTGTCGCGCTATCCGCATGCCTTTTCGGGCGGGCAGCGCCAACGTCTTGCCATTGCCCGCGCCATGGTAACCCGGCCGCGCCTGGTGGTGCTGGACGAACCGGTCTCGGCGCTCGATGTGTCGGTCCGCGGCGATATCCTGACGCTGCTGGCGCGCCTCCAGGCCGAGCATGGCCTCACCTTCCTGATCATCAGCCATGATCTCGACATGGTCGCCGCCATGGCCGACCGGGTGCTGGTGATGGACGCCGGCGAGATCGTGGAGGAAGGCACGCCCGATGCCCTTTTCGCTGCGCCGCAGCATAAGCTGACCCAAGCGCTGCTGGCGGCACGGCTGCCCGATATCGCCTAGGTCCCGACCTCGGAGGCAAGGGCCGAACGCTGGAACACCAGCGCCGTTTCAACATTCCCATCGCCGCCGGCAATCGGCGAGACGACCTTGGCTCGCAGGGCAAACCCTGTGCCTTCCACGAAGCTGACGACCGCCGCCAGTGCCCGGGCGCTCGCGTCCCGGTCGGTAACGATGCCGCCTTTGCCGATAAAGTCGCGGCCCACCTCGAATTGCGGCTTGAAGAGGATGACGGCCTCGGCCCGTTCGTGACACAGGGCAAGGGGAGCCGAGAGAACCTTGGTGACCGAAACGAAGCTCACATCGGAAACCAGCAGGTCGACCGGTTCGGCGATGCTGTCGCGGTCCAGGTCCCGGGCATTGTGGCCCTCGAGGCTGACCACGCGCGGATCGGCGCGCAGATCGGCATGCAATTGGTCATGCCCCACATCGACGGCATAGACCTTGGCCGCGCCGCGTTCGAGCAGGACCTGGGTGAAGCCGCCCGTCGAGGCGCCAATATCGAGGCAGACCTTTCCGGCGGGGTCCACTGCCCCGGCATCGAGCCCGGCAATCAGCTTGAGCGCGGCGCGCGACACATAGCCCGAGGCGGGATCGTCGACCACGAGCGCATCCTGGGCACCAACCATCTGGTTGGGCTTTTTGGCCAGCTCGCCATTGACGCGCACGGTGCCGCGCAGGATGGCGTCCCGGGCGCGGGCGCGGCTGGGCATGAGGCCGCGCTGCTCCAGCATCAGGTCGAGCCGGATGCGGCTCACCCCTTGACCAGCCGCTCGATCTTGGCGAGCGCGGTATCGCTGGCCTCTTCATAGGCAATGGTGCCCTGGAACGTCCCGTCCTCGTTGATGAGGAAGGTCAGCGCGGTGTGATTGACCAGATAGAAGTCGCTGTCGACATCGCCGCTTTTTTCGGAAAACACACCGAAAGCGGCCTTGGCGGCATCGGTCTGGGCCTGGTCACCCACGAGGCCGATGATCGTGGGATCGAAACCCTCGACATAGGCCTTGACCATTTCGGGGGTGTCACGCTCGGGGTCCACGGTCACGAAGATGATGCGCAGGTCATCTTCGTCAAGGCCCAGCTGGGCGCGCCAGGCCGTGGTTTCGGCCAGTGTCGTCGGGCAGACGTCCGGGCAGAAGGTGAAGCCGAAAAAGATCAGGCTCGGGGTGCCCCGCAGGTCGTTCTGGGTAAAGGTGCCGCCCTTGGTGGAGGCCAGGGCGAAATTCTGCCCGGTCACCCCAAGCGGGCGCTGGGGCGGCTGGAACATGTAGAGCGCGGTAGCGCCGATGGCTGCCACGGCCACGAGGACCCAAAGCACGATCCGGAAATTGCGCAATGCCTTGTTGGTCATGGTGTGACGGCCTTCATGTTTGCTCCTCCTCCTCCATATCGGCCGTCCTGACCCGGCTTGCGGGGCAATGGCGGACGCTGCGAGAGGGATCACGGGAACAAGCCCGGTGATGAGGATGATCCAAGAACTGGTGTCTGATGCACCGGCTCGGCGAGACAGGCAACAGGCAGATTGCCGCGCCGGCTCAGTTGGCGTCGAGCGGCTCGGTGCCAACGGCCTTGCCTTCGCGGCTCAGCGTGATTTTCTCTATGCGGGCTTCCGCGGTCTTGAGCAGGGTTTCGCAATGCGCCTTGAGCGCCTCGCCGCGCTCATAGATGGCGATCGACTCGGCCAGCGGTGCGCGGCCGCTTTCGAGCTTCTGCACGATCTGCTCGAGCTGTTCCAGCGCCGCCTCGAAGCTCAGCGATTTCACGTCGTCATTATCGGCCATTGCTTGCTCCGCGCGGTTGAGGCTCGTCCTATCCCTTGAGCAGCGTGGTCACGTGATGCGCGACGCCGCCCGAAAGGCCCTTGAGGTCATAGCCACCTTCGAGCAGGGAAACAATGCGGTTGCCGCAGCGCCGACCCGCTATGTCCATCAGCTTGCCCGTCACCCAGGCGAAGTCCTCGTCTTCCCATTCGAGGCCCGCCAGCGGATCGAGGCGATGGGCGTCGAAGCCGGCCGAGATCAGCATCAGGTCAGGGGCAAAATTGTCCAGCGCCGGCAGGATGCGGTCGAGATAGGCCTCGCGCATGGCCTCGCGTCCAGACCCGTCGCGAAGCGGGGCGTTGACGATATTGCCCAGCCCTGTCTCGTCGGGGTGACCGGTGCCGGGAAAGAGCGGCATCTGGTGGCTCGAGGCATAAAAGACGCTGGCATCGTCCTTGAAGATATCCTGCGTACCATTGCCGTGATGCACGTCGAAATCGACGATCGCGACGCGGTCGGCGCCATATTTGCGCTGCGCTTCTCGCGCGGTGACGGCCACGGTATTGATGAGGCAAAAGCCCATGGGCCTGGCGATTTCGGCATGGTGGCCGGGCGGGCGGATGGCGCAGAAGGCATTGTCGGCCTCCCCCAGGAGCACGGCGTCGAGCGCGGCCAGCGCCCCGCCCAGGCCCGTCGCCACAACGTCGAGCGACTTGCCGGAAATGAATGTATCGCTGTCGATCTGGGCCATGCCCTCGGCAGGGCGGATGTGGCGCATCTGCGGCAGATAATGCGCATCGTGCACCAGTTCGGCCAGCAGGATATCCCCATAGGGTGCCTCGCGCCGCAAGAGGCCATCGAATTGTGAGGTGGCCAGGACATCATCCACCGCCCGGATGCGGTCGGCGCGCTCGGGGTGACCGGGCGGGGTCAGGTGGTCGGCAAAATTGGGCTGGCTGACCAGAAGCGTCGTCAAAGG
The DNA here is from genome assembly GCF_000969445.1 of Devosia chinhatensis. Taxonomy (NCBI): domain Bacteria; kingdom Pseudomonadati; phylum Pseudomonadota; class Alphaproteobacteria; order Hyphomicrobiales; family Devosiaceae; genus Devosia; species Devosia chinhatensis. Next base: position 164,596 of record NZ_JZEY01000054.1, on the reverse strand, counting down.
GGCTCTCCGCGTTCCCGACCGTCTTGACGCGGCTCGGACCTGTTGTCAAACACCGCTCATGACCCCTTCGTTGCAAACGGAAATCGAGGATGCCGCCGCCCGGCTGAAGGCGGGCGAGCTCGTGGCCTTCCCCACCGAGACCGTTTATGGGCTGGGTGCGGATGCGACCAATGTCGATGCGGTGCTTTCGATCTACCAGACCAAGGGCCGGCCGCGCTTCAATCCGCTCATCATCCATTGCGCCGATCTCGCCATGGCCGAACGCTATGGCCAGTTTTCCCCTCTCGCGCGACAGCTGGCCGAAATCTTCTGGCCCGGCCCGCTCAGCATCGTGGTGCCCTTGCGGCCCGGCCATGGCCTGGCGGACGTCGCCACGGCCGGTCTCGACAGCGTGGCGCTGCGCGTGCCGGACCATGCCGTGGCTCTCGAGCTGCTGCGCGCCGCCGGTCGCCCATTGGCGGCGCCTTCGGCCAATCCTTCGGGCAGGCTGTCGCCCACCAGCGCGGCGCAGGTGCGTCTGGGCTTCGGCGATGCCGTGCCGGTACTCGATGGCGGTCCCTGCCAGTCGGGCGTCGAATCCACCATCCTGGCGGTGGATGGGGACAGGTTGATCCAACTGCGTGCGGGCGCCCTGGCGCGTGCGGACATCGAGGCGGCGACGGGGCGAAGCGTCGAGCAGGTGCGGGACGGCGCAGCGATTTCGGCGCCGGGCATGCTGCTCAGCCATTACGCGCCCAATGCCCGCATGCGCCTCGACACGCGCCCCGAGCCGGGCGAGGCCTATCTCGCCTTCGGGCCCGCGCCGGCCTTTGCCGGAACCATGCGCAATCTCTCCGAGCAGGGCGACCTGCGCGAAGCGGCGCGCAACCTCTTTGCCATGCTGCACGAGCTCGATGCCTCCGGCGCAGGCACGATCGCCGTGGCCCCGATCCCCGAAACGGGGCTGGGGGAAGCGATCAACGACCGCCTCCGGCGCGCCGCGGCACCGCGTGGCGAGGCCTCTTCGCCCTAGTCCCTGACCTTGTACGGCTTCTGGTCGCGCATGAAGCGGGCCAGGGCTTCGAGGTCGGCATCGCCACCGGGCGGCAAGACGACGCGGATATTCACGTAGAGATCGCCCTCGCCGTATAGCCCCTTGCCCTTGAGGCGGAGCGCCTTGGACGTATCGACGCCGGGCGGCAGGTTGAGCTCCACCGAGCCGTCGAGCGTCGGCACCCGCACCTTGGCCCCGAGCACGGCCTCATAGAGCGTTACCGGCACATCGGTGCGCACGTCCTGCCCGTCCCGGCGGAAGGTTTTCGATTTCTCGAATTTCACCGTGACCAGCGCATCGCCCGGCTCGCCCATCGGACTTTGCGAGCCCTGACCCTTGAGCCGGATCTGCTGGCCTTCCTCGACCTTTTCGGGCAGCTTGACGTTGAGCACCTTGCCGTTGGGCATGCGCACGGGCACCGACGCGGCCTTGTGCGCATCCTCGAGGGAGATGGCGATATTGACGACCACGTCGTCGCCCTTGCCCATGCGCGCGCCGGCTCCGGCCCCGGCCGCTCCGGCTCCGCCAAACGGGTCCCATTGCGCCCCGCCGGCACCCTGGCGCGCGCCACCGCGCGGCTGGCCGCCAAAGCCGCTCATGAATTCCTTGAGGATGTCCTCGGCGGAAAAGCCGCCGCCCGCGCCAGCGCCCGGCCTCGCCCCGCGCGCTCCGCCTCCGAAGCCGCCATTGCCGAAGCCGGCAAAGCGCGGATTGCCGTCGGCGTCGATTTCGCCGCGGTCAAACTGGGTCCGCTTGTCCTTGTCGTTGAGCAGGTCATAGGCATGGGTCGCCTCGGCAAATTTGCCGTGGGCCGAGGGGTCGTCGGGGTTCTGGTCGGGGTGATATTTCTTGGCCAGCTTGCGATAGGCGGACTTGATGTCCTTCTCGCTTGCGGACCGCGACACCCCGAGTACGGTGTAAGGATCGCGCATTTGGGTCCAATCTTTGTGTTGAGGCATTGTCCGCCTCGTGATCTGGGTCCTATATGGCCACGCCCCATGGGCTTGTCCAGTTTCGAGGCTGGGCAAAATGAGGGAAATTCATGATGCTGCAGACCCTGACCGAGCGCCTTTTCGATGATAGCGACCGCACCGACCTCGATCCCTTCGCCGTGTTCGAGGAATGGTTCGCCCTTGCCCAGGAAAGCGAGCCCAACGATCCCCACGCCATGGCGCTGGCGACGGCCGATGCGGATGGCCTGCCCGACGTGCGCATGGTGCTGCTCAATCGGCGCAACGCGCGCGGCTTCTGCTTCTTCACCAATTTCGAGAGCGCCAAGGGGCGCCAATTGCTCGCCAATCCCCAGGCGGCCATGGTCATGCACTGGAAGAGCCTGCGCCGCCAGGTGCGCATGCGCGGGCCGGTGGAAGAGGTAACGCCGGAAGAGGCCGACGCCTATTTTGCTTCTCGCGCCCGCGGCAGCCGCATCGCCTCGGCCACCTCGAGGCAGTCGCGCCCCCTGCCCAGCCGGCAGCAGATGATGGACGAGGTAACAACGCTCACCGCCATGGTGGGTGATGGCGACATGCAGCGGCCCGCGCATTGGTCGGGCTTTCGCATCCTGCCCACCAGCATCGAATTCTGGAAAGACGGCGAATTCCGCCTCCATGACCGGGTGCGGTTCTCGCGTCCGAATATCGAGACCCCCTGGTCAAGCCAACGGCTTTATCCCTGATCGCATACAGAAGGTTTTACACCGGTCCGAACCTTGTGGAGATGACCGCGTTGTCATCATCGCGCGTTCAAACAATTCAAAGACCTTTGGCTTAAATTGGTCACGCAAACGGGAATAGTGCGTCCTTGCGGATCAAGATCAGAACATCGAAGGCGGCCATCTGGGCCCGGCGACTGGGCAGCATCGCGGTGCCGCTCCTTGTCCTGCCGGTGCTGATGCATCGCGAGCGCTATATCGACAGTGGCCTCTTCCTGGTGCTCATCGTCTTTGCCGCTGCGGTGGCAGCGCTCGCGGTGCTTCTGGCGCTTCTCGCGCTTGTGCGCCTGTGGTTCAGCGGCGACCAGGGCTGGGGCCGGGCCATCGGTGGGCTGGTGCTGGGGCTTTTCTGCCTGGCGCCCTTTGGCTGGTATGGTGCGCTGGCCCTGCGCTATCCGGCGATAACCGATATTGCCACCGCCCCGCGCAGCGAGCTGCCCCTGCTGTTCGAGCCGGACACTGCGGCCATGGCCGCGCCGCGCGTCGCGACGGCGGCCGAACAGCAGAACGTTTTCCCCAATGCCGAAACCCGCACCTATCCCCTGGACGTCGTTCAGCTCTTCGGCCTCGTCAATCGCCTGGCCGAGGCCAATGACTGGGACATGCGCCTGCGCAGCGAACCGGCTGACGTGACCGCAGAAGGCCGGATCAATGCCCGCATCGTCACCTGGACCGGCTGGCCGGAGGAAGTGGTGCTGCGGGTCCGACCGGCCGGCGCTGGCGGCCAGGTGGACATGCGCTCGGCTTCGATCGGCGCCCCGCTCGACTTCGGCAGCAATGGCACCCGTATCAGCGGCTTCCTCGTGGCGCTCGACGCCGAGGTGACCGCCTTCATGCGGGATAATCCCACAATCACAGCCGCGCCGGCTGACGACGACGCCGTGCCGGACGTAGAGACCGGTAACGGCGACTAGGGCCCGGCTAGCTTGGCGCGCTCAGCGTGCGGCGCACCGCCTCGTCCCAGCCTCTGACCTTGGCCTTGCGGGTCTTGTCGTCCATTTGCGGCTCGAAGCGCTGGTCGCAGGCCCAGCTTCGCGCAAATTCGTCCATTCCCGGCCAGACGCCGGCCTTCATGCCCGCCAGCCAGGCCGCGCCCAGGGCGGTGGTTTCCAGGATTGTCGGGCGATCGACCGGCGCGTCGAGCACGTCGGCGAGAAACTGCATGGTCCAGTCGGAAGCCACCATGCCGCCATCGACCCGCAGCACCGTGTCCTTGCCGCCGCCCTTCCAGTCCTTGCGCATGGCTTCGAGAAGGTCGCGCGTCTGGTAGCAGACCGCTTCGAGCGCCGCGCGGGCAATCTCGGCAGGCCCCGAATTGCGGGTGAGGCCATAGATGGCGCCGCGCGCATCGGCATCCCACCAGGGCGCGCCCAGCCCAACGAAGGCGGGCACCATATAGACATGCTGGGTCGGGTCGGCCGATTGCGCCAGGGGCCCGGTTTCGCTGGCATTCTTGACCAGTTTCAGCCCGTCCCGAATCCATTGCACGGCCGCGCCGGCAATGAAGATCGAGCCCTCGAGCGCATAAATGGTCTCGCCGTCCAGCCGATAGGCGATAGTGGTAAGAAGGCGGTTTTTCGACCGCACCATGTCGGCGCCGGTATTGAGCAGGGCAAAGCAGCCGGTGCCATAGGTGGATTTCAGCATGCCCGGCGCAAAGCAGGCCTGCCCGATCGTGGCCGCATGCTGGTCGCCGGCGACACCCAGAATGGGAATTTCGGCGCCGAACAGAGCCGCGTCGGTGACGCCGAAATCATCGGCGCAATCCTTGACCTCGGGCAGGATGTCCATGGGCACGTCGAGCAGCGCGCACAGCTTGGCGTCCCACTTGTTCTTGCCGATATCGAAGAGCAGCGTGCGGCCCGCATTGGTGGCGTCGGTGACATGCATCCTGCCACCGGTCAGCCGCCAGATAAGGAAGCTGTCGACCGTGCCGAAGGCGAGTTCGCCCTTGTCGGCGCGCTGGCGGGCGCCCTTGACGTTGTCGAGCAGCCATTTGACCTTGGTGCCGGAGAAATAGGGATCGAGCAGCAGGCCGGTTTTTTTGCTCACCAGCGCTTCATGCCCGTCCTTCTTGAGCCGGGCGCAGAGAGGCGCCGTGCGCCGATCCTGCCAGACAATGGCATTGTGAATCGGCTTGCCGGTTTCCCGATCCCAGACCAATACGGTTTCGCGCTGGTTGGTGATGCCGATGGCCGCGATGTTTCCGGCCGCGATTTTGGCCTCCTTGATCGCCGTCTGCACCGACCAGACGACGCTCTCCCAGATTTCCTCCGGGTCGTGCTCGACCCAGCCGTCCTCGGGAAAGATCTGGGGAAATTCCTTCTGGCCGACGCCCGCAATCCTGCGTTCGGCATCAAAGACAATGGCCCGGCTCGACGTCGTGCCCTGATCGATGGCCAGAATGAATTTGCTCATTGGTTTCCTCCGGAACTCTGCGGTTCCTCGATCTGCAATTTTGTCGTCTGGCCGGGCTTAGGTCCGCGAACCGAGATAGGTCTCCAGCCGGGCCACATCCTCAGCCCCGATGCGCAGGCCCAGTTTTGTGCGCCGCCACAGAATATCTTGTGCCGTCCGCGCCCATTCCTGCGCAACCAGATAATCGACCTCGGCAGCGTAAAGATCGGCGCCGAAATGGATGCCGAGGTCCTCGTCGCTCACGCGCTCCCCCAGAATGGCCCGCGCCCGCGTACCGTAGAGGCGCATCAGCCGGCGCAAAAGCCCGGCAGGCATCCCGGGATAGGCCATGCCGAGCCGGCGCAGTTCGGCCTCGAAGCTCTTCACGCCGAAATCACCGCCCGGCAGGGTGCCCTGCTTGGTCCAGGCATCGCCTTTCTTGCCGAGCACCTCTTCGATTTTCTCGAGCACCGATTCGGCCAGGCGCCGCGACGTGGTCAGCTTGCCCCCGAACACGTTGATGACGGCGCCCGTCTCGGGGGTGCCATCGAGCTTGAGGACATAGTCGCGCGTTGCCTCCTGGGCGGCGCTGGCGCCGTCGTCAAAGAGCGGGCGCACACCCGAATAGGTCCAGACGATTTCGTCGCGGGTCAACGCTTGGGCGAAATATTCGCTGGCCGCCGAGAGGAGATAATCGGTTTCCTCCTCGGTGATCTGCACGTTCCGGGGATCGCCGTGATAATCGCGGTCAGTGGTGCCGATCAGGGTGAAGTCGGTCTCATAGGGGATGGCGAAGAAGATGCGCCCGTCGCTGTTCTGGAAGAAATAGCATCGGTCATGCTCATAGAGCTTCTTCACGACGATATGGCTGCCCTGGACCAGCCGCACATTATGCGCGCCATTCTTGCCCATGACGCCATTGATCACCTCGTCGACCCAGGGACCGCCCGCATTGATCAGCATGCGCGCGCGCAGGGTCTGCCGGCCATCCTCGCCATCGAGATCGATGGTCCAGCCGCCCTCCTCCCGCCGGGCCGAGGTGACCTTGGTGCGCACGTGGACCTGGGCGCCCCGATCCGCCGCGTCACGCGTATTGAGGACAACGAAGCGGGCGTCGTCGACCCAGCAATCGGAATATTCGAAGGCAAGCTTGTAGCCGGGCTTGAGCGGCCGGCCGGCCTCGTCCTTGGTCAGGTCGAGCGTCTTGGTGGGGGGCAAGAGGCGCCGCCCGCCCATGTAGTCGTACATGGCCAGACCGGCGCGCAGGATGGCGGCGGGCCGCAGTCCCTTGTGATGCGGCAGCACGAAACGCAATGGCCAGATGATGTGGGGTGCCGCAGCCCAGAGCACTTCGCGCTCGGCCAGCGCCTCATGCACCAGGCGAAATTCGTAATGCTCGAGATAACGCAGACCGCCATGGATCAGCTTGGTGGCCGCCGAGCTCGTGCCGGACGCCAGGTCGTTCATTTCCGCAAGGCCTACCGAATAGCCCCGGCCCACGGCATCGCGCGCCACGCTCGCGCCATTGATGCCGCCACCGATCACGAAAATATCCAGCATGTCGTCGCCTCGATCCGTCATGTTTCGTTTGTAACGCATTTGGTTTCGTTTTGTAACGTCAATATTTTCGCTCTACACTACCATACAAGACTGCCATTGACCCGGCCGGATGAGGGGCGTAGGGCATGGCTACCCCTTCCAGGGCCAAGGTTTTCCGGCCAATGCTCGATATTCTTGCCGTCATCGCACCGATCTTCGCACTTATGGCGTTCGGCTATGGCGCCGTACGTTTGCGGATGTTTCCGGCCGAGGGGATCAAGGCCCTGATCGCCTTCGTCAACAATTTCGCCACGCCGTGCCTGCTGTTTTATTCCATCAGCACCAGCGATTTCCGGTCGGCCTTCAACCTGGGCATTATCGGGCCCTTCTATATCGGCGCGGCCGCCTGCTTCTTTCTCGGCATCTTCATCGCCCGCAAGGTCTTCGACAACCGGCCGGGCGAAAGCGTCTCGGTGGGGTTTTCAGGCACCTTCACCAATACCGTTCTCGTCGGCCTGCCGATCATGAGCCGCGCCTACGGCGAGGGCGCCCTGCCGGTCACGCTCTCGATCATCGGCCTGCATGGCGCGATCCTGCTCACCCTGGGCATGGTCACCATGGAGCTGATCCGCCGGGATGGAAAATCCCTGGGCCGGACGCTGGTCGTCGCCGTGCGCCGCGTGGTCTCCAATCCCCTGATCTGGGGCATTGCCGCGGGCATATTGGGATCGCTGGTCAACCTGCAGCTGGTCGAGCCCGCCGAGGCATTCTTCGTGATGATGAGCCAGGCCGTCGTGCCCGCCGCCCTGTTCGGGATCGGCGGGGCGCTCAACGAGTTCAAGCTCAGCGAAAACTGGAAGCAGGCCCTGGTCGCCTCGCTGATCAAGCTCATCGTGCATCCGGCCATCGCCTATGTGCTGATGATCTGGGTGCTGCACGTGCCCATGGAGATCGCCCGCTACGGTATCCTGCTCTCGGCCATGCCGGCGGGGGTCAATATCTATGTCTTTGCCACCTATTACGAGCGCGGCGTCAGCGTGGCGGCCAACACCATCCTCATCGCTACCATCCTGTCGGCGCTGACCATTTCGGGCTGGCTGCTGATCTTGAGCCTTTAGTCCTGAACACTGTCAGGCCGGGCCTTTGAGGCCCAGGACTTTAGCCGAGAGTCACCTGCGCCTCTTGCACCATGTCGCCGACCGGGGAGGTGCGCAGCGGTACGGCCGTTTCAGCGTCGAGGCCGACGGCCAGGCGCACATAATGCTCGGTCGGGCAGATCTGCAGGCGCGGATCGAAGCCGATCCAGCCGAGCCTGTCGTCATAGGCCTCGGCCCAGGCATGCAGCCCGCCCTGACGCTCCGCGCTGGGTGCCAGATAGCCGGTGACAAAGCGCGCCGGAATATCGAGCGCCCGGGCCCCGCCGATGAAAAGGTGCGCATAGTCGGGTGGCGGCGGCAAGTCGACCGCCTCGCCCTGGCGCTGCACCTGCGCGCCGTCGGCGCTCATCTGCGATTGCACGCCGTCTTCGGCTGGCTCGGGCAAGCCCAAGGTTTCCCCCACCCGGGCCATCAAGCCATGCAGGATGTCGAGCCGCGTGTCCTTGCCAGTGCGGAACTTGCCATAGAGCGTTACCGGCGCCCGGGTCAGTGCGGTAACGCGGCGATAAAGCGTCGGCACCGGCTCGCCCGCCGGCTTGCCCAGCACGCCATTGGTATCGGTGGTGGTGACGACGCCATGAGCGCGAATCGCGATCTCGCCCTCGGGCCGGGACTGGTTGACCAGGTGCACAAGGTTGCCGAAGGCGTCGGCAAAGCGGCCGGCATTGTCGACCCCCTCGACCTCCACGCTCCAGTCCTCCACGTTCTGCGTGGGGCCGGAGCCGGGCGTCAGCAGCAGGTGAAAAAGAGCCTGGGCCGGTTGATACGGCAGGGAAAGTTTCAGCGAGTGGTCTATCTCGATGCGCATGTCAGTAGAAATTGTAGCTTTCCGATAGCGCGTCCGTCACCCTGTTGTTGCGGGCGACGAATTCGGTGAGAAATTCGTGCAGGCCATTGCTGAAGATGGTTTCCATGTCCGTCCCCTCCACCATGGACAACAGGCTCTCCGCCGCCTCGTGGCAGCATTCCTTGCGCCCGTAGAGCTTGGCCAGATTGTCCAGGTTCTGCTGCACGAAATTGGCGCAATAGACCAGGGAGCGGGGCATTTCCTGCCGCATGATGAGAAAATCGGCGATGTTATGGGCCTTGTAGCGGTCATGATAGACATGCCGGTACGCTCGGTGCGCCGAGGCGGCCCGCAGGATCAGCGTCCATTGCTGGATGTCGATTTCCCCGCCCACGAGGCTCGAGCGCGGCAACAGCACGTAATATTTCATGTCGAGGATGCGCGCGGTATTGTCCGCCCGCTCCACGAAATTGCCGGCCTGGAGAAAGGCAAAGCCATCGTCGCGCAGGATCGTGCCGAGCAGGGCGCCGCGGAATTCGTGGCTGCGCTGCTTGACCCATTGCAGCAGGCCCAAAAGCTTTGCGCCCCGCACGTCGCGCGGTTTGATCTGGGAAAATTCCAGCCACGCCCCGTTCATGCTTTCCCACATGTCGGTGGTGATCGCCGTGCGCACGGCGCGGGCATTGGTGCGCGCCGCCTGCAGGCATGAATAGACCGAGCTGGGATTGTCGGGGTCGAACATCATGTAGCGCGCGACGGTGTCGACATCGGCCACGTCGTGCTTGAGCGCAAAGGCTTCGTCGACCTCGGCGGCCTGCATCATGGAGACCAGGTGCTCGCTGGCCCCACCCTCGCGACGGCTGGTCAGGCTCATGCGATAGCCCACTTCGAGCAGGCGGGCCATGTTCTCGGCCCGCTCCACATAACGGCTGAGCCAGAACAGGTTGGCTGCGGTGCGTCCGAGCATTCTCAATCTTCCAGCACCCACGTATCTTTCGTGCCGCCGCCCTGGGAGGAATTCACCACCAGCGAACCCTTCTTCAGCGCCACCCGGGTCAGCCCGCCAGGGGTGATCCGCACCTCGTCGCCCACCAGCACATAGGGGCGCAGGTCCACGTGGCGCGGGGCCACGTCGCCATTGATATGGGTGGGGCAGGTCGAGAGGTTGAGCGTGGGCTGGACGATGTAATTGTCGGGCCGCGCCTCGATCTTCTTGCGGAATTCGGCATGCATGGCCTTGCTCGAGGTCGGCCCCACCATCATGCCGTAGCCGCCCGAGCCGTGCACTTCCTTGACCACGAGGTCAGCTATGTTTTCGAGCACCCAGGCGCGCTGGTTCTCGTCGGTGCAATTATAGGTCGGCACGTTCTGCAGGAGCGCCTTTTCGCCCAGGTAGAATTCGATGATCTCTGGAACGTATGTATAGACCGCCTTGTCGTCGGCAATGCCGGTGCCGGGCGCATTGACCAGGGTCACGTTGCCGGCGCGATAGGCGTCGAACAGGCCCGGCACGCCCAGCATGGAATCCGGACGGAAGGTCAGCGGATCGAGATAATCGTCGTCGATCCGGCGGTAGATCACGTCGACGCGCTCCGGCCCGGTCGTGGTCCGCATATAGACCTTGCCGCCATCGACGAACAGGTCATTGCCCTCGCAGAGTTGCGCGCCCATCTGGTCGGCGAGGAACGAATGCTCGAAATAGGCCGAGTTGAAGATGCCCGGCGTCAGCACCGCGATATTGGGGGTATTGCCCTTGAAATTGGCGGGCGCCACGCTTTCGAGCGTCCGCCGCAGGTTTTCGGGATAGGTCTCGACCGGGGCGACCTTGGATTTCTGGAACAGGTCCGGGGCGAGCATCATCATCGCCTCTCGGTCTTCGAGCATATAGGAGACGCCCGAAGGGGTGCGCAGATTGTCCTCGAGCACATAGAATTCGTCCGGCCCGACCCGCACGATGTCGACCCCGATAATATGGGCATAGACGCCGCGCGCGGGGTCGAGGCCCATCATCTGCGGGCAGAAGGCCTCGTTATTGAGGATCAACTTTTCGGGGACGCGCCCGGCCTTGAGGATTTCCTGGCGGTGATAGATGTCGTGCAGGAAGGCGTTGAGTGCCTTGACGCGCTGCTCGATGCCCTTGGACAGGCGGCGCCATTCATTGGCGGCGATGATGCGTGGAATGACGTCGAAGGGGATGACCTTTTCGGTCCCCTCTTCCGAGCCGTAGACGGCGAAGGTGATGCCGAGCTTGCGGAAGATCGCCTCGGCGTCGGCCTGCATGAGCGCCAGGGCCTTGTCGGGCTGTTCACCCAGCCATTCGCTCAGCGCCCGGTAAGGCTCGCGGACGGATCCGTCCGGGTTATACATTTCGTCAAACGGCGTCTGCTCGCCCATTCTGCTCCGCGAATACGTTACGGCTGTCCCATCGCCCGTCCATTGCTACACGTTTGACAGCCGACGTCCAGACGCTCAAATCCGGCTCTTGCCGCTTTTTCGTGCAGCCCTGCCTTGCGCGGGCGGCGGTTAAGATGCTCTCATGCGCGCGCCTGATTTCGTTTGCCATCAGAGGGCAAGCCCCTTAGTGCGCCTTTCCCGCCCAGACCAGCCGCCGATAGAGCGTTGATCGATCAACGCACAGCTCCCTTGCCGCGGCCGACAGATTGCCGCGATTGCGCTCGACGGCCTGGCGCATCGCCTCTTCGGTGATTGTGCCCAGCGCACCGTCCGCCATTGGCCTCGGCGGCGGAAACCGGACCGGCTGGATATGGCTGGGCAGGTCGGCGAGGCTCACCTTCTGCCCGGGTCCGGCCAGGGCCGCCATGGCCGCCAGCGCATTGGCCATCTCGCGCAAATTGCCGGGCCAGTCATAGGCCGCAAGTCGTTCCATCACCGCTTCGCCCAAGGGGCCGTGAGCGGTGGAGAAAGGCTGCCAGAGCGTCTCCAGCACCGCCCGTTTGTCCGGCAGGTCGGCGACCGAGGGCAGGCCGATGGTGAAGGGGGCGATGCGGAAATAGAGATCGGCCCTGAACGTGCCGGCCTCGACCATGGCCTTGAGGTCACGATTGGTGGCGCAGATGGCCACGAAATCTGCCCGGCGCGCCGCGCCGCCGCCCAGCGGCGAGACCTGCTTGTCCTGCAGGACCCGCAAAAGCCGAGATTGCAGCAGGAGCGGCATGTCGCCGATTTCGTCGAGAAACAGAATGCCGCCCTCGGCCTGTTGCACCAGCCCCTTGGCCCCGCCCTTGCGGGCGCCGGTAAAGGCGCCCGGCTCATAGCCGAACAATTCGGCCTCAATCAGGCTTTCCGGCAGCGCAGCGCAATTGACCGCCACGAAGGGCTTGCCCTGCCGCTGGGACAGCCCGGCCAGGTGGCGAGCAAAGACCTCTTTGCCCGAGCCGGTCTGGCCGGTCACCAGAACCGGGATCTCCGCATTGATCAGCCGCACCGCCTTGTCGCACTGCGTCCGCACGTCGTCGGTGAGGAACAGGCTCTGGTCCTCCCCCACGAGCCGCACGGAATGAAGGCGACCTTCGGCCCGCTCCTCGGGCCGGCTGATGGCGGCGGTAAAGACATCTCCGCCCCGCCCTCGCAGCACGGGATCGAGACGCTCGAACAGGTCCTGCCGCCGCGTCTTGCGGAACGCGATGCGGTCCATGCCCAGAAGGCTCAGGGCCCGCCGATTGCCGGCGACCAGATTGTCGCCGTCGAAGACCAGCACGCCCTCCCGCGAGGTCCCCAGCAGTTCGGCATGGCGATGAAAGCGCACGACGGTGCGGTCTTCGAAACCGCGCGCAAAAAACCGGTGCTCGATCTGTTCGACCGCCAGCCGGACCAGGCCCAGCGCATGTGTGTGCTCGGCATTGGCATGACCCGACATGTCGAGAACGCCTGCCAGCTTTCCGAAAGGATCGAAGATGGGCGAGGCAGCGCAATGGAGGATACCATGGGGCTCGAAGAAGTGTTCGCCCCCATGCACGGCAATGGCCCGCCGTTCGGCCATGGCTGTGCCGATCGCATTGGTGCCCGTGGACTTTTCCGCCCAGACCACGCCCGGTTGCAGCGCCACCCGCGCCGCCTCGCCGGCAAATTCGGCGCTGCCCACCACGTCGAGCACGATACCCTGCGCATCCGTGAGGATGACCACGCTGTCGGTGTTTTTCGCTTCGGCCCGCAGCGTCACCAGTTCGGGCCGGCTGATCAGCCGCAGCGCTTCGTTCTGCTGCTGGATCTGACGCAGCTCGCCCGCGGTCATCGGCTCGGCGGTGACGCTGTCGCCGGCATCCAGCCCCTGTTCGGCGCATCGTTGCCAGCTGCGCAGGATCGGCGCCGGCACCAGCCCGTCGGGCAAACTGTGCCCCGAGAAGAATTTTGCGCGAGCCTTGGCCAGCGCCAGGTCAGACGACAGGTTCATTCTCATCCTCCCGCCCGATCGTGGCAGTTTGCAACAGATGTTGCGCCCGCCATCGTCATCGGGTGTGGCAAAGTGTTGCGCGCCGTATTGCGTTCTGTAAAGCAAAACCCGCTTCACGAAGATTTGCCTTTTGCTTTCAAGGCCTTGGCCAGACCGGCACGGCTCTTGCTCCTGTGCTGTGCAGTCAAGCACCAAGGGAGGAAGTCTTGAACAAGCCGGAATTTTTGGGCCAGCGCGCCAAGTCTCCGTTCAAAGCCAAGTATGGCAATTACATCGGTGGACAATGGGTCGATGCCAGCGATGGCGAAACCTTCGACAATACCTCTCCGGTCACCGGTCAGGTCATCTGCCAGATCGCGCGCGGCAAGGCCGCCGATATTGAGAAAGCCCTTGATGCCGCTCACAAGGCGGCACCGGCCTGGGGCCGGACCTCACCGGCCGAGCGCGCCCACATGCTCAACAAGATTGCCGACCGCATCGAGGACAATCTCGATCTGATCGCGCTCGCCGAAACCTGGGATAACGGCAAGCCGATCCGCGAGACCACGGCGGCCGACATTCCGCTCGCCATCGACCACTTCCGCTACTTTGCCGGCGCCATCCGGGCGCAGGAAGGGGGTATTTCCGAGATCGACCACGATACGATCGCCTATCATTTCCATGAGCCCCTGGGCGTCGTGGGTCAGATCATCCCGTGGAATTTCCCCATCCTGATGGCAACCTGGAAGCTTGCTCCGGCGCTCGCCGCCGGCAATGCCGTGGTGCTCAAGCCCGCCGAGCAGACCCCGGCCTCGATCCTGCTGCTTATGGAATTGATCGAAGACCTGATCCCGCCCGGCGTGGTCAATATCGTCAACGGCTTCGGGCTCGAGGCCGGCAAGCCTCTGGCCAGCTCCAACCGCATCGCCAAGATCGCCTTTACCGGCGAGACCACGACAGGCCGGCTGATCATGCAATATGCCAGCCAGAACCTGATCCCGGTAACGCTGGAACTGGGCGGAAAGTCGCCGAACATCTTCTTCAAGGACGTGCTCGACGAAGACGACGACTTCTTCGACAAGGCGCTCGAAGGCTTCACCATGTTCGCCCTCAACCAGGGCGAGGTCTGCACCTGTCCCAGCCGCGCCCTGGTTCAGGAATCGGTCTATGACCGTTTCATGGAACGGGCCATCAAGCGCGTCGAGGCCATCAAGCAGGGCTCCCCGCTCGATCCATCGACCATGATCGGGGCACAGGCCTCCTCCGAACAGCTCGAAAAGATCCTCTCCTATCTCGACATCGGCAAGCAGGAGGGCGCCAAGGTCCTGACCGGGGGCGAGCGCAACACGTTCGAGGGCGATCTGGCAGGCGGCTATTACGTTAAGCCGACGGTCTTTGCCGGCCACAACAAGATGCGCATCTTCCAGGAGGAAATCTTTGGGCCGGTGGTGTCGGTCACCACCTTCAAGGACGAGGACGAGGCCCTCGCCATCGCCAATGACACGCTCTATGGCCTGGGCGCCGGCGTCTGGACCCGCAATGGCAATCGCGCCTATCGCTTCGGCCGTGGCATCCAGGCCGGCCGTGTCTGGACCAATTGCTACCACGCCTACCCGGCCCATGCGGCCTTCGGTGGCTACAAGCAATCCGGCATCGGCCGGGAGAACCACAGGATGATGCTCGATCATTACCAGCAGACCAAGAACATGCTGGTCAGCTACAGCCCCAAGAAACTCGGTTTCTTCTGACCTCGTCCTCGCCAGAAGCGGCTCCCGGGTCCATCCCGGGGGCGCGATATCGTTCCGGCGGGCGGCGTGCCATCAACCCCCACTCTCCCCGGCCACCGGCCGCCGGATCGATCCTTTTCCTGCAAGCGGAGCTCCCGATGTCCGATCCCGTTCCCCGCGTCGTTGCCACCCCCCAGGCCGAAGGGCTGATCGCGGAAATCGTCGCCCGTCACGGCCCCATCCTGTTCCACCAGTCCGGCGGCTGCTGCGACGGCTCCTCGCCCATGTGCTATCCGCAGGGCGATTTCATCATTGGCGACAGGGACGTGAAAATGGGCGAAATTGGCGGCTATCCGTTCTATATGTCGCCCAGCCAGTTCGAATATTGGCAGCATACCCAGCTGATCATTGATGCCATTCCCGGGCGGGGCGGCATGTTCAGCCTCGATAACGGCACCGAGCGGCGCTTCCTCACCCGCTCGCGCGTCTTCACCGACGACGAGCACGAAAACCGCGCTGCGGTCAGCATCGGCGCCTGAGCGGGCGGTTTTCCGCAGGGCGGAACGCAATTGGCTCCGCCCGACCTTGGCCCGACGGCCCGCGCCCTTTACTCTCCCGCACAAAGGGAGACCCCATTTCATGACTATCGAGATCTTGCAGACCAGCCCCCTCCTCGCATCCTGCGAACAGGCGCTGGCCGCCCGCTACAGCGTCCACAAGCTGCACGAGATGGACGACAAGGCCGCCTGGCTTGCCGAAAACGGCGGCCGCATCCGCGCCCATGCCGGCGCCGGCGTCCAGGCCGATCTCATGGATGCGCTGCCCAATCTCGAAATCATCGCCAGCTTCGGGGTCGGCTATGACAGCATCGACATTGCCGGGGCCAAGGCCCGCAATATCCGCGTCACCAATACCCCCGACGTGCTCAACGATGCGGTGGCCGAGCTGACGCTGGGCCTCATGATCGCGCTGGCCCGTCGCCTGCCCCAATCGGACCAGTTCGTTCGCCAGGGCAAATGGCCCAATGCCAATTTCGGGCTCTTTTCCGAACTGACCGGCAAGACCGTGGGCATTCTGGGCCTGGGCCGAATCGGCAAGGAAATCGCCACGCGCCTGCAGGCCATGAAGATGCGCATCGTCTATCATGGCCGCAGCGAACAGCCCAACATGCCCTATATCTATTACGACAGCCTCGAGGACATGGCCCGCGACAGCGACTGGCTCGTGGTGATCGCGCCGGGCGGCAAGGGCACCGAGGGCATTGTCAGCCGCAAGGTGCTCGAAGCCTTGGGGCCAAAGGGGCACATCGTCAATGTCGCCCGCGGCACGCTGATCGACGAGAAGGCCATGCTGGACCTCCTGCAATCGGGTGGCCTCGGCGGCGCCGCGCTCGACGTCTTCGTGGACGAGCCGTCCGTGCCCGAGGCGTTTTTCGCGCTCGACAATGTCGTGCTCTCGCCCCACCAGGGCAGCGCCACCCACCAGACCCGCGACGCCATGGGCGCGCTGCTCGTCGCCAATCTCGACCGCCATTTCGCCGGTGAGCCGCTGATCAGCGCCGTCGTCTAGTCCTCCACAAAGGGGGATGTGCGTCGGCCCAGCAGCCCTGCACCTCCCCCACGCGCTGCATGAGGGGCTCCCGCTCTTGCCCATTAACAGCGTTGGCGGAACCGGATAGCTTGCGCCCCGAAAAGCCCTCAAGGAGCAAATCGATGACCGAATGGTGGCGCGGCGGAGTGATCTATCAGGTCTATCCGCGCTCGTTTCAGGACAGCAATGGCGACGGCATCGGCGATCTGCCGGGCATTATCGACCGGCTCGACCACATTGCCAGCCTGGGCGTGGATTGCATCTGGCTTTCGCCGATCAACCAGTCGCCCCAGGCGGACATGGGCTATGACGTCTCCGACTATATGGCGGTCGACCCCCTGTTCGGATCGCTGCAGGATTTCGACCTCCTGATCGAGAAGGCACATGCTCTCGGCCTCAAGGTGATCATGGACCAGGTGGTCAGCCACACCTCGTCCCAGCATCCCTGGTTCCTCGAATCGGCGCTCAACCGCTCCAATAGCCGCGCCGACTGGTATGTCTGGGCCGATGCCAATGCCGATGGCACCCCGCCCAACAATTGGCTGTCGGTGTTCGGCGGCTCGGCCTGGGAATGGCATACGGCGCGCAAGCAATATTACCTGCACAATTTCCTCACCAGCCAGCCCGACCTCAACTTCCACAATCCGGCCGTGCAGGACGCGGTGCTCGAAGCCATGCGCTTCTGGCTCGATCGGGGCCTCGATGGCTTCCGGCTCGATACGGTCAATTACTATTTCCACGACGCCAAGCTGCGGTCCAATCCGCCGCTGGCCGCGCTCGAGGGCAAGCCGGCCACCAATCCCTACGACATGCAGAGCCACCTCTATTCCAAAAGCCAGCCGGAAAACCTGGGCTGGTTGCGCAAGGTGCGCGCCATGCTCGACGATTATCCCGGCGCCACCACGGTGGGGGAAGTGGGCGACGACGAGCGCGGGCTCGAATTGATGAAGCAATACACGTCCGGCAATGACTTGCTGCACATGTGCTATTCCTTCGATTTCCTCGGCCCCAAATTTTCCGCGGCTCATTTCCGCTCCAAGGTCGAAGCCTTCTTTTCGGGCGGGGAAACCGGCTGGCCGTGCTGGAGTTTTTCCAACCACGACGTGATCCGCCACATGACCCGCTGGGCGCCGCACAGCGTCTCGCCCGCCGATCTGTCGCGACAGGCCATCGCCCTGATGCTGACGCTCAAGGGTTCGGCCGGCCTCTATCAGGGCGAGGAGCTGGGCCTGCCCGAGGCCGACATTCTCTATGAGGAACTGACCGATCCACGCGGCATCCGCTTCTGGCCCGAGGACAAGGGCCGC
Source organism: Devosia chinhatensis (assembly GCF_000969445.1). Lineage (NCBI taxonomy): Bacteria > Pseudomonadati > Pseudomonadota > Alphaproteobacteria > Hyphomicrobiales > Devosiaceae > Devosia > Devosia chinhatensis. The sequence continues at coordinate 146,958 of NZ_JZEY01000054.1, read as the reverse complement.
GACGGCTGCCGCACGCCCATGCCCTGGCAGCAGAACCTGCCCCATGCCGGGTTCACTCATGGCCGGCCCTGGCTGCCCATAAAGCACGCCGCCACCGCGCTCAGCGTCGATGTGCAGGACGCCAATCCCGCCTCGACGCTCAATTTCTACCGGCGGATCCTGGCCTGGCGGAAAAGCCATCCCGGCCTCAAGACCGGCGACATCGCCTTCTTCGATTGCGACGAGCCGGTGCTGGCCTTCGTCCGTACCGATGGTAACAAGGACCTCGTCTGCGTCTTCAATCTCTCGGCGCAGAAACTCAGCGTCACGCTGTCGGGCGTCGAGCTGGTGCTCGAACCGGTCAGCCACAATGCCGATCTGCATGATGGTCGTCTGTCGCTCGGCCCCAATGGCTATGCCATCCTGCCCGCTCCCGCCGGGGAAGGCTCGGTGCGGTTCCTGGCGTCGGCCGACGATGCAGTGATCCGTCGCGACGACGGCACGATGCCCGGCCGATCCGGCCCGATCTAGGGGTCGACGCGCTCGAAGCTCTCGGGGTGGAAATATTGCATTTCCTCCCCGCCCTCGGGCTTGCGCACGAAGGCGCGAATACAGCCGCCCCACATTTCGGCGCGGGTCGCGTCGATGCCCATCTGGCGCAATTGCATGAGATTGAAGCGGTTCCGCTCTTCTTCGGTGGCCTCCGCGCCGATGGAGATGCCGAAGGAAATCTGTACGCCCGGGCGATGAGCATAACAGGCGGCCGAGGCCTGGGCAGCGGCGGTGGACAACAAGGCGATGGTCAGCGCTGAGGCGATGCGGGACAGCATGGGCGAACTCCGTGTTGCTGGCAGCTCATGAAACGCGATTGCGGCTTTCCTGCGCCCGCCGTTCCTGCCAGCGCACCAGCATGACCACGAAGGGAATGGCAACGCTGAGCATGAGCAGGCGGATGACGTGGTGCGCGGCGATGAAGGCGGTGTCGTAGCCCAGCGCGATGCCCAGCGCTCCCATGCCTTCGAGCGCGCCGGGCGACAGACCCAGCCAGAGCTGGCCGAACGGCATGTCCACCAGCTGCGCGACGCCCAGGGTCACGATGGTGACGATGGCCACCGTCATGGCGGTGGCGATGAGCCCGCCCTTGGCCGCCGCGAGGAATTCGGTCTTGGTGATGCCCTGGAATCGCGAGCCGATCAAAGCGCCGGTCAGGATGAAGGTCAGAACCACCAGCGGAATGGGCATGGCCTCGCTATAGAGCCCGCCCAGCTTGGCGAGGATGGCGGCCGCCATGGCGCCCAGCACCATGCCGGCGGGAACCCGGAGCCAGATGAAGACCAGGCCCATGGCCACGCAGCCCAGCGCCAGCAGCACCAGTTGCAGCGGCGAGAGGAAGGCCGCGGCCTGTGGTGGCGCAAAATGGTCGATGGGCAGAAAGACCGCGCCGATGGGCACGGCGATGGTCAGCATCAGGATGCGGATGACCTGGATGATGACGATCTGGCGCGGATTGCCGACCCCGGTCGCCGCGATGCCCATGACAAAGGAAAGATGGCCGGGAAAGGAACTGAGATAGGCCGTGCCCGGATCGAGCTTGAAGACCTTGGTCAGCATCCAGCCAGTGGCGGCCACGATGATGACCAGCTCGAGCGCCAGCGCCGCCAGAGAAATCGGCCAGCTGGCCAGAAGCGAAAGGCTGTCGGGGGCAACGCTCGCGCCCATCGACATGCCGATCAGCACGAAGATCACGTCGCGCAGCCGGTCGGGCATGCTGACCGGCATGCCCAGCATGGCGGCAATCGTCACCGCCAGCGCGCCGCCCATGAGCCAGCCGGCGGGAAGACCGATCAGATGCGCCGCTCCGCCACCAATGGCAGAGACGGCCAGGGTCAGGATGGTAGCGGCAAGGGGATGCCCGAAGGCGGCAGGAAGGGACATGACGTCCCTTCCTATGCGCTCGGGCGCAAAGGCTCAATCACTCCTTTGCGCCATCCGCACCGGAATATCAAAATGCATCACATCCTCGCGGGCGCCCAGCTTGGTGTAAAGCGCCACAGCCGGGTCATCGCCATAATCCGCCTGCACATAGACCACCCAGGCGCCCCGCTCGGCCGCGAGACTGCAAAGCCGCTCGATCAGCGCCGTGGCGATGCCCTGTCGGCGATGGCTCTCCGCGACGGCCAGATCATAAATATAGACTTCCGAGCGCTCGCTTTCGAACTTGGGCAATTCATAGGCGACCAGAGCGCCAACCACGCTGTCCGCCTTGGTCGCCGCCAGCGCGAAGACATGGTCCTTGCCAAGCAGATCGGCCGCATAGGTGTCGCTCGGCGGATTGGCGCCCCAGGTCTGCGCGTCCTCAAAGGCTGTGCCGAACAGCGCATTCATGCCGCGAAAATCAATCAGATCGGCAGGACCCAGCCGCTTCACCTGCCAGATGGCCAATCGGGCCTCCCTTTCACGCTGCCGGCAGCGCCTTTTCCACCAGGCGAACCCAGTAGCTGACGCCGACGGCAATGGCCTCGTCGTTGAAATCATAGGTATCGGTATGCAGCTCGGTCGAGTCGCCGTTGCCGAGGAAGATGTAGGCGCCCGGCCGCTCGTTGAGCATGAAGGAGAAATCCTCGCCGCCCATGGATGGTGCGGTATCGGCATCGACGCGCTCGGCGCCGACGATCTCTGCGGCCACGCTGGCGGCAAAGGCGGTCTGGTCGGGCGCATTGACCGTCACCGGATAACCCCGCGCATAGCGGATCGAGGCCCGGGCCCCGAAGCTCGAGGCGAACTGAGGTACGAATTCGCCGAGCTTGGCCTCGATGAAGTCCTGCACAGCGCTGTCCAGCGTGCGCACGGTCCCTGTGATCTTTGCGGTCCGGGAGATCACGTTGTCCGCTTCGCCCGCCTCGATCATGGTCACCGAGAGCACGGCGCTTTCCAGCGGGTCGAGGTTGCGCGACACGATGGTCTGCAGCGCCGTGACCAGCTGGGCTGAAACGATGATCGGATCGATAGTCTGCTGCGGGCGCGCGGCATGGCCGCCCAGGCCCTCGATGTCGATATAGAAGCGGTCCGTCGCGGCCATGATCCCGCCCGTCCGGATCCCGAACGTGCCGATCGGCATGCCCGGCCAATTGTGCAGCCCATAGACCTCGTCGATGCTGACCTTGTCGAAGAGGCCATCCTCGATCATCACCTTGCCGCCGCCGCCGCCTTCTTCGGCCGGCTGGAAGATCAGCGCCACGCGGCCATCGAAATTGCGGGTTTCAGCCAGGTATTTCGCCGCGCCCAGCAGCATGGAGGTGTGGCCGTCATGGCCACAGGCATGCATCTTGCCCGCAATGGTTGAGGCATAGGCGACGTTCGATTTTTCCGTCATCGGCAAGGCGTCCATATCGGCGCGCAGACCGATGGTTCGCCCGCTCGCCGTGCTGCGACCATTGATGATGGCCACGACGCCCGTGCGTCCCAGCCCGGTGATGATCTCGTCGCAACCGAATTCGCGCAGCTTCTCCACCACGATACCGGCCGTACGGTGCACATCGAACAGCACCTCGGGATGGGCATGAAAATCGCGCCTCCAGGCGGCGATTTCAGGCTGGAATTCGGCGACACGATTGAGAACGGGCATAGGCAAACCAAAACAGCGGAGAGAGAGGGACAGTGTCTCTGTCCCACGCGGTGGCGTCAACTGCACTGGCCGCGTGCCAGTGTTCCGACAGCTCTCAGGGCTGGGTCCGAGCCCAGGATGGCAATGCTCGTGCGGGCACCACTTTCCAACATTTGTGCGCAGACCGAACCGATATTCCCCATCCATGCCTTGCCCCTTGGTGCCCTTTTTGCGAAGGGAAGCCCTGTTCCCCGGACCTGCCCGGAAGGTTGGCTATGAAAATCCTCGTCGCCGTGAAGCGCGTGGTCGATCACAATGTTCGCATTCGGGTCCGTCCCGATGGGAAAGGCGTCGAGACCACTGGTGTCCGCATGTCCATGAACCCGTTCTGCAAGCATGCCGTGGAAGCCGCGGTTCAGCTTGCCGAGAAGGGGCAGGCGAGCGAAATCGTCGTCGCCTCCATCGGGCCAAAGGCCAGTACCGACGTCATCCTGACCGCTCTGGCCATGGGTGCCCATCGCGGCATCTTGGTAGAAACCGATGCCAGCCTCGAAACCCTTGCCATCGCCAAGCTCCTGGCCAAGGTCATCGAGGAGGAACAGCCCGAGCTCGTTCTTCTGGGCAAGCAGGCCGTCGACGATGACAGCAATCATGTCGGGCAGATGCTCGCCGCGCTGACGGAGCGGCCGCAGGCCACCTTTGCCTCGGAGATCACGCTCGAAGGTGATCGCCTCAGCGTCACCCGAGAGGTCGATTACGGGCGCGAAACCATCGCTCTGTCCCTGCCTGCCATCGTCACCGCGGACCTGCGCCTCAATACCCCGCGCAATGCCGCCCTGCCCATGGTTATGAAGGCGCGCTCCAAGCCGCTCGCCGTTCGTCCGGCGAGCGAATTGGCTGTCGATCTGGCTCCGCGCCTTATCGTCGAAAAGATTTCCCCGCCATCCGAGCGCGTGGCAGGCTCGACCATTGGTTCGGTCGACGCGCTCGCCGCCCTCATCGCCGCTGATGTCAAAGCGATGGAGGCCCTGTGATGAGCGTTCTGCTTCTCGCCGACGTCGATAACGGCGTGCTGTCGCCCGCTACCGCGCGCATCGTCAGCGCTGCAGCCCAGCTTGGTCCCGTCGATCTTTTCGTGCCCGGTCCCCCTGCCGCAGCGGAAGCGGCTGCGTCATTGGCCGGTGTGCGAAAGGTGATGGTCAACGCTAACAGTCTGCTAGCGGATTCGCTGGTGGCGACACTGTCGGGGTTAGCCGAAGGCTACACATATCTGGTCTCGAGCGCATCGAGCCAGGGCAAGGACGTCATGCCGCGCCTTGCCGCCAGCCTCGACATCCAGCCGGTCACCGATATCATCGCCATCGAGGGAGAAAATCGTTTCACCCGGCCCATTTACGCCGGAAACGCCCTTGAAACGGTTTCCGATCCACAGGCGCGTCACGTGCTGACCTTCCGCGCCTCCGCCTTCCGCCCGGCCGCCGCTGCGGGTCCGGCTCCGATCGAAGCCCTTGAAAATACAATCCAATCCGTCGTGGCATTCATTGCCGGGCACCGTACCGAGAGCGATATTCCCGACCTCTCCACCGCCCAGATCGTGGTCGGCGGCGGTGTGTCGGTCGGATCGGCCGAAGGTTTCCAACTGATTGAAAAGCTTGGCAAAACCCTCGGCGCAGCCATCGGCGCCACCCGCGCGGCGGTCGATGCCGGCTATGCCCCCAATGACTGGCAGGTGGGCCAGACCGGCAAGATCATCGCCCCCGACCTCTATATCGCGGTCGGCATTTCCGGCGCCCTCCAGCATCTGGCCGGCATACAGGGCGCAAAGAAAATCATCGCCATCAATTCCGATCCCGAAGCGCCGATCGTCAAGATCGCCGATGTCGTGCTGATTGGTGATCTCTTTGAAATCGTTCCGAAATTGACGGCAGAACTGGAAAAGCTCGATCTCGACCGAGCCTGATCCGCCGCGCAGTTTCAATTGCAAAAATCCCTCAGCCGCCTATAAAGGCGGCGCCTTCCCACCGGACCTCCGCCCATGTTCGAAACCCTTACCCAGGCCCCAGGCGACAAGATTTTGGCGCTCATGGGCGAGTATGCTGCCGACCAGCGTTCCGCAAAGATCGACCTCGGTGTCGGCGTCTACAAGGACGAGAAGGGCGTGACCCCGGTCATGACCTCGGTTCGCAAGGCCGAAGAACGCATTCTTTCGAACGAGAAAACAAAGACTTACCTCGGGATTGCCGGCAACAAGGGCTATGGCAATGCCGTCCTCGACCTTGTGCTTGCCGATAGCGTCGATCGCGCCCGCGTCCGCATCGCCCAGGCGCCCGGCGGCACAGGCTCGCTGTGGGTTTTGATGCAGCTGATCAACCGCGCTCGCCCCGGTGCCAATGTCCATGTGTCGGATCCGACCTGGGCCAATCACAATCCGATCGCGATCAATTCGGGCCTCAAGGTCGTCACCTATCCCTATTTCGATCCGGAAACCCGTGGCGTCAAATTTGAGCAAATGCTTGATGCGCTTGATCAATTGAGCGCCGACGATGTCGTCCTGCTCCATGGTTGCTGCCACAATCCCACTGGCGCCAATCTCACCGATGCGCAATGGGACCAGGTGGCCGAAAGCCTCGCGCGCACCGGCGCCCTGCCGTTTATCGACCTGGCCTATCTTGGTTTTGGCGATGGCATCGAGGCCGATGCCTATGGCACGCGCAAAATTCTATCCTCGGTCCCCGAAGCTCTGATAGCCTTCTCCGGATCGAAGAATTTCGGTCTCTACCGCGAACGTGTCGGTGCTGCCATTCTCGTGGCGCGCAATGCCGAACAGGCCGATGTCACCAATTCGCAATTGCTCAACATCATCCGGGGCGCCTATTCGCAGCCGCCTGATCATGGCGCGGAGATCATCCGCACCATTCTCGAGGACGCGGCCCTGCGCGCCGAATGGGAAGCCGAGCTTTCCGCCATGCGTAACCGCATGATTTCATTGCGAAAAAAACTTGCGGATGCCATTCGCGAACGATCGAACTCGTCTGACTTCGATTTCGTGGCCGATCACCGCGGCATGTTTTCGCTGCTGGGGCTCAGCACTGATGCGGTCGAGCATCTTAAAGCCGCAAACGGGGTCTATATGACCGGGGATAGCCGCATTAATGTCGCCGGAATTCCCGAGGATCGCGTCGGCGACCTCGCAGAGGCCTTTCTGGCAGCCACCCGCTGAGCCAGCGCTTGCGGCAGCACGCCGCCATGCTACATCTTGGCCCAGCCGGCCAATCGGGACGATTATTTAGGAGGGAACGATGAAGTTCTTCGTCGATACTGCAGACACCGCCGCCATCCGCGAGCTCAACGAAGCCGGGCTCATCAATGGCGTGACCACCAATCCGTCGCTGATCGCCAAGTCGGGCCGTGACTTCAAGGAAGTCATCAAGGAAATCTGCGGGATCACGCCCGATCCGGTCTCGGCCGAAGTCGCCAGCCTCGAATATGACGGCATGGTCGCCGAGGGCGAGCACCTGGCCAAGATCGCGTCCAACGTGGTCATCAAGCTGCCCCTGACGCTGAATGGCCTCAAGGCCACCAAGTACTTCAAGGACAAGGGCATTCCGACAAACGTCACGCTCTGCTTCTCGGCCAATCAGGCGCTTCTCGCCGCCAAGGCCGGCGCCACCTATATCTCGCCCTTTATCGGCCGCCTCGACGACATCAATCTCGATGGCATGGAGCTGATCGAGAACATTCGCCAGATCTACGACAATTACCAGTTCGAGACCCAGATCCTGGCCGCTTCGATCCGCACGCCCAACCACGTGACCCAGGCTGCCCTGGCCGGAGCGGACGTCGCGACCATTCCACCCGACGTGATCAAGAAGCTTGCCAGCCATCCGCTGACCGACAAGGGCATCGAGGGTTTCGTCAAGGATTGGGCCGGAACAGGCCAGTCGATCCTCTAAGCAAGTTACAGACATCTCGAGGTTTCTCGCCTCATCTCGAAACCATCCCGGACCTCGCCCTTCGACACATTCGGGGTGGGGTCTTCTTCTTTTGGGGTTTCCATGGCCGATACCGATCTCTCCGCACAGATCAAAGCCGCGCTCGCCGAGGTCGAAATTCCCGGCGGCGGCGATCTTGCAGGCTATGGGGGCCTGTCCGAAATCATCGTGACGCCCGGCGCCATCGCCTTTGCCATCGCCGTGGCGAGCGGCATGGAAGCTGCGTTCGGACCCGCTCGCGAGCAAGCGCAGTCGATCGCCCAGCGTCTTGGCGGCAGCCGCAAGGTCATGGTGTCGATCACGGCCGAGAAGTCCAACAGTCCTAAATTCGGCCATGGATCCGCAGTGCCAGCGGGCAAGACCAGGGTCAATGGCGTCAAACGGATCATTGCCGTCGGCTCGGGCAAGGGCGGTGTCGGCAAATCGACGACAGCGGTGAACATCGCGCTGGCGCTCGCTGCCGAAGGCCTTGCGGTGGGCATCCTCGATGCAGACCTTTACGGTCCCTCGATCCCCAAGCTCCTGGGGATCGAAGGAAAGCCCGCTGTGCGCGATGACGGCATCTTCACCCCGCACGACGCCTTCGGGCTCAAGGCCATGTCCATCGGCTCAATGCTGATTCCGGGGCAGGCCGTGGTCTGGCGCGGCCCCATGGCGACGTCGGGATTGCGGCAATTGCTGCGTGAAACCGATTGGGGCGCGCTTGACGTGCTGATCATCGACCTGCCGCCAGGAACGGGCGATATTCACATCGCGCTTTTCCAGCAGACGATTGTGGACGGGGTCGTCATCGTCTCAACCCCGCAGGATCTGGCGCTGATCGATGCGCAAAAGGCCATCGACATGCTGCGCCGGATGCGTGTCCCCGTCCTCGGCCTCGTTGAAAACATGAGCTATTTCATCGCACCCGATACCGGCATTCGCTACGACATCTTCGGCACGGGCGGGGCCGAACAGGCGGCGGCGCGGCTCGACATGCCGTTTTTGGGCGCCATTCCGCTCGTCATGTCCATTCGCGCGGAATCCGACGCCGGCACCCCGCCCGTCGCCGCGCGACCAGAGGGTCCGGAAGCCCTGGCCTACAGGGCCATCGCTCGAACGCTCGTCACCCGCGTGCCCTGACGAACTGACGTACGTACGCCATTTAAATCGATTGCTGAAATCGATTGCATAAGGTCCATTTCCGGTGCTAACCGCCTCCGTGAGCCTGAGACAGGCCATAAGGAGGGGACATGTTTTCCATCGAGCGGCGGGATTTCGGTCCCGATTTTACTTTCGGCGTCGCCACTGCAGCGTACCAGATCGAGGGTGGTCAGGGTCATGGCCGCGGCCAGTCGATCTGGGACACGTTCTCGGCTACCCCTGGCAATGTGCGTAATGGTGATACCGGGCGTGAGGCCTGCAATCATTACGACCTCTGGCCGCAGGACCTTGATCTGATCCGCGACGGCGGGTTCGATGCTTATAGGTTTTCCTTCGCCTGGCCGCGCCTGATCCCGGAGGGGACAGGGGCCGTCAACCAGCAGGGCGTCGACTTCTACGACCGGCTGATCGATGGCATGCTCGAACGCGGCATCAAGCCCTATGCCACGCTCTACCATTGGGACCTGCCCTCCACCCTGCAGGATCGGGGCGGCTGGATGAACCGCGACATTGCCAGCTGGTTTGCCGATTATGCCAGTCTCGTCGCGCAGAAATTCAGCGATCGCCTGGCCGCAACCGCGACGATCAACGAGCCCTGGTGCGTGGCGTTCCTCAGTCATTTCCTGGGCGTTCATGCGCCCGGATACCGGGACTTGCGGGCTGCCGCGCGCGCCATGCATCACGTGCTCTTCGCGCATGGTACGGCCATCGATGCCCTGCGCGCAGAAGGCACGAAGAACCTCGGTATCGTGCTGAACCTAGAGAAATCCGAACCGGCCAGTGACAGTGAAGCAGACCAAAAGGCTTGCGATTTCGGCGATGCCCTCTTCAATCGCTGGTATCTGGGGGGCGTGCTGAAGGGACATTATCCCGAAGTGATGACCCAGTGGCTCGAGCCATATCTGCCCGCGAACTATCAGCACGATATGGACGTGGTCTCCCGTCCGCTCGACTGGCTGGGCATAAACTACTATACCCGCGGCCTCTACAAGGCTTCGAGCCAGCCCGGACGACCCGCCGAGCAGGTCAAGGGGCCTCTGGAAAAGACCGATATCGGCTGGGAAATCTATCCGCAGGGCCTGTCGGACCTGCTGGTTCGGGTGTCCAAAGATTATACCAAGATCCCACTCTACGTGACCGAAAACGGCATGGCCGAGGTCGAAGGCGAGGATGATCCGCGCCGCGTGAAGTATTACGAAGACCACCTCAAGGCCGTGGCAAGTGCACGAGCAGCGGGTGCCGACGTGCGGGGCTATTTCGCGTGGTCACTGCTCGACAATTACGAATGGGCGGAAGGCTATAACAAGCGCTTCGGCCTGGTCCATGTCGACTACGAGACACAAAAGCGCAGCCCCAAGGCAAGCTATCGCGCCTTCCAGGGCATGCTGCATAATAGCCGATGAAGGCTCTCAGTCTGGCGCGTTCAGGCGCGCCAGGCTTCGAAAGGGCCGCCGGCGATCATGGCCCAATAGAGCTTGCCTGAGCCGGTGCGGGCAAAGGCCAGTCCAAATTCAACGAAGCGCGGCGAGAGCAGCGTATTGCGGTGCCCTTGGGAGCCGAGCCAGCCGGTGATTGTCTCGGGCAGGGTCTTGTAGCCCTTGGCAAGGTTTTCACCCACAGCCAGGCCATAACCGGCCTCGGTTACCCGTTCGCGCAGGGTGACGCCCAGATCATGGCTCAGCGTATCCCGGCGAGCCATGAGACGCGCCTGCGACCGCGCTGCGGTTTCGAGAGCCGGGCTATAGGACCAGGCTGCGGCACCATTGGCCCGGCGTACATCATTGATGGCCGCCATGATCTGATCGCGGGTCAGATCCTCCGGACGGCTGGACGCCTTGGCCGGGAGCACGGGCATAGTGGACGAACAGGCCGACAGAACGGAGACGGCGCCAAGGGCGAGGACGGCGCGGCGGGAATAATCGAGCATGACTGGGTTCCGCTGGCGATCAAGCCTGGTCGTAGGCACTGAGCAAATGCGGTAATACCGCAAGATCGGTAGTTATGGAATCGCCTGACTGCAGGTTCCAGCAGGCGCTGAGACCCGAATTGGCGGCGGCAAAACCCAGAATGCGCTTGCGGTTAAGGCCGAGGCGAGCCGCGAACAGATCGGCCATAGCGGTGATGCGGCGCGGGTCGGCAGCGAGCTTGGTGGATCCGGCTGGGTTGCGGAACGCATTGGCGACCTCGTAATGCGGATCCCCGATCAGCCCTTTGGGGTCGATCGCCAACCAGCCTCTGTCGGAAGAGACGATGTTGTCGTGGTGCAGATCGCCGTGCAGGGGAATGTCGGGCATCGGCTTGTCGAAAAGCTTGAGCGCGATGCCAGAGGCACGGGCATAAAGATCGCGGGCGGTATGCGGCCAAAGGCGCATATCGGTCCTGAACAGGGCTTCGAAGCGCTGGCGAAGGGGCAAAAGGCCCTCGGGCACGTCGGGACGCGGCCTATGGAGATTGGCAACCACGCCCGCCAGCGCCTGGGTGGCTTCCTCGTCGCGACCATTGCGCGCCGGCTCGCCTAGCGTGGGCCCGCCCAGCCATTCCATGAAGATCGTATCGCCATAGGTATCGAAGACCGTGGCCGCGCCTTCGCCCGAATAATATTGCAGGAGCGAAGTGCCCCTGCCCTCCTCCTCCGAGACGGGAGGCTTGAGAATTTTCAGCGCCCCGAAATTGCGTCCATTCTGCTCCACCTTGTAGATCCAGCTGCGCGGCGTTTCGGCGACGGGCGTGGACTTGGTCAGAGACCAGCGGATCATGGCGCGGCTCAAGGCCGTTTCGACAGGAGACTGATTCATCATTGCGCCATTAGAGCAGAACCGGGGAAAGGATTCGACCGGTGGCGCGCAAAGGTGATGGAAATACGGCGAAGTCCTTCCGGAGCGACTTGAAAGACTTCGCCTTACTGGGCTTACGGCAGCCGGTAGGCATCCTTGGCCGCCTGATAGCTGAGATGAATGGCGATCTCTTCGGCGGATGAACGGCTCAACCGATTTTCGCCCACCCAACGCCCGAGGAAACCGCAGACTTCCCGACGCCAGACATCGTGGCGGGCGGGAATGGACAAAAGGGCACGCGTGTCGTCGTTGAACCCGGCCAGGTTGTAGAAGCCGGCGGTTTCGACCACCTGATCCAGATAGCGGCGGATGCCTTGCGGGCTGTCGTGGAACCACCAGGGCGGACCGATCATCAGGCTGGGCCAGTAGCCGGCCATAGGCGCCAGTTCGCGGGCATAGGTGGTTTCGTCGAGCACGAACATGATGAGGCGTAGATTGGGCTCGTTGCCGCAGCGCGACAGCAATGCCTTGAGCCCGCCTACATAATCGGTGGGCCCGGGTATATCGGCCCCAAGGTCGGGACCGCGCTCCGAGAACAGCAGCGGATCGGTATTGCGGCGAGAGCCGGCATGGATCTGCATGACCATGCCATCCTCCACCGAGAGCAATGCCATTTCAGTCAGCATCTGCGCACGGAAGAGTTCGGCATCTGCCGCGTCGTGCCGGCCGGAAAGAATTTTGTCCAGCAGCGCCTGTTTTTCGACAAGAGGGAGATCGGCAGTATTGGCTGTCGGCACGCCATGATCGGTCGCCACGGCACCGAAGCGACGGAAATAATCGCGCCGCTTGCGATGAGCGTTGATGAGCCCATCCCATCTGGTGACGTCCTCGCCGGTCAGCGCACCAAATTTATGCAGGTTTTCGACGATAGCGGGCCGGCTGGGATCGGTGACATCATCGGGTCGATAGGTTGTCCGGACGCGGCCGATATAGCCGTCGGAATCCATTTTCTGGTGATGGGCGAGCGGATCGAGCGCGAACTCGGTCGTGGCGATGACCTCGACGTCGAACCGATCGAGAATGGCGCGGGGAAGAAGGTCGGGCGCAGCCAGGCGAGCATCGATGGCATCGTAAATGGTATCGGCGGTCTTACCGGATAATTCTTCGGTGATGCCAAACACCGCATGAAGCGAATGGTCGACCCAAGTCTTGGACGGCGTACCGGCGAAAAGATAGTAGTTCTCGGCATACAGGCGCCATGCGGCGCGGCCATCGGCTTCCACAGGCTTGCCATCCTTGCGCGGAATGCCCAGCGCATCATAGGAAAGTCCGCGGCTCCTGAGCATGCGCAACACATAATGGTCCGGCGTCAGAAAGAGCGCGGTGGGGGAGGCAAACCGCCCGTTTTCAGCGAACCAGGCTGGATCGGTGTGTCCGTGCGGACTGACGATGGGCAGGTCCCGTACCGCTGGATAGAGATCACGCGCAAGCGACCGGCACGGCTCCGAGGCGGGGAAAAGACGGTCTGGGTGCAGATGGGAAGGCTGTGTCATGGCCACTTTGTGCCATGTTCGCCAAAGCCTTTCAACAACTTCCATACAAGATCATTTTTAGCGGCATTTGAAATTAATTAACTCCATTTCGAGGTCGGAGTTCGCGCAGAGCCCAGCCCGGCTTATCGTCGTTGCGAACGGGTGAGAAACAGCCCTGGTTAAGGCGGCTGCCCACGATTGCACACCGGCGAACATGCCGGACGCTTTTCTGTGGAGGCGGCCATGGCCCATATTGATCTCGATGACAGCAGCACTCTTGAAACCGCACGCCTCCTGGCGCGGCGCAGCGCCCATGCCCATCATGCCCGCCTGATGCTGGCGGCAGCGGGCTTGGCAACACTGGGTATCGTCTCAGTGGCGGGAACCTTGCTGATCACGGTTTTCTGACCAGAACAGCCCTGCCCTTGAATGACCGCATAGGCGGCCTATCTAAAGTCGCGAGGACGGAGGCATTTCCCCCAACTGCCCGTCCCTAGCGCGATAGAGGCCGACGCTGCGGCGCTGTCCCCTCCCTCGGCAGCCGCTGCGCGCCATCGACGCTCAAGCCCGGATCCCGGTCCCTCCCCGGCATCCGGGCTTTTTCTTTTTTCGATCGGTTGACCAGGGCCGTCACCCCGCGATTTGTCTCCAAAGTCGGCGAGCCCTCTGAACCAGCAGCACCAAGGACAGCAGAGCCGCGGCAAGGCATCCATAGCCGAGTAAAGTGCTACGGCGCTTTTGCTCCGTCTTGGCGGCATAGGCCTCTTCAGGGTCGAGGAGAATTCGATCATCCTGAACGACGCCGTACGCTTCGAGCACCGGATAGACATTGGGCCACCGTCGGTGCCTTTCGGCCTGCTCCTGCAGGCTCGAAGCCAGGTAGAGATCGAAAACCACGGGTGGGATGATAGAAATTGCGGCGGCAGCGCCGGAAAACCGGAAGGCAAGACCGGGCCAGTCTTCCGATGTTGCAAAGCGCACAGGCACACTGGTCCTCAATTGCGGGCCGGATGGACCGGCAGGCTCCAGAGTGTGTCGGACCGCGTCGATCCTGATGCGCTCTAGGACCAAGGTTTGAGGCGCGGGCGGTATCGAGACATTGTCGGCCTGTGAAAAGGCGATGCCCGCCATGACCAAGAACACGATGAGCGCCAGCGTCGCCGGCCAGAGCGGGCGCAGGGTTTCAAGACTAAGACGATCGCCATCCATGCCGCCCACAAATAGCTTTTCGTCGCCCCTGTCGAGCCCTTGCCAAGAGGTGACGTGGTCGATCTTGTTGAAGCATGAGGCGCTGGACCGATGTGGCAAACAAAAAAGCGTCCGGACCAAGGTCGTGACCTCGGGCAGCGTCCTATGATCAGAAGGTGCTGAGGCAACAAGAGGATTGTCCATGTTTCGCGAACCCCTGGCCACCGTTGTGGCGCTGACCGTATTGTCGTTGGCTCCAGCTGGTGCCCAGGAAGTCACCGACTATCTGGGCGTGCCGGGCCCGATCTCGATCGGCGGGAACGATTACGTGCTGTCGTGGTCGTCCAATCCCCAACCGGGCTATTTCAAGCAGGAATACATTCCAGCGGGGGCCGATGCGCAAGCTTACGAGACCATGGTGCTCGTCGAGTTCCTGGCGTCGGACCTGCCGATGGCCGAAGTGATTTCGGCACAGACCGACATGATCAACCAGCGCAAGGCGACGGACCCAATCGCGAATATGGCGATGTTCAGCAATCCCGAACGGGGCGAAATCGTTCTCGATTTCCTCTTGTCGGACAAGGACGATGCCGGCGAGTACATCATCGAATGGAACGGCTATCGCTATGGGCAGGCGCAGTTCGAGGGCGAAGATGGCGTCTTGCTATTTGGTCTCAGCGACCGCGCCTATGGGAACGACGATGCCGAAACCTTCCTGCGCGGCCTCGGCGACTTCAAGACCCAGCGCATTCTGGCGCTCACCACGGCCGAAATGCCGGAGGTCGAATAGGGTGCGCCTCACTCACGAAAGGTACTGGAAATGATTTCTAGATGTCGGACCATTGCAGCACTGGCCTTGCTGGCCCTCGGCGCCGCTCCTGCTCAGGCCGAGTGGGAAGGCACGGCTTGGGGCATGTCCCCCCAGGAGACCCTCGCGGTGCTCGATACCGCTCGCAGCCATAAGCCTGCTCAGAGTGAAACATTCGAATATGACGGCGCCAGCTACATGCCAATGGTCAAGATGCCCTATACGGTAGACGGCATTACCGGGGAAGCCGCTCTACTGTTCGACGGCAGCGATAGCCTGCAATTTGTTACCTTCAGTCCCGAAGACATCGGGCAGTGCGACGCCCTCACCGAGGCACTGAAAGCGCAATACGGCACCGGCGATGAAAGCGGCTTCGGCGCTACGGCTATCTATAACTGGGCGGATGGCGACACCATTATCCGGCTGACCAACTCCCCTTCGATCGGCATCTGCGCCCTCTCATATGGAGCAGCCGGCTAGTCATCGAGCCAATAGGCCTGGCCATCGATGAGGATCGTGTCGGGAAGGTCGCCACCCGCTGCTTCCGGCACGGCTAGGAAATGGCGCTCTGTCTCGCCCTCGACCTCGAGGACCAGGGCAAAATCCTCGACGCGATAGCGAGCCTCGGTCTCCGGCGCATCCGGGCCGTTGACGATGATGTAGCTGGTTCCCACATTGCCGGCCACGAAGCCGCCACGCGAATAGACAAGGGTATTGTCTGCGGAGAAGGCGTAGCGCTTGTCCTGGCGAGTGCCGCCCATGCCGACCTGGAGGTAATAATAGGTGCCTGACAATGCGGGTCGCGGGAAACCGACGAGACGCTGTGCGCCTTCGACGAGGATGTCGACACCCATCTGCCAGCCGCCGGTCGCGGTCAGGCGAACCGCATTGCCGTCCTCATGCCAGGTGAACCATCGGCCCGGCTCCCGCAGACGGGAGCGTTCGACGTCGAGATCCGTGAATGGAAAACTCCATTCATGCCGATAGGCGCTGCCGTCCCGCAGCAGCACGTAAATGTCCTCGCGTCGATCGACATAGCCATTTCCGAAGCCGTCGAGGCGGTTGCTGAACTCCGCGTCATAAAGGACCCGGTCGACATCGCTCATGGCGATACCGGCACCAGGCCCTGCATAGGCTTCGTCGAATTCGAGCGGGCGGATCATGAGGCCGGCATTGTCCGCCTCTGACACCATGGGGCGGCCGGTTTCTTCGAGCGTAAACACACTGCAGCGATCCAGACGCACGATCCCGCCCTCGGTCCCGTCGGTCAGGCTACGCGGCGTGCCGACGACCACCATATCCTGACCGATCGAAGCTTCCATGCGCGCTTCGTGCCCCTCCTCACTGAACGAACTGCACTGCAAGGCAAAAGAGGATTGCAGGTCGCCGCGCCACTCGCGCAATTCTTTGGCGCTCGTGATCCGGCCGAAGACGATCTGCACGCCATCGGCCTCGAGCCAAGCCTCTGCATGTTCTTCGCGCGCTGCTCTCAATCCCCGCATCTCCCGTGCACCCTGCTTGCTGCCAATCTCGGCCATTTTCGCCTCAAGGCGGCCGGAGAGAACGGCAAGTGTGAGTATCTCGGTATCCTCAAGGGTCTTGGTTGCCGGTATGATCTCGGGGCTGGCGGGGATGTCTATGCCCAGTGTGCGAGTAAGCGACATCAGACGCCGCACGCTGGACCTGACGTCGAACTGGTCATCCCCGAGCAATTCGGCAAATGCCGCGCATTGTTCCGGACGGGCATCGAGATCGCGCGCGATCTGTCGAGCGAGACTGGCTCTTTGCGGCCCGAACTGTGCTTCAAGCTCCGGGAATTGCCCGAGCATGCCAGCCATAACCCGCTGGTAATCTGCGAAGTCGTTATCGTGCTGCCACGCTGCAAGGATATCCCGGCGGTGCGCCACATTGTCCGGGTCACGATCCGTACATTCGGCACGATAAAGGTCGGCCGCTTCGAAGGCGCCAACGCTCTTTCCGATATGCAGGCGTAGGTCCTCGACATCGTCGCCCAAGGCAACCGATGGCAGCAAGACAATGGAAGCGATCGCGATCCAGCGCATCATGGCATGCCTCATGGCTTGAGGGAGGCGGTGGCCACGCCGGCGCGGCCACCGCACAGGCTCAGCTTTTGCCGATATTGAGCACCCCGGCCTGTTGGCGGAAGTATGTGTCTAGCACGGCTCTGTAGGCGGGATTCTGCACCTGGCCCTCGCCCTCGACGAACACGCTGAAGCTTGCTGCGCAGAGGCCGTCTACGCCTTCGACGCGGTCTACCATCGTCTCGCCCTGCGCTTCTTCTCCGGTCATCGTGCTCCAGCGCTCGGACAGAGTGTCGACGGCTTGCTGCGCCAGATCGCAATCCGGATAGGCCAGCGCGATGGCCACGCCCTGCCGATCATCATCGAGGTCTGCGACGATGCCTCCGAGATATGGGGGTATGCCGGACCCCAGTTCTGCAATTTGTGCTTCGAACTGTCTGCGGGTTTCCTCGATATTCCCCTGTGGCGACAAGAATGCGGCCGGATCGAGACCCGCCATGCCGAACAACGGTGAAATGACGACGGCCTGTGCCACCACGCCGTCGCCGATAACGTGATCGAGACCCGCCAGAGCAGTCTGCATGATCGCACTTTCTCCGAGGCTGGGTTGCGCGCTTGCCGCCAGGGCGGCAGCCTGAGGGGTCTGCGCTTGAACGACATTGGTGCCGCTGGCGGCGGCGAACTGCGCAGCGCCCACACTTGTGCGCCAGGGGTCCTCGGGATCGCGCAGGCTCGGGTCGAAGCGGCGTGGCTCGCCGTTCCCGACGACACCGGTAGGCCCGGCTTCGGCAAAGCCCGACGCCTTCAAGGTGTCGACCAGGTCCGAGGCAGCTGCCGCATCGACAAGCCCCCAATGGGTCTGACTGTCCGGCGCACGCCCATAGCCGATAAAGTAGAGCAGCGAATCGATCCGCGTGCCGGCCTTCGCCTCCCATTCGTTCGGCTCTGCCATCGAGAGACTTTGCAGGGCAATGATATCGGCTCCCGACAGAACCCTTTGGAACGGGCCTGCATCGCCTTCATCGCTGACAAGGTTCGCAAGAGTGGCGACATCGACGAAATAGGCAATGTCGCCATGCGACTGAGCAAAAACTGTCGCGGGCACATGGTTCAGGCCATCGCGCAGCGTGTCAGTGGCTTGAGCGAGGACGGGTGCTGAAGCGGTCAACAACAGACCGAGGCTTATGACGCTGCGGCGCATGCGTTTCTCCTGAGTGTTTGTCTGATGGTTTGACGCCATGACCGGCGCCGACCTTGGTCAACGCGGTATATTTCTTTGCGTCCTTGACGAAGCGACCAAGGTCGGCAGCCTCCGAAGCGTCCTATCAGCACTCAATGAAGGACCAAGCCATGAAACGATTGTTGCTTTCCGTGTTCCTGGTCACCAGCATGGCCGTTGCCGTTCCCGCGCAAGATGCCGAGCGTTTCGGAAACCTGACCACCGATCAGATAGAGGCGCAGGCGGACAGCCTGCACCCTGCTGCGCTTTATGTCCTCGCCGCGCGCCTCTTGGCTGCCGGTGAAGGACAGGAAGCAGCCAACTGGATGTATGCCGGCCAGTTGCGCTACCGCTTCCTTATCACAGTGGGCGGCGAAGAAGGCCGGGACGAGTCCATTCTCTTCAGTGCGCTGACCGAGCAGGTCGGCCGGCCCGTGAATGAATATATAGCCGGCGATGTCGACGAGTGGCTGGCCGCGATGCGCTGGGCGCTGGATTGGGATGACGCCAATCCCAACAGCATCACCTCCAAGACCGAGCATGCCGCCGCCTTGACGGAGGTCCGGGACGGGCTCGAACGGCTGATTGAGACTGTCGAAGCCGAACGAGACATCATTCCCCAGCAACGTGAGGCCAATGGCCTCGAAAACAGGTGAAGCAATGACCATGCGCCAAGCTTTTTCAGCCTGCCTGTTTGTGTTGCTCTTGACCGGACCTACCGTCGCCGATGCCGATCCAGGATCGCGCCAGCTTCGCGTGGGGCAGACCAATATCTTTTGCGTGCAGGCGCCCTGCCCCTGGCGCGGTATCGCGCCGGCAGAAGGCGACCGGTCGACCCCGTCCGCCTTGCTATGGAGCGATCAGAACTTGCCGGCGGTAAAGGCCAGCAATGCCGATGCACGACGCATCTCGGAGGCCTGGCACGCTGACAGATGCCTGCTTGTGGATGGCCAGATGATTGGCGCCACATTGGTGGTCGACGCCATTCTTGGAGCTTGCCCCTGATGTCACGATCTGGCCGTGCCGTTTTTGCTTGCACACAAAATCCGGCGTCCCGTCCATCGGTCAGGACGGGCGAAGCATGCCGATCCGCCCCTCATGATTGAGGCGACGATTCCCCATCCGCCGCTCAAATCCTTCCGGCGACACGAAAAACGCTCACTTTGGACACAACCTTTTGGTCTCTCCGGCATTGATGCCAAGGGCAATTGGGGAGTTGTTGGCAGGGTGCGATTTGTTGACGGTAACACTTCCGGAGCGTCGGATGCGACCGACCAACTCATCAGGAGGGTCAAGGCAGGCGATCCTGCGGCCTTCGAGAGGCTGATTGCCGAGCATTATCGCTTCATCTACAAGACCGCCTTCCGCTGGCTTGGCCACCGGAGCGACGCTGAGGATGTGACCCAATCGGTCTGCATGCGTCTGGCCGATGCGATGGTCCATTTCGACGGGCGCTCTAAGTTTACCAGCTGGCTCTATAGCGTGACGCTCAATGCCGTTCGTGATCTGCAACGCAGCCAGAAGCGGCAGAGCCGACGGATCGACGCCGTGTCGGCGGTTGTGCGGGAAGAGATCGCGCCTGATCAGGAAGACCAACTGCGTGTCAACGATATCTGGCGTATCGTGCGACAATTGCCCGAAAAGCAGCGTGACGCGGTGCTGCTGGTCTTCGGCGAACAACTTTCTCAAGCGGAAGCAGCAGCCATCATGGGATGCAAGGAAGTGACCGTGTCCTGGCACATCCACAATGCGCGAAAGTCGCTCAAGGACTTGCTATGAGCCAGGATCGCGACCCCTTCGAACGGCTGCACCAGGTGACCGGTCCAGAGCCCGATCCGGTCATCATGAACGCCGTTATTGCCCAAAGCCGTGATGCCTTTATTCGCAACGCCGCGAGGCGAAAGACCAAGACCAGTCCGGTTCTGGGCTGGCTTAGCCAGTCTGGGAGATGGCTGGTGCCTGCCGGTGCTGGTGCGGTGGCGCTGGTCGCCGCACTTGTCGTTGCCCCCGGGCTGATCAACACCTCTCCCGAGGCCCCTGCCGACGCCTCGCAGGTGGCCGACGCACCCAGCGTGACATCCCCGACGGTGTCGCGCAGTCCAGAGCGGTCTGAAAGCGCTGACGGTACCATACGCATGGGCGTTCAGCCAGGACCTGGGCAAGCACCCACAACGGCAGCGCCGGTCATAGTATCGGTTTTCGAGGGCGAAGGGGTGCGTATCGGCATGCGCATGGCGCCGACGCTTACAGAATTTTACCTTGCCGATGCCCCTGGCGAGCCAATCATCGACAGCCAGGTCGTGCTGACGGGAGAAGAGCTGGAGTTACTGGAGGCGGCCCGATTGACGGACATGGATCTCATCGCCCTGCGGATGCGGGTCGACGAAACGCGGTTCTGGCGAGTCTATAGCCCGCTCGTGGGCGCGTATGCCAGGGACCCGGACCTGTCAGAAATCGTATCTGACGCCACGGACCGGGCAGAAGTCGAGCGCCGTCTTCTGGCCGAATAAGAGCCCTCGCGAGCTGGAACCCTCGCTTACGTTCTCGCGGCGTGATAGCGACCGAGAAGACCTTGCAACGGGCTATGGAGAAGGTCGCCATTAAGCCTGGGGGGCGGCCCATAGCCGAACGAGAACTCATAGTGACCGCTGCGCTCCACGGTGAGATCGAGCACCGTCCAGGGCTCCGCACCATCGTCCGCCATGGCATCGCGCAAGGCCAGCAAGGCCTCCTTGCTTTCTCGACTAAGACGGAAACCCAGGCTTTCCAGCTCTGCTCCCGGCAAATGCGCGAGCACCACAGCCTGACTGCTGCTGCGGCGACCCTCTTCAATCAGGACTTCGTGGTTCAACGCCAGGTAGACCCATTCGCGGCCCTCCCAGCTGCCCTCGTGGAGATCGGTGACATCATTGGCAAGCCGGCGCACAATTTCGGCCTGAAGGGCAGGCAGATTTGGACCGGACCGGCGTTTTTCGAAGCGGGAGAAAAGGCGTTTGAACATCTGGCTCATTGCTCCTTGGGACTTTGGCCGAAGACTTGAAGGGCTGCGCCCCAACGCTGCTGGGCCTCGACATCGTGTTGGTTGTGCTCGTCGCATGTGCCTATAAGACGCCGATGGTCCCTTGGACCTTGGTGCACGGCCACCCTTTCCTGATTGGCGACTGGGTTGCATTCAATGCGTCAGGCTGCAAAACGCTATTTGCGCCGACCAATGTTTGCGGATCGGCAGACGTCTCATTGCAGGAGAGGCAAATCCGCCTCACGTTTTTAGCCGCCCAATCGGTTGTGTCGGAACCCGGCGCGACGGAAAGCAGGAGAGGATCGAGCGGATGTGGCGTGGTATCGTCATCCATGGAGTGCCCCTGATCGTCGCCATTGGCGCTGCCCTGGTGCTATTGCCCTGGATCATGGGCGCATCTGCCATAGACGGAGAGGCAGGGTCCAGGGGCTACACAGTGGGGGTCCTGGCGCTGTTTCTCTATCCGGCGGCCTATCAGGTGCTGATTGTCGCCTGGTTGATCTGCCGATGGCAACGCTGGTCGCTTGGCCGCATCTTTGCACAACTGGTCTGGGTGAGCCTGCTGCTCTTTGCCGCCGCCATGACCTATTCCCTGGTCCAGCTTCAAGCCTATTTGCAGTCCACCGCGCTCTAGGGACAATCCGGCAAGCCGGCCCCGGTCACACAGGACAGCGTCGGCGCGTCCGGCGGGCACACATCTTGCTCGTTGCGGGCAAGGCATTCATGTATCGGGATGAAGTGGTGGTGCCCAGAGCCGGAATCGAACCAGCGACACGCGGATTTTCAATCCGCTGCTCTACCAACTGAGCTATCTGGGCATCAGGCCGATGCAGCTATTGCCGCGAGCCACGCGCCTTATAGGGGAACGATTTTTCCCGCGCAAGCGCGAAAACGTCCTGTGGACAATCCCGCTGCATGCCGCCTGCATCCTGCGGATTTGGTCGAAGGAAGGCGGCTAGTCCTCGTCTTGCTCGACAGGCGGCTCGTCGTCGCGTGCCGGAATGGCGTAGGAGCCGCTCAACCAGCGATTGAGGTCCACATCGGCGCATCGCTTCGAGCAAAACGGCCTAAGCCCCTCGGCAGCGGGCTTGCCGCAAATGGGGCATTTCTTCTCGGCAATATCGGCCATCACACGCCCGACAGACTGGATTGGTTCAACCAGTTGAAATGGATGGGGTACCCCTCCCCCGCCAGGAGCTGCGCCGTTTCATGCAAAGGCAGCCCGACCACGCCGGAATAGGACCCGACGAGCTTGACCACGAAAGCACCGGCTATACCCTGGATGGCATAACCTCCGGCCTTGCCCCGCCATTCGGCGCTGGCGAGATAGGCCTCCATGTCCTTTGCGGAAAGACGCTTGAAGCGAATGCGGGTTTCAACCAGTCGATGCCGCCGGGAGCCCGATGGGGTGATCAGCGTCATGCCGGTATAGACACGGTGCGCCCGGCCGGACAGCAGGTGGAGACACTCGCTGGCCTCTTCCATGGTCTCGGCCTTTGGCAGAACCCGACGCCCGACCGCCACGACCGTATCGGCCGCCAAAACCAGGGCGTTGTCACCAAACCCGGCCAGTCGCGCCTTATGCTGGGCGGTAATGGCCTTGAGATCGGCGAGGCGCTGCGCCAGCTTGCGCGGCAATTCGCCCTTTTCAGGGGTCTCGTCGACATGCGCGGGCACCAGATGCTCGGGCTCGATGCCGATCTGGTTCAGCAGCGCGAGGCGGCGCGGCGAGGCAGAGGCCAGAATCAGGTCGGAACGGCCGGCCATACTGTAATCGAGCTCCGTTGACAGGCTGGGCCCTTCGCATGGCTCAGGGCACTCGGTGCTCGAAACGATCCGCCGGATCGTTTCCGCCACCGAGGTGGTCGCAACTTACTTGAAGCGATAAGTGATACGACCCTTGGTGAGGTCATAAGGGGTCATCTCGCACAGGACCTTATCGCCAGCCAGAACCCGAATACGGTTCTTGCGCATGCGCCCGGCCGTGTGGGCAATGATTTCATGATCGTTTTCGAGCTTCACGCGAAACGTCGCGTTGGGAAGCAATTCGGTGACCACGCCCGGAAATTCGAGCACTTCTTCCTTGGCCATACTTTCTCCTGAGAAGGCCCCCATGCGCCATTGGTGGCTGGCCGGGGCCGCAAAATCGGGCGGAACCTACTTCAATTCAAAGGTTTTGTGAACCACCGGAAACGAGAGGCTCCAATCGCTCGCGCACACGCCGCCGCAAACTGTCCCGCAGGGCACGGTAAGCGTCGAGCACGAGGTCTCGGCTGCCCTCCACCAGCGAGGGGTCTTCAACTCGCCATTGCTCGATAGTGCCCGCTTCAAGGCCCTTGCGGCGAACCGCATCTGGCGCGTCGTCGGAAAGCGTGATGACGAGATCGAAATGGTTGGCGACAAGCTCATCCAGGATATGGGGCGTGTGCACGCTCATATCAATGCCGACCTCCTCCATGACCTGGTGCACGAAAGCATCGGCCTTGCCGCCGTTGACACCCACGGAGCGGGTGATGATCCGGCCGGGAAAGGCCTGGCGTGCCAAGGCAGCGGCGATGGGTGAGCGCACCGAGTTCATCGAACAGACGAACAGCACCGTCGGCAATTGGCTGGTGGCCTCATCGATGCGGCTCGCATAGGGCTGCACGGCACAGATCAGGGTGAAGAGCCGCCGGGCGGTGTTGAGATCGATGATCAGCTTGTTGGTCAGGCGCGTCCGCAGCAGTTCAGCCGCTTCGTTGTGCATGCCGCGCCGCGCCATGTCGACGGTCTCGATCTGGAACGGCTGCGCCGATTTTATCGCCTCGTAATAGGCCTCGCGAATGCGGAAATAATCCCGGATCAAGCGGCGGAATGGGGTCAGCGACAGATAATGCGCCGCGATAGGCTGGAACGTTTCGGGATTGCGAACATCGAGCAGGATGTAATTGCCCACGATCGACATATGCAATGCATAGGGCCCTTCCGCCTTGACGCGGGCAGGCCGGAAGCTGTTGTCCTCGAGCAGATCGTAAACGGCGATACGCCATTCGTGCACCTCGTCAGGATTGATCGAAGTGATGGTGTTGGGGTCGAGCGTCACCGTGGTCAGCCTGTTCGTGCTGGCGGCCACCTGCTCTGTGCCCATGGAAATGCTCAAGAGTTCAACCGGATCGAGATGGAGCGTCCGTGCCCATCGAGGTCCTCGACCCCGGCTATGGTCACGGCAGCGCTGGACAGCGCCGAGAGCGCGGATGGTGTGCAACCCAGAAGCGAGGTGCGCTTCATGAAATCGAGCACGCCAAGACCAGAGGCGAAGCGGGCCGAACGCGCCGTCGGCAACACATGGTTGGAGCCGCCGACATAGTCGCCGATGGCTTCCGGGGTGTGGTGCCCAAGAAAGATCGCCCCGGCATGGCGGATCGCCGGCACCAGGGCATCCGGATCATCGAGCGCCAGTTCGACATGTTCGGACGCGATACGATTGGCCAGTTCGGCGGCCTGCTCAAGCGAGGCCACTTCGATAATGGCGCCGAACGTGTCCCAACCCTCACGGGCCAAGGCCTGCTTTGGCAGGAGCGCCAGCTGCCGGTCGACTTCAGCCTCCACGGCGTCAGCCAGTCGGGCGTCGGTGGTGACCAGAATGGATTGCGCCCCGGCGCCATGCTCGGCCTGCGCGATGAGATCGGCAGCAACCCATGCCGGGTTAGCCGACGCATCGGCAATGACCAGGACTTCGGACGGGCCGGCAATCATGTCGATGCCCACCTGGCCGAATACCTGGCGCTTTGCTGTGGCCACATAGGCATTACCGGGTCCCACGACCTTATCGACGCGGCGGATGGTCTTGGTGCCATAGGCCAGGGCCGCGACGGCCTGGGCGCCGCCGATGCGATAGATCTCGGTCACCCCGGCGATTTCGGCGGCGGCCAGAATGGCGGGATTGATCTCACCATTGGGCGTCGGCACCACCATGGCGATGCGCGAAACGCCTGCCACCCGCGCCGGAACGGCATTCATCAGAACCGAGGATGGGTATGAGGCAAGGCCGCCGGGGACGTAGATGCCGACCGCATCCACCGCCGTCCAGCGGCTGCCCAGGGTCACCCCCAGCGCGTCGGTATAAACTTGATCCTGGGGTTTTTGCTTTTCGTGATGCGACTTGATGCGGTCATGGGCGGTCTGCAGGGCCTCGCGCACCTCATTGGGCACTGTTGCGGCAGCCTTTGCGATCTCCTCAGCGCCGAAGGCCAGACCATCCGCCGCGACCCCAGCGCGATCGAACTTGTTGGTCAACTCAACCAGCGCATCGTCGCCGCGACGCCGCACGTCGGCGATGATTGCAGTGACGGCATCATTGACGTCCTGGCTCGATTCACGCTTGCCGCCGAGCAGGTCGGAGAAGCGATCTTCGAAGTCGGACTGGGCGCTGTGGAGGCGAAGGGGCATGGACGTCTTTCAGTCGAGAGCGTGGGCGGGCTTGGCAGAGGCGGCCCAGGCCGCCCCAAGATCGGCAAGGCGCGCTTCAAGATAGTCGACACTCAGGCGCACCGTGCCGCCGCCGGCAAAGCGGAGTTCCACGATGCCCGAGGGTGCGCTGGTGGGCTGGAACTGGATCGCCAGCAGTTCGAGCACACCTTCGGGGGCAGCCGGATCGAAACCGGCATAGGCCGCGTGGGTCACGCCGTCGAAATGCAGCGCCGCGCGCTTTCGCAGACCCTTTGCGCGTTTTTGATCGCTGGTCCAGTCGAACCTGTTCATGAGCAGGGCGAAGCGCCGGTCACCTCGGGCATAGCCCATGTCGGAAACCCGGATGACAGCGTCCTGAACATGGGCGGAGACGACTTCGAGATCTTCATTATCAAGCGCAATAAGCTTGAGATCGGTCATGGTCAGGGGCCCTGTTGATGCGGTGCAGCCTATCTGGTCACGGCCCGTTCGATCTACAAGGTTTTGCCGTGGCAGGGCAATATGAGGGCATCATCCACGCCCTTCATATTGCCGGTGGCCGGCCTCGCCCTGCGGGCTTGGCTCTGCAGCCCTCACAGGCTGAAATCGGTCCATTGGAGCAATCGTGCCGGTGGGCGCCTGTCAGCCTGCGACGCGCTCGATTTCGGCGCCGCAGCGGCTGAGCTTGTCTTCCAGCCGCTCGAAGCCACGGTCGAGGTGATAAATCCGGTTGACTACGGTCTCGCCTTTCGCCGCAAGACCGGCAATCACCAGCGAAACCGAGGCGCGCAAATCGGTGGCCATGACCTGAGCCCCCTTGAGCTGCGGCTTGCCGGCAATTGTCGCAATCTGCCCATTAACCGAGATATCAGCACCGAACCGCGCCAGTTCGGCCACATGCATGTAGCGATTTTCGAAGATGGTTTCGCGAATCTGGCTGGTTCCATTGCTCATGGTCATGAGGGCCATGAATTGTGCCTGTAGATCAGTGGGGAAGCCGGGGAACGGATCGGTTTCCATATCCACCGCCTGAATACCATTGCCATTGCGATGCACCCGCAGGCCATTGGCTTCGGGCGTCAGTTCGACACCGGTCTGGGCCAGAATGTCCAACGCAGCCTGCAGATGATCGGGCCGTGCGCCCTTGAGCAGCACATTGCCACCGGTCATGGCTGCCGCCATAGCGAAGGTGCCGGTCTCGATCCGATCGGGAATGACCTCGACGGTCGCGCCGTGGAGCTTTTCCACGCCCTCGACAATCAGGGTGCGCGTGCCGATCCCGGAAATTTTCGCGCCCATGGCGACGAGGCATTCCGCAACATTGGTGATCTCGGGTTCCTGTGCGGCATTTTCGATGGTGGTCGTGCCCTTGGCCAGGCATGCCGCCATCAGGATCGTGTGAGTTGCCCCCACCGACACTTTTGGAAAGCTGACCGTAGCGCCCACCAGGCCACCCTTGGGAGCGCGCGCGACCACGTAGCCGTCATCGATGTCGATTTCGGCGCCCAGCGCCTTGAGGCCGTAGAGAAAAAGATCGACCGGCCGCGTACCGATTGCACAGCCACCCGGCAGTGAAACGCGCGCCTCATGGCAGCGGGCCAGCAGCGGTCCGATGACCCAGAAGCTGGCGCGCATCTTCGAAACGAGATCATAGGGCGCGGTGGTGTCGACGATGTCGGCGGCATGAAAAGTCATGCGCTGACCCACGCCTTCGTCTTCTCCGCGCCGCCGACCATGCACGGCAATATCGACGCCGTGATTCTCGAGAATGCGCTCGAGCTGCTTGACGTCGGCCAGGCGCGGCACGTTGTGCAGCACCAGCGGCTCGTCGGACAGCAGCGAGGCGATCATCAGCGGCAAGGCGGCGTTCTTGGCGCCGGAAATGGCGATCTCGCCATTGAGTTCATTGCCGCCGACCAAACGAATACGATCCATAAGAAGTCCTCAAAAGGGGCTCTTGGCCCATCTACCTTGGGGGAGGTAGGCGAGGTCTTCGTTGCCACGTAGGCCAGACCAGCCGCACTCTAAGTAAGGGTGACTGCGATATTTCGCCCGAAAATGGTTTACGCTTTCTTGTGCGTGTCCGTTTCGGGGGCAACAGGGGCAGGTTCAGACAGGCGACCCAGATCGCGAGCGCGCGTCTGATTCTTCCGCCTTTTCAGGTTTTCCCGCAACTTTGCGGCCAATCTTTGCTCGCGCAGAGCCGCTTGTTCGGGTTTACCCATCTGTCATTGGCCTATCGATTGCGTCGCTGCGGTTGATAGGCTGTTTTTAGCCTTGCGTCGAGGGAGGCGCTATGGCAAAGGAGCCCCCGTCGCCGCGCCGAACACTCGGACCGAGCGACGCCACACCCGGATTCGCCCACGCGCATCCCGATGCTGCCGTAGCTCAGTGGTAGAGCACTCCCTTGGTAAGGGAGAGGCCGACAGTTCAATCCTGTCCGGCAGCACCAGTTTTCCTACACATTAATGGCTGTCCGATTACCGCGCTTCCTGTGGCATCTGGTTTTCCGCCTCTTGCGACAAAAAGGTGGATTGAGCGGGTTTATGGGCGTGCGTGCTTGTCGTGCGCGGACGCAGGCCGCACAGTGGGATCGCTGCTCTTCTCCTTCAACGTCGGCATAGTTAAGTGTTGAGTCTTGAGTCCAAAATGCACCGTGCTTTCGAGCCGGTGGCGCGTGCTGTTGCACAGGGGAGTATTCCCGGTGCTGTTCTAGGTCTGGTCGATGCTGCGGGCGCGCGGGTGACCGAGGCGATCGGAAAAGCCCAGATCACGCCAATTGAGCGGGACGTTTCCACGGATACGTGGTTCGATCTCGCTTCGCTGTCGAAAGTGCTGTTTACGACGCCGCGCATCTTGCAGTTGGCCGCTGAAGGAGTGATCGATCTCGATGCGCCGCTGGTTAGCGCCATTCCAGATCTTGCCCAGTACAATATGGACAATTGGCAACGGAAAATCACGTTTCGCCAATGCCTTGGACACCAGACGCCATTTCCGGGCGTCTTTCCGCTCTATACTTATGGCACCGACCCGAACCAGCTCCGTCACTTCGTTTTGCAACATGCCTGGCAAGCGGGACCGGCGGTTTATTCGGATATCAATTTCATCCTGCTTGGCATTGCGATTGAGCGGCTGACGGGGCGTACTATTCGTGACATCGCGCCAGGTCACGGCTTCGCATGGTCGGCAGACCCCGCTCAGGCTGCGGCGACCGAACATGATCCGTGGCGCGGGCGTGTGCTGATAGGCGAAGTCCACGATGAGAACTGTTCGGCGCTGCAGGGAGCTGGGCATGCCGGACTTTTTGGCACCGTGTCCTCGGTGCTCGATTTTGCACAGGACATGCTGAGCTCAAGTTCTGAGTCTGTGCGGCTGATGCGGACGCCGCTCTCCGCGCGGCGAACACATGGATGGGAGCGGCCTTATGAGGGCTGGTCCGGAGGTGAATACTGTTCGGCGGAAACCATCGGCCATACCGGATTTACCGGCACGGGGCTGTGGATCGACTTTGAAAATGGTCAGGCGTGGACGCTTCTGACCAATCGGGTGCATCCCACAAGGCATTTCGACAGCGGTATCTTCGTGCTGCGCCGCGCTGTGGGCGACGCCATCAACCAGTCCAGGACCCTCTAGATGACCGAAATTTGGACAATCGGGCTGATGACCGGCACGGTGCTCGACGGCAATATCGACATTGCCATGCTCAAGACCGATGGCGAGACCATTTCAGCATTCGGCCCCTATGTGCTTGCGCCCTATGCAGACGATGTGCGGCGGCTATTGGAGCAGGCGCTGAATGAAGCGCGGAGCTGGAATTTCGATGGGCCGGAGCCGGCGATCTTTGCCGAGGCCGAAGCGGCGCTGACGCGGGCGCAATCGGAAGCGGTGCGGAAGTTCGTGGCCGATTCGGGCATGACGATGCGCGACATCGGCGTCGTTGGTTTCCATGGCCAATCGGTGCTGCATCGGGCGCCGACCAAGGATCGGTTCGGCGATACGCGGCAATTGGGCAACGGCCAGTTGATGCATGAGATGCTGGGCGTGAAAGTCGCCTACGATTTCCGCACCGCCGATATCCGTGCCGGTGGGCAGGGGGCGCCGCTGGCGCCGATCTACCATCAGGCGCTGCTGCGTCGCCTCGGCGCCAAGGGTGATATCGCCGTGCTTAATCTGGGTGGGGTGGCCAATATCACCTGGTGGGACGGTGCGGGGCGGATCGAGGGTTTCGATACCGGGCCGGCCAATGCGCCGATCAACGATTTCGTCAAGGCGCAGGGCTATGGCGAGATGGACCGCGATGGGCTCCTGGCTTTCAAGGGCAAGGTCGACGAAGCGCGATTGGCCAGGCTACTGGAGCACCCTTACCTCACCGCGCCATGGCCAAAATCGCTGGATCGGTTCGGCTTTCTGGCCAGCATGGCCGATGGGCTGAACCCTGAAGATGGGGCGGCGACGCTGACGGCCTTTACGGCTGGGGCGGTGGGCAAGGCGCTGGACCTGTTGCCGCAGCGGCCGAGCAAGCTGATCGTTTGTGGCGGCGGACGGCGCAATCCGGCGCTGATGCATATGCTGGAGCAGCGTGCCGGTGTCGAAGCGGTCAATTCCGATGCGGTCGGCTGGCGCGGCGATGCGGTCGAAGCGGAATGCTTCGGGTTTCTGGCAGCGCGGGTGCTGCGGGGATTGCCGATCAGTTTTCCGAGCACGACCGGTGCGCCAGAGCCGATGACGGGTGGGCGGATTGCGGGGTGAGTGCTAACCCGGCAACACGACTACGCTCATAAATTAAGGTCCGAGACGCATCCCGGCGCAGGCCGGGATCCATCTCTAAAACTCAGCATGGGCCCCGGCTTTCGCGGGGGCAAAATTCGAGTTTGATCGTGGGTTCCTCGCCGGAACCTGACGTTTCTCATGCCGGCATTGGGCGGATGAAGTGGTTTTCGCCCACCTGCAGGGTTTCTGGCTGCGGCAGGGCTGCGTTTCTGCGGATGGTCTCGATCTGGTCGAGTTCGCTGCCGGGCGGCGTGTCGGCAAAGCGGCGGTCGGGGTCGGGGACCGCGGCGAGGAGCAGACGCGTGTAAGGGTGCTGGGGATTGCCGAGCACGCTTTCCATGGCGCCCCATTCTACCACCTGCCCCGCATACATGACCATGATGTCTTCGGCGACGAAGCGGGCCGTGGCGATGTCATGTGTGATGTAAAGCAGCGCCAGGCCCAGTTCGCGCTTCATGTCGTTGAGCAGATTTAGGATGCCGAGGCGGACCGACACGTCGAGCATGGAGGTCGGCTCGTCGGCGACGATCACCTGCGGATTGACCGCCAGGGCGCGGGCAATGGAGATGCGCTGGCGCTGGCCGCCCGAGAGCTCATGGGGGAATTTGGCGAGGAGCTGATCGGGATCGAGCTTGACGCGTTCCAGCAATTCGCGGGCGCTGGCCAGGCGTTCGGCGCCGGAGAGCTGCTTCTGGTGCAGCTTCAGCGGGCGATCGAGGTGATAGCGAATGGTGTGGGTGGGGTTGAGCGAGGCAAACGGGTCCTGAAAGACCATTTGCACGGCTGAGCGATAGGCCTTGATTGCCTTGGCGTCGCCCTTGCCCAGTGCTTCGTTGCGGAACAGCAACTGGCCGGAATCGGGGTGATATTCGCGCATGATGAGGCGCGCCACCGTGGTCTTGCCCGAGCCGGACTCGCCCACCAGTGCCAGCGTGCGGCCAGGGGTGAGGCTCAGGGAGACATTGCGGGCGGCATAGACCTGGCTTGCCCCTTCCCCGAAGATTTTCGAGACAGTGTCGAGCTGGAGAATGGGCTGGCTCATGAACTTGCCTCCGGCTTGATCTGCTCGCCATGCAGGCGCGGCATCGAGGCCCAAAGGCGCTTGGTATACGGATGCTGCGGGCTCTTGTAGATCGTCGCCGCGTCGTTGACCTCGACCAGTTCGCCCTGCAGCATGATGCCAATGCGGTCGGAAACCTGCACCATCAGGCCCAGATCGTGGGTGATGAACAGGACGGAAAACCCAAGACGTTTGCGCAAAACGTCGATGCGCTGGAGAATTTCGCGCTGCACCACCACATCGAGCGCCGTGGTGGGCTCATCCATGATCAGCAGTTTTGGATTGAGCGCCAGGCAGATGGCGATGACGATGCGCTGGCGCATGCCGCCCGAGCATTGATGCGGATAGGACTTGAGGCGATCGGGCGAGATATCGACCAGCTTGAGGAGTTCGGCAGCGCGGGCGCGTGCCTCCTCTCGACTGATCTTGGTATGGGCGCGCAGCACATCGTAGAACTGGTCCTCAATGGTGAGGACGGGATTGAGTGAGTTCATGGCGCTCTGGAACACCATGGCCACTTCGCGCCAGCGGAAGCTGCGCAATTCGGCAGTATCCAGATCGAGCACGTCGCGGCCGCCGACGATGATCTCGCTGCCGGTGCGGATCAGAGCCGGCGGGCGGTGGAGGCGGCTGACCGCGAAAGCGATGGTGCTCTTGCCGCAACCGGACTCGCCGGCAAGACCAAAGAATTCGCCGGGCGCGATATCGAAGCTGACATCTTTGACGGCATGGAAATTCTTCTCAGCGCCGACATAGTCGATGTTGAGATTGCGGATGGAGAGGACGGGCGCGCTCATAGCTTGCCCTCCCCGACCAACACCATTCTGGTCCATTTCTTCAACATGCCGCCGGTGCGCAGGCGCGGATTGGCCACTTCGTCGATGGCGAAGTTGAGGAGCGCCAGGCTGAGACCCAGAAGCGCGAGAGCAAAGCAGGGCGAGAGCAGATCCCACCAGGCGCCGACCGAGAGGGCTGAGGCATTTTGCGCATTGAACAGCATGATGCCCCAGGACACCGAGTTGGGATCGCCCAAGCCGAGGAAACCGAGCGTGGCTTCGGCGATAACGGCGAAGATGACGCTGCCGATGAAGTTGATGCCGACGATGGAGAACAGGTTCGGGAAAATCTCGAAGACCATGATGCGCCAGCTCGGCTCGCCCAGCATTTCGGCGCTTTTGACGTAGTCGCGCTGGCGGATGGAAAGCGTTTCGGCACGGGTGACGCGCACACCCCAGGCCCATGAGGTGCAGCCCAGGATGATGGCAATGACCAGGGGACTAGCCTGACCGATAAAGGCGGCAAGCACCAGAAGCAGCGGCAGATTGGGAACAACCAGCACCATATTGGTGAAGAAGTTGATGACCTCATCGACCCAGCCACCTTTGTAGCCGGCGAGGATGCCCAGAATGGTGCCGACGATGGTGATCAGGAGGCCTGCGCCGAAGCCAACGGCCAGCGAGACACGAGCGCCGTGAATAAGGCGCGTGAACACATCGTGGCCCAGCCGCGTCGTGCCCAGCCAATGATCCCAGGACGGGGCCTGGTGCGGGCGACCGACACGGCGGGTGGGACTGTATTCGCTGAGGAACGGCGCGAAGACGGCGATGAGGATGATCAGCACCAGAAGTGTAAGACCAACCAGCGCCTTCTTGTTGCTGAGAAGCTGTTTGAACAGGGGCATGACTTACGCCTTCTTGAGGCGTGGATCGAGCAGGACATAGCTCAGATCGACGACGAAATTGGACACGAGCATGGCGGCGGTCATGATCAGGAGCTGCCCCTGGATGACCGGATAATCGCGGGCAAGGATGGCCTGGTAGAGCGTGTTGCCGAGGCCGGGATAATTGAACACGACCTCAACGATCAGCGAGCCGCCGAGCACGGTGCCGATAGCGATGGCAAGGCTCGATACAGTGGGCAGAAGCGCGTTGCGAGCAGCATACCAGAGCATGACCTGATCGTCGGCAAGGCCCTTGGCCCGGCCCATGACGATGTAGTCCTCACCCAGAAGATTGATCATATTGTTGCGCATGGTGACGGCGAAGCCACCGGTCTGGACGATGACCAGCGTCAGCATGGGCAGCGTGCCGTGGTAGAGCACGGAGGAAATATAGGTCCAGTTCCAGGCCGGATCGAGCAGCGGATTGGCCGCATAGCCATTGGGGAACCAGCGCAGCGTATAGCCGAAGACGAAGAGCAGGATCAGCGACACGACGATGGCCGGCACCGAACTCGAAAAAATCGCGATCAGCGAGACGATGGAGTCAAAGAGCTTGCCGCGGCGCCAGGCAGCCATGACGCCAAGCGTCGTGCCCAAAGTGAAGCTGATGATGGTGGCGATGCCGACAAGGCCCAGCGTCCAGACCAGAGCTCGGCCCAGAAGTTCGGTCACAGGAAGCGGGAAATACTTGATCGAGCGGCCGAGATCGCCAGTGAAGACGCTTTTTATGTAGGCGAAATACTGCTCGTGCAGCGGCGCATCGATGAAGCCGAACGTGAGCTTGAGGGCATTGAGATTTTCAAGGCTGAGCTCCGAGCCGGCGCTGGCGAACATGATCTGGATCGGATCGCCCGGCATGAGGCGCGGCAGGAAGAAATTGACCGTGGCCGCAGCCATGAAGGCAGCAAGATAGAAAGCGAGACGGCGCAAAAGGAAGGCCATGTTTTTGTTCTCTCCCTGTTGCTGGGAATGGGCACGAACGGCGCCACATGCCCGATCTGATAGGAAGGAAGCGGGAGCGCAAGGGTACGCTCCCGCCTCGATCAGCCCTTACTGGGCAACTGGCTCGAGATCGAGCAGCTGCAGCAGGCGGGCCGGGTTGGCGTTGGAAACGACGGGCGAGAACTTGGGGTCCTCGGCATCGGCCCAGCCGGTGAAGCGGCTGGTGTTGTATTCGTAGAAGGACGGGCTGTTGTAGAGCGGGATGATCGGCATGTTTTCGCCGATGATCATCTGCAGGCGATCCATGGCCGCCTTCTGCTCTGCCGGGTCCTTGGTCTGGGTGTACTGGCCCAAGAGCTCCATCACTTCAGCATTTTCCCAATGCGGGGCGGTGAAGCGGCTCTTGCCGAAATCGTCCGGGTTGAACGAGCGGATATAGGGGAAGTACGGGTCGGCCGCCGATGCGAGCGCATTGAGGGTCATCGAGTATTCGCCCGAGATCAGCGAGGAGGTCCAGACCGCCGCTTCAGGGGTCGACATGGAGACATTGATGCCGGCTTCGACCATGGTTTCCATCGCGATCTGCACGGCATCGATCCAGTCGGTCCAGCCATTGGGGACCATGAAGTCGATCTTGATCGGGGTGCCATCGGGATTGTCGCGGAAACCGTCGCCATCGGCGTCGACATAGCCGGCTTCATCGAGCAGGGCCATGCCGGCTTCGAGATCGAACTGGCCATACTGGCCGTACTCGGTGGCAACTTCGGGGTTGGCGAAGGCGCTGTAAAGCTCGCCCAGTGAAGCCGGATCGTCATTGACCAGCGGATAGCCGTAGCCTGCAATATCGACGATGGTCTGGCGGTCGACGATCATGGAGATGGCGCGACGGAAATTGACGTCGGTGAAGGCCTTGCGGTTGTTTTCATCCGGCGTGATCTGGCTGACCTGGATCGACACAAGGCTCGAGGGGGTGAACCAGTATTTATGGTGCTCCGGGTCCCTGGCAACAAAGGTGTTGTCGATGTCGGGGATAAAGCTCGTTGCCCAATCCAGAGTGCCATCGGCAAGCGCGGCGAGCACCTGCGGATTGTCCGCAAGCTGGGGCATGCGCAGGCAATCGACTGAGAGATTTGCCGCGTCCCAGTAATTGGGATTGCGGCACTGCTCATAGACCTGGGGCGTGAAGCGGGTGATCTCGGTCATCGGGCCGGAGCCGACCGGGTTTTCATTGGCGAAAGTCACCGGATCTTCGATTTCGGCCCAGACATGCTCGGGCACGATCGGCATGCCGACAATGGTGTTGGCAATCAGCGAATTGGGTTCGAGGAGATTGAACTTGACCGTGCGGTCATCGACCTTTTCCACCGAAGCGAGCTGGGCGGAGACGGAGATGAAGTCGAGCGCCGGGAACTTCTGGATATAGTCGTAGGTGAAGATCACGTCGTCTGCGGTCAGCGGCTCGCCATCGGACCACTTTAGACCGTCACGCAGGGTGAAGGTGATCGACATCAGATCGTCGGCCAACTCGTAGCTTTCGGCCAGGCGAAAATGGGGCGTGTTGCCCTGGAGGCGGTTGAATACGACCAGCGGCTCATACATGAAATCGAGCGTTGTATAACGTGCCGAGGTTTGGCCGAAAGGGTTGAAATTGCGCACGAATGTGGTGGTCTGCTCGGAGGCGAGGGTGAGCACATTGCCCTCCTGCGCCTGCGCCGGCAGGGCGGACAGCAAAGCCGTCGCCGACATTGCCGCGATGAGTGAAATTTTGAGCATCAAGTTCTCTCCTTGTCTGACGGCCACGCCTTTAGGCGAAGCCATTCTCCCTTAGAATCTGTTCGGCTTCGGCATGCAGGGCCTGCACATCGACTCGTTTGGCGCCGAGCCGGCTTTGCGCGCGGGCAATGCGGGCGAGGCTTTCCGCGCTCAGCGGATTGGCCGCTTTCGCTGCGGCCTCGCTGGCAGCCAGATCGCCCTGGCTGTGGAGCGCAATGTCATAACCGGCATCCAGCGCTGCACGGACGCGCTCGGGCCAGGTCCCCTTGAGCGCTTCCATGGTGAGGCAATCGGTGGTCAGCACGCCGTCATAGCCCAGCTTTTCGCGGATCATGCTGCAGACAGCCGGCGAAACCGAGGCGGGACGATCGGGGTCGATCCGGGTAAAGATGAGATGGGCCACCATAGCCCAGGGCGCATCGCGCAAGGCGACGAAGGGCCGGAAGTCGGTGCCTTCCATATCCTCGAGAGAGGCATCGACGATGGGGCAATCGAAATGGGGATCGACCTGCACGCGGCCATAACCGGGAATGTGCTTGATGATGGGCATGGAGCCCACTTCGAGCATGGCATCCACGACGACACGACCCAGTGCGGTGACCAGTTCGGGATCATCGCCGAACGCGCGCTGGCCGATGACGTCGTGGGTATCGGTCCGGGCTAGGTCGACAACCGGCGTCGTGCCACTGCCAATGCCGAGTTCGGCCATCATCGTGCCCATGGCGAGAGTGGAGAGGCGCAGGGCCTTCTTGCCCAGCTCCAAGTCCTTGCGCGCCAAGGCGCCAAAGGTGCCGAGCGGGCGATAGAGCGGCCAATTGCCATTGTCGAGCCGCTGAACCCGGCCGCCTTCCTGGTCGATATAGACCGGCGCGTCGTCGCGGCCGACGGCGTCCTTGAACTGATGGACAAGCCGTTTGATCTGCTCGGGATTGTCGAGATTGCGCTTGAACAGGAAGAGGCCGAACGGATTGGCCTCGCGGAAAAAGGCGATCTCGGAGGCGGATAGTTCCAGACCCGGCATGCCGACGAAGAGAGCGAGTGGTGTAGACGTCATGATGGATTTTCCGTAGCGGGCTTAAGGCGCAACAGGCCCTGATAGATGTCTTCCTTGTCGCCGGGGATGGGCATGGCACCCGCCGCATCGGCGTAAAAATCGACCGGACCAGCCGAGCCGATGATGGCGTAGGCGTAGCCTTGTGCCTTCATGGCCATCAGCGTGTGATAGAACAGGGCGAGACCGATGCGCTTGCCGCGCTGGTCTTCGGCGACGCCGGTGGGACCAAAAAATCCGCGCGCCGTGGCGTCGTAGCAAGCAAAGCCGACGAGCTGGCCGTCGATGGTGGCGACAAGGCAGCCAGGGGGCTGGTGCGCCATCGCGGCGGTGACTTCGCTGACCCAGTATTCGCTGAAATGGGTGCGGACCCAATCCTTGACGATGTGCTGTTCGGGTGGCAGGGCGACGCGAATGCGCGCTTCGCAGGTCTGAACGCGCTCCCGCAGGGTATCCAATTTGCGGCTGTACAAATTGACAAGCAGATCCATGGCCAATCCTCAGCCTGCCGCGCGCGGCTGCTGGCCGGCGGCGCGGCGCAGGAAGCCATCGGCATTGGCAAGGGCGGATTGGGCAGTGTCGGCATCCATGCCGGTCAGCGCCATTAGGATGGCGAGCTTGACGTTGTTGCGGCTGGCTTCGAGATAGCGCTCGGCCTCTTCTGGGGCGCAATCGGTGACTTCCACCAGAATGCGAATGGCTCGGGCAGCAAGCTTTTCATTACTCACCGACACATCGACCATGAGATTTTCGTAGGACTTGCCGATGCGGATCATGCTGGCCGTGGTCAGCATGTTGAGCACGAGCTTCTGAGCCGTGCCGGATTTGAGCCGGGTGGAGCCGGTCAAGGCCTCGGGGCCGACAACCGGGGAAATGGCGATATCGGCCATGCGGGCAATCGCTGAGCCGGGATTGCAGGACAGCGCTGCGGTGGTCGCGCCGACACTGCGGGCATAGTCGAGCCCGCCAATGACATAGGGTGTGCGCCCGCTGACGGCGATGCCCACCACCACGTCCTTGCTGGTGAGGCCAACCTTTTCGAGGTCGCTGCGGCCTTCGGATGGATCGTCCTCGGCGCCCTCGATCGGATGGCGCAGGGCGTGATCACCACCTGCAATCAGGCCAACGACCATGCCTTCGGGCACGCCAAATGTGGGCGGGCATTCCGAAGCGTCGAGCACGCCGAGCCGGCCGCTGGTCCCTGCCCCCATATAGATCAGCCTGCCACCGGCCTTGAAGGCGTCGACGATGCGCTCAACCGCCATGCCAATTTCGGGCAGAACCTTCTCGACCGCGCCAGCCACCAGCGCGTCCTGCGCATTCATGGCGGCAAGAATCTGCGGGGTCGACATCAGGTCGATCTGCATGGTGTCCGGGTTGCGGGCCTCGGAAACGAGCTGCCCGAGTTCCGCGATCAGGGTGCTTTTTGCCATGATGCCTTCGCTCGTTGTCTGGCCGGATGCTATGAGCGAATATTCCTAGTGTCAACGCAATCTGGAATATTGTATTCCATTGTGGATTGTTCTGGCAGGCGGTCGACGCATCGCGGCAGCGGGAGCCGAGGAGAAGCCTGTTGTCATCAGGGGGGCATTGGCACTAGTGCGAATGGCCGCAGTACCGGAAGCAAGCATGTCCATTCTGAAAGTCCTCAGTGCCAAGCTCGATTCCATGACGGTCGCCGACCGGCAAATCGCTCAATTCATCATCGACCATCCCGATGAAATGCTGACGCTGTCCTCGGCGGCTTTGGCCGAAGCGACCGGACGCAGCCAATCCAGCGTCGTCAAGTTCAGCCAGAAAATGGGCTATGGCGGCTACCAGCAGCTCAAGCTGGCGGTGAACAAGGCCAAGGCGCTCGAATGGCACACGCCGGGCGGGGTGATCCACGGCACAATCGACAGCAGCGACAGCTATGTAACGATCCTGCAGAAGTTGATCGGCAGCAAGCTGCTGTCCATGCGCGAGACGTTGGCCGCCAATAACGAGCAGGCCATCGATGCAGTCGTCGAAGCGCTGGTTTCGGCGCGAAAGGTGCAGCTGGCGGGCGTTGGCGCTTCGTCGCTCGTGGCCAAGGACTTCTCCTACAAGCTGCTTAAACTCGGGCGCGTCGTGCTGATCGACAGCGACACCCATATTCAGGTGTCCAATGCCTCCGGGCTCAACGAGAAGGATGTGCTGCTGGCCCTGTCCCATTCGGGCCGCAGCATCGAAACTTTGCGCATTGCCGAGATCGCCAAGCAGCGCGGGGCGACAGTCATTTCCATGACGGGCCTGCATCCCAACCCGCTGCTTGATCTGTCGGACCTGCATCTGTTCACGGTGACCGACGAGGAGCGTGTGCGCTCCTCCGCCATCACTTCGCGCGATGCGCAATTGATGCTGATGGACATGTTGTTCATTCTGCTGATCCGCCGCCAAGCCGATGCGCACGACTATATCCACAACAGCGAAAGCGCCGTCACCGTGCTCAAGGCACGCTGACCGCTGCGCCTGACATTGCCCGCTCCTGAGGCAATGGTAGCATTTGCCCGCCATGTAATCATCTATTCTTGACAGAAACTTTTTTTGGAATTTAGTATTCCACAGTCGGGCCGCCATGAGGGGTGCGGTTCTGACCCTGTACCTGCTCGCCGAGCGGGACTGACGGAGGGTGATTTGGCTCAGCTTTCGCTTCGCGGCATCAAGAAGCAGTTCAAGAACACGGCGGTGCTGCACGGGATCGATCTCGAGATCGGGGACCGCGAACTCGTGGTGTTCGTCGGCCCTTCTGGCTGTGGCAAGTCCACCCTCTTGCGTCTCATTGCCGGGCTCGACCCGATTTCGGGCGGCGAGTTCGTGCTCAATGGCAAGCTGATGAATGACGTGCCGCCCAGCCGGCGCGGCATTGCCATGGTATTCCAGTCCTATGCGCTTTACCCGCATATGGATGTCTATGAAAACATGGCTTTCGGCGCACGCCTGATGGGGCTCGACAAGGCCGAGGTCGAGAGCCGCATCGCCGAAGCCTCGCGCATGTTGCGGCTCGATGAGCTGCTCAAGCGCAAGCCGCGCGAATTGTCCGGTGGACAGCGCCAGCGCGTGGCGATCGGGCGGGCGTTGGTGCGCAAGCCAGCCGTGTTCCTGCTCGATGAGCCGCTGTCTAATCTCGACGCCGCCTTACGCTCGGACGTGCGCCTCGAGATTGCAAAGCTGCACCGCGATATCGGCGGCACGATGATTTATGTGACCCACGATCAGGTCGAAGCGATGACGCTGGCCGACAAGATCGTGGTGATGAATACCGGGCGGATCGAACAGGTCGGCTCGCCGCGCGAACTCTATGAAAAGCCGGCCAATACCTTTGTCGCGACCTTTATCGGCTCGCCGCGCATGACGCTGGTGAATGTGACACGCCAGGGTAATCGGCTGAGCGTTGTCGACGGCGGATCACTGGTCATCGACAGACTGCCGGATGGCGACAGCTTCAAGCTCGGCCTTCGCCCTGATGCGGTGAATCTTCATCGGGGCAGCGAGGTCGCAGGGCTGCATGCTCAGGTCGTTTACACCGAATATCTGGGCGACAACGCCTATGTCTATGTGCGGTTGAATGACGGCACATTGCTGGCGGCCCGCACGGGACCGAACGAGGTCTACCCGCCCGACGCGGCGGTGCGCGTAACGCTCAATCCGGACGCGGCGC
This sequence comes from Devosia chinhatensis, assembly GCF_000969445.1. Classification (NCBI taxonomy): domain Bacteria; kingdom Pseudomonadati; phylum Pseudomonadota; class Alphaproteobacteria; order Hyphomicrobiales; family Devosiaceae; genus Devosia; species Devosia chinhatensis. Next base: position 106,235 of record NZ_JZEY01000054.1, on the reverse strand, counting down.
ATTTCTTTTCCGCCGAGGATGGCCGGCGGCTGACCCCATAGGGGTGAGCACAGACATACCAATGTTGTTTCAAGGAGAGGGAACACAAATGAAGTCCAATCTGATCCGTATCGGCGCTGGCCTCGCCGCCATCATAGTGGCGGCTCCCGCGCTGGCGCAGGACTTGACCTTCTGGAGCTGGCGTCAGGAAGACCGCGCCGCCTACGAGCAGTTCATCGACACGTTCGAGGCCGCAAATCCAGGCATTACCGTCAAGTTCGAGACCTTTGAGGCCGCCAACTACAACACGATCCTGTCCACCGCCCTCGCCGGCGGTACCGGGCCGGACGTGATGATGGTGCGTGCCTATGGCGGGCTCGAAAACGTGGCTGCAGCCGGCTATCTCGAGCCCCTCTCGACGGAGAGCGTTCCGGCACTCGCCGACTTTGCTGCCCCTGCCCTGGCAGCGGAAAGCATGCGTTCGGACGGCGTCGTCTACGCCGTGCCCTTTGCCAGCCAGACCCAGCTCGTCATCTATAACAAGGCTCTCTTCGACGCCAATGGCCTCGAAGAGCCCCAAACATGGGCCGAACTCGAAGCCCTTAGCCAGACGCTCAAGGATGCCGGCGTGATCCCCTTCGCCAATGGCACGGCAACGGCCTGGCAGAACGAGACTGTGACCTTCGGGCTTGGCTCGAGCTTGATGGGCAAGGATTTCTATGATGGTTTGATGAGCGGCGACGCAGATTTCACCGACACCCGGTTCACCACCGCCCTGGCCGAAGTGAACGAGCTGGCGCAGAATTACTTCCCCGATGGCTTCATCGGTCTCGACTATCCGTCTGCCCAGCAGCTCTTTTCGGCCGGCATGGCCGGCATGTTCGTGGGCGGCTCCTATGAGCTGGCGACTTTCAAGGCACAGAATCCCGATATCGAACTCGGCGTCTTTGCGGCACCTGCCATCGAGGCGGACAATGAAAAGCTCGTCGCGCTCTATTTCGACGGCGGTTATGCGGCCAATGCGGCAGGCGCTAACAAGGAAGCCTCGATCCTGTTCCTCAACTATCTGGCCAGCCCCGAATTCGGCCAGGCCTTTGCCGACACGCTGAGCAATATCTCGACCATTCCCGGCGTCTCGTTCAACGACCCCCTCCTGGCCGAGGTCAACGACCTTAACCAGAGCTCGATCCCCTATCTGATGCTGGCCCATTTCCGCTTCGGCGAGCCGTCCGGCTCGGTGCTGATCCAGGGCGAAATGCAGAAGCTGTTTGCCGGCGAAACCACGCCGGAAGCGATCGGGGAAGCACTGACCACCGGTCTCGCAGCCTGGTACGAACCATTCCAGCAGTAAGCCCATACTGTCGCCCTTGGTGCCCGCGCCCGGCGCGCGGTCACCGCAAGCCCTGTTCACCGCGAGGTCATTTCCGCGCAGGCGGAACCCCGTAGCAGAATCCGAAGCCCCCGCTTTCGCGGGGATGACGCGGTGGAATTCAGGACATCAGGTTGAGACCAGGCGCAAACCAAGCGAGTCCAACATGCCCCAACTCCGGATGACAGGCCGCGGCCTCTGGATCACCATGCTGATCGTGCCGCCACTGGCCTTTGTGGCGCTGTTCATCGTCTATCCGATCCTGTCTGCGTTCGCTTATGCCTTCTTCGACTGGCAGGGATTGCGGCGCCTCGACTTCGTGGGTCTGCAGAATTTTCACACCGTGTTGTTTGTCGAGCCCTATCGCAGCTGGACGCTCAACGCGTTCAAGAACAATGTCATCGTCTTTTTCGCGTTGATGGTGCTGCAAAACGGACTTGGTTTTCTGCTCGCCTATGCGCTCTGGCGCGAACTGCCCGGCGCGCGCTTCCACCGCATTGCGGTATTTCTGCCGGTGGTTCTCTCCACCATCATCGTCGCCTATCTTTTCAAGCTGTTTTACCACCCGCTCTTCGGCGTGGTGAATATCTCGCTCAAATCCATCGGCCTTGGATGGCTGGCGCAGCCCTGGCTGGGGCAAAGCGGTACCGCGCTGTGGAGCATCATCATCGCGCAGGCCTGGCATATGGTTGGTTTCCCGACGCTGGTGTTTCTGGCCGGCATGCAGCGCATTCCCGGCGAAATCCTCGACGCCGTGCGCATGGAAACCGAAAGCGAGTGGGTCAAGATCACCAAGATTGTCTGGCCTCTGGTCGCGCCCAGCGCCACCATAGTCTTCACGCTCTTGTTCGTGGGCGCATTCAACTGGTTCGAGCTGCCCTATATCATGGGCGGGCTTGATGGCTCGCCCTTCGGCTCGACCGACGTGCTGGGCCTTTATTTCTACCGCACGGCCTTTGGCAACGTGTCGGCCGGGCAGCAGAATTTCGGCCTCGGCTCGGCGCTGGCGGTCATCATCTTCCTCTTCATCGCGGTGGTTGCCGGCGTGATCACGACGCGTTTGCGCGCCCGGGAGATCCAGCTATGAGTGCGGCAGCGGACAACGCCTATTATGAGCGCAAGGGCATTCTGGGGGCGCTGGGACGCGATGGCCTGTTGCAGATCATCCTCATCGCCAACACGATCATCATGCTGGCGCCGATCATCATCATGGTGTTCTCCGCCTTCAAAACCACGCCGCAGATATTCCAATCGCCTTTCTCGATCCCCGATTTTTCCAATGTCGGGAACTTCGTGAAAATCTGGACCGAGACTAATTTCCTGCGCTACCTGCTTAATTCCTTTGTGGTTACCGGAGCCTCGATGGTCCTGATCCTGACGTTGGGCACCATGGCAGCCTATGCGATCGGGCGCTACTCATTCACCGGTTCGGGCTTTATCCTGATGTTCTTCCTGGCCGGGCTGACGCTGCCGCTCAAGCTTGCCATCATTCCGCTCTTCATGCTGATGCGGGACCTTTCGATCCTCAACAATCAGCTCAGCCTCATCTTCGTCTACACGGCCATGGGCCTGCCGACGACGGTGTTCATCATGACCGGTTTCATCCGTTCGCTGCCCAACGAGCTGGAAGACGCCGCCCGCATGGATGGGGCAAGCGAAGCGCGGATCATGTGGTCCATCATGCTGCCGTTGGTCAGGCCAGCCATGGTGATTGCCGGTATCCAGAACGTGGTGCCGATCTGGAACGACTTCTTTTTCCCGCTGGTCTTCATCCAGAACGATAATCTGAAAACCCTGCCGCAGGGGCTAACCACGTTCATGGGCGAATATACGACCGATTGGGGCGTGCTGTTCTCGGGGCTAACGCTGTCGGCGGCGCCCATCATCATCATTTATATTCTGCTCTCCAAGCAGTTCATTGCCGGCATGACGTCCGGCGCGGTGAAGTAATGAAACTGGAAAAAGGCCTTATCGTCTCATGCCAGGCGCGGGCGGATAACCCTCTGCATGGGCCGCAATTTATGGGTGCCATGGCGCTTGCGGCGCGCGATGGCGGGGCGGTCGCGATCCGCGCCAATGGGCCCGACGACATCGCAGCGGTCAAAGCCGCAGGCCTGCCGGTGATCGGTATCCACAAGGTGTTTTCGGACACATTTCCGGTCTATATCACCCCCGATTTCGCGGCGGCCGAGACCATCGTGACGGCAGGGGCGGAGATCGTAGCGCTCGACTGCACGCCCCGTCCGCGTGCGGGTGAGGCGTCGGACGTACTGATCCGGCGCATTCGTGCAGAACTAGGTGCCGAAGTCTTCGCCGATATCTCGACACTCGATGAAGGACTGGCAGCGGCAGAGAGTGGCGCGACCTATGTGGCAACGACGCTTTCCGGCTATACCGAGGCGACGCAGCCAAAGCCTGATATGCCGGACCTCAAACTGATCGAGGCGCTCGCGAGCCGCTTGTCGGTTCCGGTGATTGCCGAGGGGCGGTACAATTCGCCGGACCTCGTGCGGCAGGCGTTCGAGGCCGGCGCTTATGCCGTTGTCGTTGGAACCATGATTACCAATCCGCGCGAAATCACCCGAAAATTCGTTTCTGGCGGTGTGCCTGCATGATGCGTGATGTGCATCTGGGCTTTGATATCGGTGGCACGGCCAGCCGCTGGGTTGCCTGCAACGCTTCTGGCGCCGTACTGGCGCGTGGCAAGGTCGCCGGAGCGACCGGCCATATCTTCAATCACGCAGAGCGCCAGCGGCTCTCTAGCGCATTCGGTGCCATTGCTAAGGCGCTTTCGGCCGAACTGCTGCAAGTCGTCACTGTATTCGGCGGCATGACCGGCTACGGCGAAGCGGTAGAAGTCGAGGTCAAGGCACTGATTTGCGAAGCTCTGTCGACAAAGCCCGAGCAGATCAGGCTGATCGACGACATTGTGCTGGCCTATCTTGCCAATTTCGCGCCTGGTGAGGGGCATCTGATCTCCGCCGGCACCGGCTCAATTGGCGTGCATGTCGCCGCTGATGGCATAGTTACGCGCGTTGGCGGGCGCGGCATTCTCATCGACGATGCCGGATCGGGCAGCTGGATTGCCCTTGAGGCGCTCGATCTGATTTACCGCGCCCATGATCGCAACGGAAATTTCGACGCATTGAAGCCTTTGGCGACCGCTATGTTCAAAGCCGTAGGCGGGGACTCCTGGAGCGATGTGCGACAGTTCGTTTATGCGGGTGACCGCGGACGGATCGGGACCCTTAGCGTCGCTGTGGCCCAAGCCGCTTCGGCGGGTGACGCGACAGCCCTGGACATACTGCATAGAGCGGGAACCGAACTGGCCGCGCTCGGATCGGCACTCTTGAGCCGCTGCGGCAACGCGCCTGTGGGACTCGTGGGTGGTGTGTTCGATCTCCACCCCGCAATCTTGGAGCAGGCACGACGCAGCCTGCCGGGGACTGTTATCGTGACCAACAAGGGCGATGCCGCCCTCTCGGCGGCGCAATTGCATGCCAATTCTGCTTGGCAGCATGTCTTTGCCACAGGTTTGAAAGTCCCCTGACAATGACGGGGTGTGCGTTCAGCTTGATCGCAAAGCGCGCCAACTGGTGAATGGTGCCGATTGCGAAAGGTCGACTTGCCTGTGCTTGCCGAGGAAAGCAGACGCTCATATTCGGCCTGCATAGGCCAAAGCGGGTGTCGTTGCTGGATGGACCGCCTGAAATCTAGAGACCAAGCGAATATTACTCACGCCTCTCTCCCGCCCAGGAATTAGAGTCGTTTCGAATTGACTCTGGGACGTGATCACAAGTCTGCAACCAGTTTCCGAGACGCGTCTGCTAACTGCTTTTGCCGATGGGCGATATCAGTTGGCAGATATAAGCGCGTTTCAAAGGCGAGGGCATGACATGGCGAAACGGACGAACCTTCTTGGGATCGGGCTTGCGACAATCTGTATGGTTTGCTGTGCATCGTCCCCTGGCCTCGCCGCGGCACAGGACGATTGTGCTGCGCTGGCAGCCAATCCCGATGAGGAGGGCTTTGAGAGCATCGGCAAGGACCAGATGGATGTGGACATCGATGCTGCCGTCATCGCCTGTTCTGCAGCAATAAAGCTAGACCCTGACGACATGCTCTCCCGCGCCCGGCTCGCGCGGGCCCATTATATCGGCCAGAATTATGAGGCCATGTATCCCCATATCGAACTCGCGGCTGAAGCGGGCAACGCCATGGCCCAGCAATTGCTGGGTGACTCGCTTGTGGATGGCAAGGGCATCGAAAAGGATTTCGAGCGCTCCTTTGCACTGCTCCAAGCATCGGCAGCGCAGGACTATGCTCCGGGTCTCTACAGTCTGGGCCTTAGCTATCGCGCCGGCGAAGGCATCGAGAAGGACGATGCCATGGCGGCTGAACTCTTTGCCCGGGCCGCCGCCAAGGATCACCGCTTTGCGCTGGCCGATCTGGGCATGATGAAGCTCAATGCCGATGGCATCGAGCGCGACGTGCACGGTGGCATAGAATTGCTCGAACGGGCCGCCGCGTTGCGCGACAGTTATGCCATGCTGCAACTGGGCTATCTCTATGCCGACAGCGATCTCGTACCCCAAGATGGCCCGCTAGCGCTTGACTATTTCCTGGCAGCGGAGGCCGCGGGTGAAGCCAGTGCCACCGCCGCGGCCGCCTATTTCTATCTGGGCGAATATGAGGGCGTGGCAGCTGACTTCGCCGAGGCAGAAGCAATGGCGCGCAGGGCCGCCGATACTGAGGATGGCGGCGGTCATTTTGTCCTCGGCTACATGGCCGAGAATGGCCTGGGCCTGTCAAGCGACCTGAATGCGGCGCGCATTCACTATGCGAAAGGCGCCGAACTTGGTGATGACCGTTCGGTGGAGGCTCTTGCAAGGCTGCAATAGATCCGTGCGCGGGGACAGCGCCGCCAGGCCTCTTTCCCCGCCCGTTTGACGACCCACGACGACTTTACTGGCTGGCGCACCCATGTTGCTGTAAAGGGGAAATCGAGTTGGCATAAGCACTTGGCAAAAGGGGGCGCAAGAGCTGAGCGCGAATCTTCTTGTTCCAAACAGCGAACTGATTTCTTCGGATGCCTCGACCTGGAGTCACCGGGTGGGGGTCATGTTCGAGACCCGCTTTCCCGATGAGCAGGCCTTCTCGATAGCGCTGCGCAATGCTCATCTCGGTCGCATGATTGTCAGCGAGATGCGGACCAGCCCGTTCCTGTTCGGCCGCAGCAAGGCCAAGCTGCGCTCGGACATGCTGGATCACTTCATGCTGCGGGTCGATATGAGTGACAGCGGCTCAACGCTCAATCTGGTCGATTTCGGCCAGACGCTCGACTTCGCGCCGATCGCTTCGCACAATATCTGTATTATCCTGCCGCGCGATACCGTCGCCGAAGCCGTGGGCGGCGCCGAATATCTGCATGACCTGACGCTGTCCGGCCCTGGCATCGATCTGCTCAAGGGGTTCATCATCCTGCTCAACCAGCAGGCGCCGAACCTCTTGCGCGAACAGGCCGACGGGACCACCAAGGCCTTGATCGACCTCATGGCGGCGACCCTGTCGAGCACAGCCAAGGGGCAGGAAAGAGGACGGGATGCCGTGGCCATGGCCGTGACGCAACGGGCACGCCATTATGTCAACGCCCATCTGGGAGACCCAGACCTGTCGCCTGGCAAGATCGCCCGGGCGCTCGGCCTGTCCCGGTCTGCCCTATACAGGCTGTTCGAGCCCTTGGGGGGTGTCGCTGCCTTTGTGCAGGAGCGGCGTCTGGAGCGGGCCTTTCGCCTGCTCAGCGACGCGCAGGAACTGCGCCTGGTGTCAACCATCGCCCATGGGCTTGGTTTTGCCAGCGAGTCCCATTTTGCCCGCGCTTTCCGCCAGCGCTTCGGCTACACGCCCAGCGATGTTCGGGCAAGCGCGCGGGAAAGCCTGCTGCACGCCGCCAGTATCCAGCATCCCTTCTCCGACAGGCCATTTGCATCCTGGCTGAATGGACTATGAGGGTGCGGGCATACTGGGTCGGCCTTGCGACCGACCCACATTTTGCATGTGTCACATCGGCGATGCAGGGCGCGTCCGGCGGCCGCCGGAAACCTCGTCAAGCGTCTCGTCGCGGATTTCGTCAGAGCGGGTGGTTTCCGCCGGCTTGTCCTGCGGCTTGTCGGACTTCTGTGTATCGGGCTTGCTCATGCTCTTCCTCTCAGTTTTGATCTGTCAGCTCATGCGGGGGCCACGGCGTGCAATGCCGCCAACCACCCTGTCGAGTTTCTCGTCTGCAATCTCTGCCTCGGCGGGGACATCGGGCGCATTGTGCGGCTTCTCGTCCGAGACCGGCTTCTGTTCTGTCTTTGCAGTCATAATGCCCCCCTTAGAACAGGCGGGTATTGCGCCGCGCCGGAGCGCCCACGCGACCGCCCGCAACCTTGTCCAGCGCGGAATCGGCGATGCTGTCCTTGGTCGTGCTGGCAGCATCCTGCGTTGCAACATCGTCGCTTTTGGCCGATGTCTGCTTCTGGTCCGTCATTCTACGTCCTCCTGCTTGAGACGATGGCAAGCATAAGCGCACCCCGCCCGGTGCTCTATCTCCGGGCCAAGCCAATCCGTCCCAAACTCTTGCGCATTCGTCCCAAGCGCGGCGCCGGCCATCGCCAGCGTCAGTCGAAATGGGCATTGTGCAACGCAATTTCAGACTGTGCGCCGGGCAATTTACGATGCTGGATCACCGAGACCCGGCTCGGCCAAAAATATGTATGTTGGACGGATTTCGGGGGATGTATGTCCGTTTTTAGTATGCGTTTCGGCAATTCTATGAGGCTCGTCACGGCGGCTCTCGGTCTTCTGGCCGCTTCGTCCGTCATCAACCTGGCAAGCGCGCAACCCTTGCCCCGCTACAATGTTGCAGCCTCCGTGCCGCCCGCGCAGATGGAAGCGCTGGAGACCGAGCGCCGTGCCATGCTGGCCCGCATACTCGCCAACCCTGCCGACCTCGATGCCAATTTTGCCTATGCCATGCTCTCGGCGCGCCTGGGCGATCTGGAGGCGGCCATCGCCACGTTCGAGCGCATGCACATCTATGCGCCCGATGTGCCGCGGCTGCGGCTTGAACTTGGCAGCCTCTATGCGCGGCTGGGCGCCCACGAAACCGCGCGCCAGCACTTCCTTGCCGTAAAGGCCCGGCCTGATACGCCGGCAGAAGTGCGGGCCAATATCGACATGGCGCTGGCAAATCTGGGAAGCGCTTCCGCTGGCCCGCGCCTTTCCGGGCAGGTGACCCTGGGCGCACTCTATAGCAGCAATGCCAATTCGGGTCCGAACGAGCGCTTCGTCACGCTCAACGGGTTTCAGGCACGCCTTGATGATGTGGCCATCGGCACTGCGGATGCGAGCGGCGGCATTTCGGGCGGGGTGCAGCTTTCCCAACCGCTCGGCAATGAGGGTGACCGTATCGAGGCCAGCCTGTCGGGGCGCCTGGACAGCTTTGCCAACCGCAATGACGTTTCCGCCGGTGCCATCGATCTGCGCGTCGGTGCGCTCATGCGGCTCGACCGGTTCGGCCTCGATAACGCCAGCGCGTCCCTCAGTGGCCTTGCCGGCACCAGCTGGCTCGGTGGCGAGCCTAATCTCAATCAGATCGGATTGTCTGCATCGCTGGATATTCCGCTCTCGCCAGCGACCCTGATCTCGGCCAATTATACATTGCGCTATGAGGATTATCTCGTCTCGGTGGTGCGGCCGCGCGCGGATTTGCGCGATGGATTGCGCCATCGCGCCAGTCTTGCTGTTTATCATTCGCTCTCGAGCGACTGGCAGGTCATGGCCGGCATCAATCTTACGCGCAAGGATGCTGTCGCCGCCTCACAGGCCTACTGGGAGCCCGGCGTCCAGGCAGGCCTTTCGCATCGGTTTACCCCGGAAGGGACTACCGAGGACCCCTGGACCTTCACCCTTGCCACCGCCGCCAGCCTGCGCAACAGCGATGGGCCGGACCCCATGGTCAACGCTGCCGAGGCCCAGAAGGGCGTCGAACTCTCGGTGCAGGCCACCCAATCCATCCCGCTAAGGGACCAGCTGTCCCTGCAGCTTTCGGCAGGCTACCGCCACGTCTTTTCGAACTACGACACGCGCACGCATGGTGCGGCATCCGTGGGTGCGTCACTGTCCTATTCCTTCTGAGGCCGAAATGCTGTCGCTTCGCTTTGTCCCATTTTTCGTCGTTTCCTCCATCCTGCTGGCGCCACTTCCAGTGCTCGCACAACCCGTCGGCACCACGGCCGCCGTCGTGCCCGATGCCTTCGCGCTGGGCATCACCGCAACGCCGCGGGTCATCGAGATCGGCGACCCGATCATTTCCAGCCAGAGGATCGAAACCAACGAGAACGGCCTCGTTCAGATATTGCTTGCCGACGGCAGCAGTTTCACCGTCGGGCCCAATTCCAGTCTCGTCATCGATTCCTTCGTCTACGATCCGCAGACCGACACGGCGAGTCTCGCCGCCACCGCTTCGCGCGGTTTCCTGCGTTTCATCGGCGGAGCCGCATCCAAGAGCGAGGCCGGCGCCACCATCACGACGCCCGTCGGCACGGCAGGCATTCGCGGCGCCATCGTGGACATATCCGCATCCGGGCAGAATGGACTGCCGCCCGGTTTTTCGCTCGTCTTCGGCAGCGTTCTTTCGGTGCTGACGGCCGATGGCGCACAGCAGACCACGACCCAGCCCGGTCAGACCATTTTCGTGTCTGCCGGCACGCCAAGCGTCGTCCCGACGCCACCGCAATTGTCGGCGCAATTCTCCAATATTCTGACCAATGTGGTGCCGCCGGGCCAATCGCCCGTCAACAGCGCCCAGATCGGGCAGTTGATCCAGTCCCTGCCGCCGGCTCAGCCCGGCGTTCCGGGCATGGGCGGGGATGCCGGCAGCAGCAATTTCGCTGCGCTCAATCAGATGATCACCACGGCCATCCAGCAGGCGCAAGTCACCGAAAGCCTGCAGCTCGGCACGATCGTTAACGCTGGCTTTGAAACACCTAATAGCGGCGGCGACGATGGCGAAAACGTCGGCGAGCCAGAGCCATCCGACCCTCCAATTCAATATCAGGCGTCCGGTTTCGGCGTCGGCACGGGGCCGTTCTCACCGGTGCTGAGCCAGGTGGCCGTCAGCTACGATGCCACCGCCATGACGGCCGAGGGGCGTTTTGTCGATGGGTTCTCTCCCGAGGAGGAGCTTTTCGTCTTCGGGCCCGACGAAGCAACCATTGCCCCCGATGGATCGCTCTCCGCCGCCAATGATCAGGGCAGCATGCAGACATCGAGCCAATTGCTCTGCACCCAATGCAATTTCATGGCGTGGGGCACCTGGAGCACCACGGACGCGGCACCTCAGACAATCGAGAACGGGCATTGGGTGCTCGGCGACCAGACCACGGCCCAGCAGATCGAAGGGTTGACGGGAACGGCAATGTACTCGGGCAATGCGGTCGGCTATGCCACGGGCAGCAGCGGGTCCGGATTGGCCGACGGCATATTTGACGCCGGCATGAATTTCGGCTCCGGAACCGGGTGGATCGAGTTCGACAATTTTGGCAACGATCTTGCCGGGCGCCGGGATTTCGGCGTCCAGACCGAGCTCGACGAGACAGGCCGAACGTTTGTCAGCACCGATTTTATCGACCCCACCGAATCAAGTCCGGTTTTTGGGGAACTGCAGGGCGGATTTGCAAATGATGCTTCGGATATCGCAAAGGGCATAATGGGCGGGTTCTCGGTGAATGCGCCAATGGAAGGCTGGTCCGGCACGGGCGTTTTCGCCGGCACAAGACAGAACTGACGTGGCCGAGAAGCGGTATTTTGGCCGAGAGCGCTCCGGCAGGCGCGGCCTTATGGTCGCTGCCGCCGGCTTTGCGACGCTCGCCGTGGTCCTTGGCCTGGCGCTCGCCCTCGGCGAGCAGCGTCAGCGCTTCGGATACCTCATCTTCGACGCCTTCCACCGGCTGCATCCGCGTGACGCCACCGACCCCAGCGTCGCCGTCATCGATATCGACGAGGCCTCGATTGCCCGGATCGGTCAATGGCCCTGGCCGCGCACAATAATGGCCGATCTTGTCACCGAGCTTGACACACTCGGCGTTGCAGCGATCGCTTTCGATATCGTCTTTTCCGAGCCGGACCGCACCTCGCTGGGTCGTGTGCTCGAGAACCTGGGGCCGGAAGCTGCCGCACTCGACGTCGCCGGACTGCCGCTCGACAATGACAGCGTTCTGGCCGGTGCCATAGCTGGGGCGCCGGTGGTCATGGGCATGGCGATCACTTCGGAGAACAATGCGCAGCTGCCCCTCCCCAAGGGCGGCTTCAGCTTTGGGGGCAGCAATCCGGTCGACTATCTACCGGCCTATTCGGGCGGCGTCACCAATCTTGAAATTCTCGACGACAGCGCTCCGGGCCTGGGCGTTTTTTCGTTCCCTCCGTCCTCGGACAATATCATCCGCTCCATGCCGCTGGTGCTGTCTGCGCAAGGCCGGCTCTATTCCGGTCTCAGCATCGAGGCCCTGCGCGTCGCCCAAGGCGCGGGCTCCTTTGCGCTGCGCTCATCCGATGCCAGTGGCGAGGGTGGTGGAGGCGGCGCAATGACGGCCCTGCGCGTGGGCCTGCTGGATGCACCGGTAGGGCCTGCAGGTGAGTTCTGGGTGCATTATTCGGGCCTGCCCAATATGCCGGTCATCGCCGCCGCCGATGTGCTGGCGGGGACGGACCGGGACAGCTTGGCGGCTTCTTTGGCCGGACGAATTGCCTTGGTCGGCACCAGCGCAGTGGGCCTGCGCGATATCGTGGCGACCCCGGTTGATGCGGCCACGCCCGGCGTCAAGGTCCATGCCGAAATCATCGACCAGATCGTCAGTCAGTCGTTCCTGACGCGGCCGGACTGGGCTCCAGGTCTGGAAATCGCGCTGGCCGTCGCGTCCGGGCTGGCTCTGGTGGCATTGGTGAGCCTCGGCGGCCCAATCCTCTCGAGTTTTGGCCTTGCCGGCCTGTCTCTCGCGGCCATGGCGGGATCATGGTGGGCCTTTACGAGCCAGGGCCTCCTTATCGATCCGCTGCTGCCGCTACTCTGCATGCTCGCTGTGTTCGGCCTCACCGCGCCGCTGGTGATTGCCCTTGCCAATAACGACAAGCTCTTCGTGCGCAATGCCTTTGGCCGCTATCTCTCGCCCACCCTGGTCGAGCGCCTGTCTGAAGACCCCGCTTCACTCAGGCTCGGCGGGGAAATGCGCGAACTCACCGTGCTGTTTTCCGATATTCGCGGTTTTACCGGCCTGTCCGAAACGCTCGAACCCACCGCGCTGACGACGCTGCTCAACCAGTTCCTCACACCGATGACCGACGTGCTGCTCGCGCGCGACGCGACGATCGACAAATATATCGGCGATGCCATCATGGCCTTCTGGAACGCCCCGCTCGATATTGCCGATCATCCGCGCAAGGCTTGCCTTGCCGCGCTCGACATGCTCGAAGCGGTCGAACAGCTCAATGCCCAGACCGGCCGCACCCTGCGCGTCGGCATCGGCCTCCATACGGGCTGGGCCTGTGTTGGTAATCTGGGGTCCGAGCAACGTTTTTCCTATTCGGCCATTGGCGACGCCATCAACCTGGCCTCGCGCGTCGAGGGCCTGACCAAGCAATATGGTGTGTCCATCGCGGTCACCAGCGAGACGCGTCAAGCCGCAGGCAACCTGGCCTTCCTCGAAATCGATGCTGTGCGCGTCTTTGGGCGGTCCAGCCCCGTGACCCTCCATGCCCTGATCGGCGATGCCAATGTCGCAGACGGGGCGGGCTTTGCCGAACTTGCGGTCTGGCATGGCCGCCTGCTCGATGCCTATAGAAGCGCCGACTTCAGTGGCGCAAGGACCTTGCTCGACGGCCCGCGTCCGTCCCTGGCCGCACAGCTTGCTCCGGTTTACGCGCTTTATGCCGATCGCATGGATGCCTTCATCGCCGATCCGCCCGAAGCGGGCTGGGACGCTGTCCATGTCGCGCAATCCAAGTGAAAGGAGCAGGTATGAGCGAAAAGGACGGATTGTATCGCCAGCAGGCGCTTGACCGCCTGACCTCGCCAGAACAGCTCGATGACGCCGTCGTCACTATCGGTTCGGGCGCAGTACTGACGCTTTTAGGCTTGACCCTCATCACGGCGGGTCTCGTCATCTGGGGCTTTTTCGGCACGGTCACGGTTTCGGCTGATGGTGCCGAAACCGCTGCCGAGCGACGCGCGCCCGTCACCCTGTTGTTTCCAGAGCTTGGAGGCCAGCGGTGAGCCTTGCTGCGCCCGCTACGCTACAGCATGCGCCCGGTGAATTGCGACGGCGCGCAGTGCCCTCGGTCCTCCAGATCGAGCAGACCGAATGCGGCGCTGCCAGCCTTGCCATGATCCTCGCCCATCATGGCCGCTGGATCACGCTGGAGGAAATGCGCGAGCGCACAGGCGTGTCACGCGATGGCACCAAGGCTTCCAATCTGCTCAAGGCGGCTCGATCCTATGGCCTCTCCGCCAAGGGTTTCCGCAAGGAAGCCGATCGTCTCGCCGAGGTGCCCTGGCCGGCCATCCTGCACTGGAATTTCAACCATTTCGTCGTGCTTGAAGGCATCGTGAACGGCAAGGTCTATACCAACGACCCGGCCATTGGCCGCCGCACATTGTCCTTTGCCGAATTGTCCGAAGCCTTTACCGGCGTGGTCCTGGCCTTCGAGAAAGGCCCCGATTTTCAACGCTCCAGGCGGCCTGCATCGTCCATCGAATTGATCCGCGAGCGGCTGCGGGGGTCCCGTCTGGGGCTTGTCCTCGTGGTCCTGGCGACCCTGTTGCTGATCGTGCCGGGGCTTGCCCTTCCAGCCTTTTCCCGCATCTTTATCGACGAGATCGTGGTGGCGGGGCGGCAGGACTGGTTCGCGCCTTTCGCGCTTGCGCTCGCCTTCGTCGCCGCCCTCCAGGGCCTGTTGACGGCCTTTCAGCAGACCATGTTGGTGCGGCTCGAAACGCGGCTCGCCATCGCTCCTGCCGCAGACATGGTGCGCCGCCTTCTCTCGCTCCCGGCATCCTTTTTCCTGCAGCGGCATCCCGGCGAGATCGTCAATCGGGTCGAGGCAAACGAGCGGGTGGCGCAACTTCTTTCCGGTGCGCTGGCAACCAATATGTTCAACCTCCTGACCGTGCTGGCCTATGCTGCCTTGATGCTGGTGGTCGATCCGGTTCTGGCCATCGCGGCGTTCCTGGCTCAGGCCCTGCTCGTGCTTCTGGTGCGCTGGTCGGCCGAGCGCCAGGTCGATGCCGCCCGCCGGCTCAGCACCGAAATGGGCCGGCTCGTCTCGGCGACGCTGAGCGCCGTACAGGGCATCGAGACCGTGCGTGCGACCAATCGGGAGCACCATGTGTTCCGGCGCTGGGCCGGGCATCAGGCCCGGCTCCTGTCCATCCGCACAGCGCTGGCTCGCACCGATGTGATCGTCTCGGTACTGCCCGCACTTCTGGCCGTGCTGACCAATATCATGGTGCTGGGGCTGGGCAGCGCCCGGGTCATGGCGGGCGAGCTGACGCTGGGCGGGCTCCTGGCGTTTCAGGCCCTCACTTTGAGCTTTACCGCCCCGCTCTTTGGCCTTGTTGCCCTCGTCGGCGACATCCAGGCCATCAGGGCCGATCTGGCACGGATCGGCGATGTGCTGCGGGCCAAGCCACTGGTTGTCGGGGCGCAGCGGCAGCAGGTCGAAAATGCGCTGCTGGAGGTTTCGGGCCTGAGTTTTGGCTATAATCCGCTCGATCCGCCGCTTCTGGACAATATCAGTCTGTCGGTCATGCCGGGCAGGCGGGTCGCCATTGTCGGCGGATCAGGTAGCGGCAAGAGCACGCTGGGGCGCGTCATAGCCGGGCTGCATGCGCCTTGGGCCGGGCGGGTGACGATGGCAGGGCACGATCTCACGGCGTTCGAGCCGCGCCAGCGCGCCGAACTGATCGGCTATGTGGACCAGGATGTCTATTTGTTTGAAGGCAGCATCCGCACCAATCTCAGCCTCTGGAACCCCGAATTGGACGATGCGGTCCTGCTTGCGGCCCTCGATGATGCCGGCATGGCGCACGATATGGCGGCGCGGCGTGGAGGCCTCGATGCCATCGTCACCGAGGGCGGCGGCAATTTCTCCGGCGGGCAGCGGCAACGGCTCGAACTGGCGCGCGCTCTGGTCAGCAGCCCCAGCCTCTTGATCCTTGACGAAGCCACATCCGCGCTTGACCCGTTGGCGGAGGCCCATGTCAATGCCCGGCTCAAGGCGCGGGGCATGGCCTGCCTCATCATCGCCCATCGCCTCTCCAGCATCCGCGATTGCGACGAGATCATCGTCATGAAGGCCGGACGCATCGTCGAGCGCGGCACCCATGAAGCCTTGATGCAGGCAAAAGGCGAATACCATGCTCTGGTGGACGAAGAAGCATGAGCGATCCGCATCTCGCCGCCATTGCGGTCGTCCTCAAGGCCATGGGCCACACCTTGCCAGAAACCACGCGGCACCCCAACGGCGCATCGCCTCTGACGGCGCTGGGATTGCCCCACCGGCCGGTCGTGCTGGCCGCCGACTGGTTTACCAGGCCCGGCTGGCCCATGCTCGGCGCGCTGCAGGATGGTACGCCGGTTGCTCTGCTTCCTCGCGGCCGGCGCTGGACCCTGCGCCTTGGCGAGAAAGTGCAGAGGGTCGATGCTGCGCTCGCTGCGACCATCTCGCGCGACGCGGTGCAGCTCTATCCGCGCCTGCCCGATTCCGTGCTCGATTTTTCTGGTCTTTTCCGCTTCGCCGTCAGGGGCGGCGGCAAGGATATCGGATCGGTTCTGGCCATGGCCGCCCTGGGTGCGGCGGTCATTTCGGCCGTTCCCCTCGCCATGGCTCATACGCTCACCGACATCGTGCCCTTGGGCGATTATTCTGCGCTCGGCGTGATCGTCCTGGTGCTGGTCATGCTCGCGCTCGCTGGTGCAGCCTTCGATGCAGTCAGGGCCCTTGCCGTGGCGCGGCTCGAGACCCGGCTCGATATCGTGTTGCAATCCGCCATGATGAGCCGGCTCTTGCGCCTGCCCCTCGGTTATTTCCGCAACCATACGGCATGGTCCATAACCGGGCAGGCCCTGCGCTTTCAGGACATCAGGCAGATCGTCTCGACCCACCTCGTGACTGCGACACTGGCCATCTCCGCCATCGCCTCAAGTCTTTTCGTGCTGGTCACGCTGTCGCCATCCCTGGCTTTGGTGGCCGCCCTGCCAATTGGTTTGATCGCGCTGGTCTCGGGCATACTGACCTTCAGCCAGCTCACCCACGAACGCAGCCAGCTTGTTGCGGCGACGCGTCTTGAAAGCTTTTCGCTGCAGATGATCCTGGGGATCAACAAGATCCGCCAGGCCGCCGCCGGCCCGGCCGCCATGGAGCAATGGATGCTCCGGGGCCGCCCCTATCGCAGCGCCTTTCACGGCGCACGGCGTTTCGCCGCCCATCAGGCCATCCATCAGTCCTGGATGGTCTGGATCGGCCTCGCCGTCGTCTTCGGCGCCATGGCTCTCTTGCCGCCCACAGGGCTGGCAGTGGGAGTATTGGTGGCCTTTATCACCAGCTTCCTGCAACTGGCAGCGGCCATTGATGCACTCGTGCTGTCCGGCACCCAATTGCTGACCATAGGCCCCTTGCTGGAGCGGTCCCGTCCACTGATCTCGACGCCGCCTGAACCGCGCGAAACGGGCGCCGATCCCGGCGTGATCAGTGGCGCTGCCAGCCTGCGATCCGTGCGCTTTCGCTATGACGCTGACGGGCCCGATGTGCTGAAGGGCGTTGATCTTGATATCAGTGCGGGCGAGTTCGTCGCGCTGGTCGGCCGCTCCGGAAGCGGCAAGTCGACCATTCAGCGCCTCCTCGCCGGCTCCGACCTGCCGATCTCGGGCACGGTCAGTTTCGACGGCAAGCCCACCACGGGCATGGATCTCTCCAGCCTGCGCCGGCAGGTGGGCATCGTGCTCCAGAACGGCATGGTCCATGCCGGATCGCTCTATGAAAATCTGGCAGGTGCCACGGGCGCCAGCATATCCGACGCATGGGACGTCGCCCGCATGGTTGGGTTGGTGGCAGATATCGAAAACATGCCCATGGGCATGCACACTGTGGTGGCAGACGGCGGCGGCATGTTGTCCGGTGGGCAGCGGCAGCGCATTCTCATTGCCCAGGCCCTGATGCACCGCCCCAGGCTTCTGCTGCTCGATGAAGCCACCAGCGCCCTCGACAACCGCAGCCAGGCCCAGGTGGTGGATACACTGGCGCGGCTAAAGGTGACTCGCGTCGTCATCGCTCATCGTCTCAGCACCATCAGGGACGCCGATCGCATCGTGGTTCTGGATGGTGGTCTGGTGGTGGAAACCGGCCGCTTCGACGATCTCATGGCCCAAAACGGGCATTTTGCGGCGCTGGCCCGCGATCAGCATCTTTGAAAAGGACGGATATGCGCAAGGTTCTCTATATCCTCAGCCAGCTCAACGACGATGATGTCGACTGGCTGGCCAATGCCGGCCGGACCTGGACGGCGGCCGTCGACGAGCCGCTTATTCACGAAGGCAAGCCGGTGGCAGACCTTTTCTTCGTTCTGGCGGGAGAAGCCAGCGTGTCGGTATCGGGCATGGGCGAACTGGTGCGCCTCGGACGTGGCGAGATCGCGGGCGAGATGAGCTTCGTCGATTCCGCGCCGCCTTCGGCCACGGTCACCGCTCTTGCTGGCAGTTCCATCCTCGCCGTGGACAAGCGGGCGGTGCAGGCACGTCTGGCCGAGGATACCGGCTTTGCCGCGCGTTTTTATCGTGCGCTCGCCATTTTCCTGGCCGACCGCCTGCGCTCGACCACCTCGCGCATGAAATCGGCGGACGGCCTGGCAACGGCATCCATCGTCGAGGATGAACTGGATGAGGATTTGCTCGATCAGGTGTCGCTGGCCGGTATAAGGTTTGAACACCTGCTCAACACGCTGTCCTCGGCGCGGAGCGAGAGATGACGACCGGCCTGCCTTTTCTCGATCTCTTCGCCCTCATGGTCTTTGCCCATGCTCTGGGGGATTATCCCTTGCAGGGGGAATTCCTGTCGCGCGCCAAGAACCGCGCCAACCCTGTTCCGGGTGTGCCATGGTATCAGGCGCTGGCGGCGCATTCGATCATTCAGGGCGGGCTTGTCGGCTTGATCACCGGCAGCCTTTGGCTCGGCCTGGCCGAAACTGTCGTCCACGCCCTCATCGATGACGCCAAATGTACCGGCAAGCTGACCTTCAATCAGGATCAGGCGCTACATATCGCCTGCAAGCTTGCCTGGATTGCCATCCTGATTTTTCTCGCCGGCTTCTAGGACTTGCCTTTGCCCGCTATATCCAGTCCGGCCACGCTCCGCCTGCCACTCTTCATTGCCCTCGCGGCCCTGGTCATGGGATTGCCGCGCACTCTGGTGCAGACGGCGGGAGCAGGCTTGTTCCTGGCGCATTTCCCGGCGCAATGGATCGCCTGGATCTATCTCGCGACGGCGCTGGTTTGCCCCCTTGTCGCCACTGTTTTCCTGCGGCTCGAAAGCCGGCTGCCGCTTGTGCCCATGCTGATCGGCGTGCAGGCCGCGAGCGCCCTCGTTTCGGTTGCACTGAGCCTTTTCTATCGTCTCGAACCGCAGACCGTCGCGGCCCTGACGTTTCTCTGGGCCCAGATCGAGAACATGACCTCCAGCCTGGTCTTCTGGGGTCTGGCCAACCAGTATTTCGCCATAGCCCAGGCCCGCCGCGAATTCGCCCGCATCGGCGCAGGCGAGCAGTTGGGCGCGCTCGGCGTCGGCCTTGCCATCCCGCTGGCTCTCGTCCTCTTGCAGCCGTCCGACCTGTTGCTGGTTTCGGCAGCCAGCAACCTTATGGCCGGGGCGCTCATCATCGTCATCCTGCGGCGTCTGGCGCCTGCGGCGGGCCTTCCCGCCACTCCAGACCTGCCGCTGCGGCCCCAGACGTTCAACCGGCGGGTCAAGGCCTTCATTGCAGCCATCTTCGCTGCGACCCTGTGCTCCAACCTCGCTTTTTTCCTCATCGACAACAGCTTCTATATCGAAACGCAGGTCCACTTTGCCGATGGGGTAGCCGCGACCGGCTTCATCGGCATGGCGCTCGCCAGCGCCGCCGGTGTCTCGCTGGTGCTGTCGAACACGCTGGCGCCCGTGATCATGTCACGGTTCGGCGTGGCCGCCGTCATTCCCCTCTTGCCCGGTGCGCTTCTGGTACTCACCTTGGCCGTTCTGCTCGCTCACTCGGGCATGGCTGGGGGCATGACCTGGGTCTTCGGCCTCGTCGTGGCCATGAAAGTGCTCGATGAAAGCCTGCGGCTCTGCCTCTATCGCCCCGCGTCACAGGCGCTGTTCCAGCCGCTGCCGGCCTCGGCTCGCTTCCGCGCCCAGACATTGAGCGAAGGGTTCGTCGAACCCTCGGGCATTGCCCTGGCCGCCTGTCTGCTGCTGCTGGCGGGCCTGCTGCCCGATATCGGCGCGGCGGACATTGCCATCGTTCTCGCGCCGGTCCTGGCCATCTGGTGGATTGCCGGGCTCATCGTCGGCCGGCGCTATCGTACCGCGCTCGAACTGGCCGTCACCGGCCGCCAGACGCTTGATCCGGCGGCACCGGTCTTTGCCAGTCCGCAGGCTATTGCGCTTCTGGTCGAGCGTGCCCGTAGTCTCGACCCTGCCGAAGCCGCCCCCCTGCTGCCCATCATCCGCAGCCGTGACGTCCAGGCTTACCGCACCGTGCTGCCCGATTTGTTGGGGCGCAGCCACGATCTTGATAAAGTCATCCTGTCCCATCCGCAGGATTTCGCCGGAGCTGGGCTCGCCCCGCAGCTGGCGGCGCTTCTGCCCTGGGCAGAGGCGGGTCTCCGCCCCATGCTGCTCGCGGCGTTGTCGGCCGCCGCCGATCCGGTTGCTCTTGCCGCCATAACGACTTTTGAGCCCCAAAGCAGGGCCGAGCATCTGGCACGCGCGAGGGCTCTCATCGCCATGGGCGGAGCAGAGGGTGGGGCTGCTACGCGCGCTTTCCTTCAAGATCTTGAGGATCCGCATCCGCAGATCCGCTGCGATGCCCTTCAAGTGCTCGCAGACAGTCGTGATCAAGAGGTCGTCGAGGCCATCGCCTTGCGCCTTGGCGATCCCGACGCCACAACGCGCCATCTGGCCTATAGAATAGCAGCTGGCCATGGAGCTCCCATTTTGCTCGACGGTCTCACGGAAAGGCTGTCAGATCCCGCATGCCCATCCCAGGACTTGCCGCCTCTGCTGTCGGCTGTGGGCAGCTTCGGCGCGCCGGGTCTCGACGTTCTCCAAGGCGCGACTGCCGGGGGCGACCCTGCCATGCAGCGCCTCTGCGTCACGGCGCTGGCCCGCATCGATGATCCTGCCGCGCAAACCTGCCTCATCGGTCTTGCGCTTAAGGCGGACCCGGCGGTGGCTCTCTCCGCCATGTCCAAGATATGGGGCCGCGCCTTGCTCCTCCCTCGGCGCCTGGCGCACGCCCGCGCCGAAATCCTCATAGATCAGGCAGTACACCTGGCGCGCGCCATTGCCGTTTTGAATCCGGATGATGACATTGGGTTGGCCATCGCAGCCTTGCGGCACGAGGCCCGCCAGCGCCTCGATCTGGCCCTCGCGCTGGTCATGATCTGCGATCCGCATCTGGTGGGCAGGCGGCCCGCCTTTGCCAGCGTCATGCGGTTCGGCTCAGGCGACCCGGGCTATGCCGACGAGCATTTCGAGCTCGCCCTGCCGCCGCGATTGCGCCCGGCTGCGCTGCTGGCCCTTGGCGGCGCGGAGAATATGGGCGACAGCCGCCGTCTTGCCGCGCTGGCATCTGCGGTCCCGGACGAGCTCGGCCAATGCGTGGCCTGGCTGCAGGCCGGACCAATTCCTTTATCGGCCTGGTCGCGGCTTTGCCTCGCCAACCTTGCCCCACCGGGCAGCAAAATCAGGGGGACGCAGTCCTTGGATGTCTTGGAAAAGGTGATGATCCTGAAATCCGTCGATCTCTTCGCCGGTATCGAGGACGTCTATCTCGCTGAATTCGCGCCCGTCGTCGAAGAGCTCTTCCTCGACCCTGGCCAGGCATTGATCGCTGCCGGCAGCATGGGCACCACTCTCTACATCGTGGTCAATGGCAGTCTCGGCGTGGAGCGCAAAGGCGTCGAAATTGCGCGCCTTGGCCGGTTCGACGTCGCAGGCGAGCTTGCCGCCTTCGACCCCCAGCCCAGATCCGCCGACGTCGTGGCGCGCGAGGCCAGCCACATACTCGCGCTGTCCCAGGCGCACCTCGAAACGCTCATCGCTTCGCATATGGATATCGCGACGAGCATCATTCAAACACTCTCCCGCCGCCTTCGGAAAGCCCTGGGGGGTTAGCGCCAAAGCTCCAGACGTCACTCGAAGCGGCCGATGATGAGAGGATTTCACTGTGCACGCTCATCCGAACGCAAGAGATACAGTGCCAGCTTATGAGGAAGCGTGCCGCTGGACTTGGCATCCAACAGCGCTTGTCTCGCAGCTCAACAAGCCTTGGTTGATTGTGCCAAGCCGCGTCACCCAATCTTTATGAAATTCTTATGCCGGACAGCCCCATTCCGAATGGAAAGCTGATGGGCTGAGCGCGCATTGCAATGCTCCTGATTGGAGACACTGCCATGCTTGATCTTTTGTTCATCCTCCTGGGCGCCGGCATGCTTGCTGCCCTTGCAGCCTATGCCTTCGCCCTCGACCGTCTGTGAGGGCGCCATGCTGCTCATCGCTTTTGTCGTCGCGCTTGCGATCGCAGTCTTCCTCATCGTGACGCTGATGCGTCCCGAGCAGTTCTGAGCGGAGACTTCTCATGACCATTTTCGGATGGCTGCAAATTGGCTTGGTGCTGATTGCAGTCCTGCTGCTCGTCAAGCCGCTTGGGCTCTATATGGCGCGCGTATTTTCAGGCGATCGCACCTGGCTTTCACCTGTGCTGGCTCCCATCGAGACCGGACTTTATCGCATTGCCGGCATTCGGGCGGACAAGGAGCAGGGCTGGCTGGGTTATGCTCTGGCGGTTCTGGCCTTCAGCCTGGCCGGCTTCCTGGCGCTTTATGGCATGCTGCGCCTGCAGCACCTGCTGCCGCTCAACCCGCAGGGTTTTGCGGGTCTGCCACCTGACCTCGCCTTTAATACGGCGGTGAGTTTCGTCACCAATACCAACTGGCAGAATTATGGTGGCGAGAGCACCATGAGCCATTTCAGCCAGATGGCCGGCCTGACGGTACAGAACTTCCTCTCCGCCGCCACCGGCATGGCCGTCGCCATCGCCGTCAGCCGCGCCTTGGTGCGCTCCAAGGTGTCCGAGCTGGGCAATTTCTGGGTCGATATGACGCGCGCCACGCTCTATGTCCTGCTGCCGCTGTCTCTTGTGGTCACGCTTGCTTTCATTGCCATGGGCCTGCCGCAAAGCCTGGATGCCAGCTTTGTCGCCACCACCCTGGAGGGCGCGCAGCAGACCATCGCCACCGGGCCGGTCGCCAGCCAGGAGGCGATCAAGCAGCTCGGCACCAATGGCGGCGGCTTCTTCAATGTCAACGCTGCCCATCCGTTCGAGAATCCGAGCGCTTTCTCCAACTATCTCAACATCATCGCGATGCTCTCCGTCTCGCTGGCTTTGGTCTACGCCTTCGGCCAGATGGTGGGCAGTCGCCGCCAGGGCTGGGCGCTGATCGCGGTCACGATTGTCTTGCTGACCACAGGGATCGGCTTGGTGTACTGGGCCGAAACGGGAGGCAATCCGGTTCTGCATGCGGTCGGCGTGGATGCGCTGCAGGGCAATATGGAGGGCAAGGAGGTGCGCTTCGGTCAGGCCATGAGCGCGCTCTACGGCACCGTCACCACCGGCCTATCCAATGGCGGCGTCAACGCCATGCATTCCTCGCTCACCCCTTTGGGTGGCCTTGTACCGATGTTCCTGATCCAGTTGGGCGAGGTTCTGCCGGGCGGCGTCGGGTCAGGCCTTTACGGCATGATCGTATTTGCCATTCTCGCCGTCTTCGTGGCCGGGCTCATGGTCGGGCGCACGCCGGAATTTTTGGGCAAGAAGATCGAGGCGCGCGAGATGAAGCTAGCCATGCTGGCCGTGCTCATCCTGCCGCTCGCCATCCTGGGCTTCACAGCGGTCTCTGCCGTCGCCGAATTCGGTGTCGGTTCGATCACCACGCCCGGCCCGCATGGGCTTAGTGAAATCCTCTACGCCTTCAGCTCGGCCGCCGGCAATAACGGCTCAGCCTTTGGGGGGCTCACCGGCAACACGCCCTGGTACAACACCACTCTGGCGCTGGCCATGTTGCTGGGGCGTTTCGCCTATATCGTGCCGGTGCTGGCCATTGCCGGCTCGCTGGCAGCCAAGCCCCGGGCAGAAGCGTCCTCGGGCACTTTCCCCACCGACCGGCCGCTCTTTGTCGGCCTCCTGATCGGCATCATCCTCATCATGGGCGGGCTGCAATTCTTCCCGGCCCTGGCTCTCGGGCCCATCGCCGAGCATTTCGCCATGCTTGCCGGGCAGAGCTTTTAAGGACCCTCCTCACATGTCCAATGCTTCCATATCAATCTTCAGCCCGGCTATTCTGGTCCCGGCGCTCAAGGATGCGGTCATCAAGCTCGATCCGCGCCAGCTCATCCGCAATCCGGTGATCTTCGTTACCGAGATCGTCGCTGTCCTCGTCACAGCCATGTCGGTGCAGGAGCTGATCGGGGGCGGTGAAACGCTTTCCTTCTCTGTCCAGATCGCGCTCTGGCTGTGGTTCACCGTGCTTTTCGCCACCTTTGCCGAGGCCGTGGCCGAGGGTCGTGGCAAGGCGCAGGCCGAAAGCCTGCGCCGCTCCAAGACTGACCTTATTGCCAAAAAGCTGCTGTTCCCGGACCGCCCGGGCGATCATTCCAGTGAAGTCGTGGCGGCGACGACCCTTAAAGTCGGCGACATCGTGATCGTCGAAACCAATGACATCGTACCGGGCGATGGTGAGATCATCGAAGGTGTGGCCTCGGTCAATGAAAGCGCGATAACCGGCGAATCGGCACCCGTCGTTCGCGAAGCGGGCGGCGACCGTTCGGCCGTGACCGGCGGCACGCAGGTGATTTCCGACTGGCTCAAGGTGCGGATCACCACGCGGCCGGGCGAAAGCTTTGTCGATCGCATGATCGGACTGATCGAAGGCGCGCAGCGGCAGAAGACTCCCAACGAGATCGCGCTGTCGATCCTGCTTTCGGGCCTGACGCTGATCTTCCTTATAGCAGTGGTCACGCTTTACGGACTGGCGCTCTATTCGGGCACCGATCTCTCCGTGGCAGTCCTGGCGGCTTTGCTGGTAACGCTGATCCCAACCACTATCGGCGGCCTGCTCTCGTCTATCGGCATTGCCGGCATGGACCGGCTGATCCGCTTTAACGTCATCGCCACCTCCGGTCGGGCCGTGGAAGCGGCGGGCGATGTCGATACGCTCCTGCTCGACAAGACCGGCACCATCACCTTTGGCAATCGCATGGCCTCCGAGTTCCTGCCTGTGGCCGGTGTCAGTGAGCGCGATCTTGCCGAGGCGGTCCTGCTGGCCAGTCTTGCCGACGAAACGGCCGAGGGGCGCTCCATCGTCGCCCTGGCTCGCGACGAGTATCGCGTCGTTGAACCAACCCAGGCAGGCGTGGCAAGGACGTTCATCCCGTTCTCGGCCCAGACGCGCCTTTCGGGTGTCGATGTGGAAGGGCGTCGGATCCGCAAGGGCGCGGTCGATGCTGTCCTGCGGTTCGTCGGTCTCGACCGGACCCAAGCGGGCGCGGAGTTCAACAAGGCTGTCGAGGTCATTGCCCGCTCCGGCGGCACGCCGCTGGCCGTGGGGGAAGCCGACCGGCTGCTCGGGGTCGTCCATCTCAAGGACGTCGTCAAGCCCGGCATCAAGGAGCGCTTTGCCGCCCTGCGCGCCATGGGCATCCGCACGGTGATGATCACCGGCGACAATCCCGTTACCGCCGCTGCCATAGCGTCCGAGGCCGGTGTCGATGATTTCCTGGCAGAAGCCACCCCGGAACAGAAGCTCGATTACATCCGCCAGGAGCAGACCGGCGGCCGCCTCGTCGCCATGTGCGGCGATGGCACCAATGACGCGCCGGCGCTGGCCCAGGCCGATGTGGGCGTTGCCATGCAATCAGGCACCCAGGCGGCGCGCGAGGCCGGCAATATGGTGGATCTCGACAGCAGCCCCACCAAGCTCATCGAGATCGTCGAGATCGGCAAGCAGATCCTGATGACCCGCGGCGCACTGACGACCTTCTCCATCGCCAATGACGTTGCCAAATACTTCGCCATCATCCCGGCACTGTTCGTCGCAACCTATCCGGGTCTTGGCACCCTGAACGTCATGGGTCTCAGTTCGCCGCAATCGGCCATTCTTTCGGCCGTGATCTTCAACGCGCTGATCATCGTGGCACTGATCCCCCTTGCCCTGCGGGGCGTGAAATACCGTCCGGTGGGTGCCGCCGCGCTGCTTTCGCGCAATCTGTTGATCTACGGGCTTGGCGGCCTGGTCACGCCGTTTATCGGCATCAAGGCGGTCGACATGGCCATAACCGCAATCGGCATCATCTAGGAGGCAGACATGCTCAGCCAGATCCGCCCAGCCATCGTCATGACCCTGGCCTTCACCCTGCTGACCGGCGTTGCCTATCCACTGACCATGACCGGCATCGGTCAGTCGCTCTTTCCCTACCAGGCCAATGGCAGCCGCATCGAACGCGATGGAAACGTCATCGGCTCGAATCTCATCGGCCAGAATTTCACCGACCCCGGCTATTTCTGGTCGCGACCATCCGCAACCGGCACCGATCCCTATAACGCCTCGGCATCGAGCGGCTCCAACTATGGCGCCACCGACAGGCGGCTGGTGGACCGCGTTGCCGCCGCAGTCGATGGCAGGAGCACAGTGCCGGCAGATGCCGTCACCACGTCCGGCTCAGGCCTCGACCCGCATATATCGCCGGAAAATGCCCGCAGCCAGATGGATCGCATCGCCACGGCCCGCGGCGTGGACCGTGCAGCGATTGCCAGGCTTGTCAGCGACATGACGGAAGCACCGGCGCTGGGTATATTCGGGGAATACCGTGTCAATGTCCTCGCGCTCAATCTGGCGCTCGATGGCTTGACGCAAGTGGCGAGGTAAAATGGACCGCCTTGACGATGAGAGACGGCCTGATCCTGCCGCCCTCCTCCAGCTTGCCGCGCGCGAGAGGCGCGGCAAGCTGACGATTTTTCTGGGCATGGCGCCTGGGGTCGGCAAGACCTATGCCATGCTCGAACGCGCCAACGCCTTGGCCGCCAATGGAACAGACGTCGTCGTCGGCCTGGCTGAAACTCATGGTCGAAACGAAACCGCAGTCCTCGCCGAAGGCCTTGAGACTTTACCTCGGGTCGAGGGCGCACGACCCTATGGCGAATTCGATCTGGACGCCGCGCTGCTGCGCCGTCCGCAATTGCTCATTGTCGATGAGCTGGCCCACACCAATTCGCCCTCTGCGCGCCATCCCAAGCGCTACCAGGACATCGCCGAACTGATCGATGCAGGCATCGACGTCTGGACAGCACTCAATATCCAGCATGTGGAGAGCCTCTCGGAGCTGGTTGGGCACATTACCGGCATTCCTGTTCGGGAAACTGTGCCCGATGTGGTGCTCAAAAAGGCCGATGAAGTCGTTCTGGTCGATCTGCCGCCGGCGGAACTGATCGAGCGCCTCAAGGCAGGCAAGGTCTACCTGCCCGACAATGCCGAGCGAGCCCTGGATGGGTTTTTCAAGCCCGCGACCCTCACCGCCCTGCGCGAGCTCAGTCTGCGCCGCGCCGCCGACCGGGTCGATGACCAGATGGTCGATTTTCTGCGCCAGGGCGCCATAGAGGGCCCCTGGGCCACTGGCGAGCGCCTGCTGGTCTGCGTCGGCTACGACGACATGTCCGAACGCCTGATCCGAGACGCCAGCCGGCTAGCCTCGGGCCTCAACGCTCGCTGGACAGTTTTGTCCCTGAGCCATCCGCACCGCCTTGCACCCCACCAGGAGGCGATCGACAGGCTTGAGGCGACGCTGCGCCAGGCCGAGCGCTTCGGCGCAGAAATCCGCCGGGAAACAGCCTCGGATTATGTAAAGGCGATCCTTCGCCTGGCCCGCCGCGGGAACTTTACCCAGATCGTCATCGGTCAGAACAGGAAGAATGCATTCTGGCGCCGGTCGCTGCCGGATGCCCTGCTGCGTCAAGCCGGCGAAATCGGCGTACATGTCGTGTCCGGACAGGGTGCACGCGCGCCGGTTCGGGCGGTCCGCAGGCGAACCTTGCCGGAATGGACGCTGACCTTGGGATTGCCCGTGCTCGCCGTCAGCGCGACTACGCTTTTGGGCCTTGGTCTTTCGGCGATCATTGCCCTGCAGAACCTGTCCATGATGTACCTGGCGGCAGTGCTGTTGTCGGCCATGCTGGCCGGTCGTTTCTCAGCGCTGTTAGCATCTCTCCTCTCCTTCCTCGCATACAACTTCTTCTTCATCGACCCGACGGGACGCCTGACAATTGCCCAGCCCGAAGAGGTCTTGTCCCTTGCCATCTTCGTGGCGGTCGCGCTGGTTTCGGGCCAGCTGGCCGCACGACTGCGCCTCAGCATGGATCGTACCAGCCAGCGGGCCCGGCAGGCGCAGGCGCTGCTCGACTTCGCCCGCAAGATGTCGGCTGCTTTCGGACAGGACCAGGTGCTCGACACCATGGCCAGCCACCTGCACGGCGCCCTGGGGCGTCCGGCGGTGGTGCTGGCAAGCGACGACGGCGGCGAACTCACCCTCATGACGGCCTGGCCACCAGACCAGAACCTAAATGATGCGGCCATGACCGCCGCCCGCTGGGCTTTGGAAAAACGCGAAGCCGCCGGCTTCCTCACCGGAACCTTGCCGCAAGTGTCCTATCTGTTCCTGCCGGTTCAATCCGGGCAACGTGTCCTGGGGGTGGTCGGGCTCGGCATGCGCCATGAAGACGGGCCCGTGTCTGACGCGGAACAGCGGACCATCAACGCCCTGCTCGAACAATCCGCCATTGCACTCGACCGGGCGCGCTTGACGCAGGATAGCACGCGGGCGTCGGTAACGCGCGAAAGTGCCAAGGTGCAATCTGCGCTGCTGTCCTCGCTCTCCCATGATCTGCGCACGCCACTGGCCAGCATTACCGGCGCCGTCACCAGCCTGCGCGAACTCGGAGATCGCATGCCGGCGGCAGCGCGGGCGGACCTGCTTGCCTCGATCGAGGAGGAAGCGGGCCGTCTCAACCGCTTCGTCACCAATCTCTTTGAAATGACCCGGATAGAAGCCGGCATCGTGCGGGCCAAACGCGATCCGTTGGATGTGGCTATGGTTATCAAGGCGGCCGTCAATCGGGCGCTGCGTCTGCATCCGCACTTGCAGGTCGATGTCAGCGTCGCCGACCGAATGCCCCTTGCGACGGGCGATCAGGTCATGCTCGAGCAGGTGCTTTTTAACCTCCTCGACAACGCGCGCAAATATGCTGGTGATGCGCCTGTGACCATCTATGCGCGCCGCGAAGGAAGCGATGTGTCGATTGCGGTGACCGATCAGGGCAAGGGTATTCCGGAAGGCGATCTCGAGCGCATCTTCGAAAAATTCTATCGCCGCGCCGAGGGCGATGGGCGCCAGGCAGGCACAGGTCTGGGCCTTGCGATCGCCCGCGGTCTGGTGGCCGCGATGGGTGGAACGATCAAGGCCGAGAGCCCGGCTCTGCGCCGCCGAGGCACGCGTTTCATCATCAGGTTGCCACGCGCCGGGGAGGAGTCTGCATGAAGCCGCGAATTCTTGTCGTCGATGACGAACCGCAGATTCAGCGCTTCCTGCGACCAGCCCTTGAGGCCTCCGACTTCGCGGTCGAGACTGCCGAAACGGCAGCGATGGCCAAACGTCTTGCCGCGACACGGGCTCCGGCGCTGATCGTGCTCGATCTCGGCTTGCCCGATGGCGACGGAAAGGAAGTCATCGAGACCGTTCGCGCCTTCTCGAAAGTGCCCATCATCGTCTTGTCGGCGCGTGACCAGGAGATCGAGAAAATCGCAGCACTGGATGCGGGCGCCGATGACTATATCGAAAAGCCCTTCGGCATTGGCGAATTGCTGGCCCGCATCCGCGTCGCCTTGCGCCATGCCGAGCCGGACGCGCCCCTCGCCGGACCACAGAGCTTTGGCACTATCGTTCTCGACCGCGACAGACGAATGGTGACACGGGGCACTGAAGCGATCCACCTTACCCCCAAGGAATATGATCTTCTTGTGCTTCTCGCGGACAATGCCGGCCGCGTCGTGACCCACGCCACAGCCCTGCAACGGCTGTGGGGTCCGGCGCATAAGGACGATGCACAATATCTGCGAGTTCTAATCGGGCAATTGCGCTCCAAGATCGACACTGATGCCTCTAGCCTGATCATAAATGAGGCCGGCGTGGGCTATCGATTGTCTAACCTCTAGCTGAGCGAGGCAGGCGTTTCTTGGTCATCGCGCCTTATGCAGCTGCGTCAGATTAGCAAACATTCCCTCGTCGCAGGCAGCGCCCTTGGTACTCGCATGCCGCCGTTCACTTCCCTCGGCCTGACTCCACCACGGTGACCATTACGGGCGACGTCTGTCGCCGTTTCGCTCACCCAAATTTGCCGCGGGGCACGGGAACTCGAACGCAGTCTAGGCGTTTTCGATGAAGTTAAGCCTTTCCACGTCTTGGGCCGGCACCAATCCTAGGGATATTCAATGCGTCAGATCAAAGCTCTCACGGGTGCGCTCGTTGCGTTCGCCTTCCTCTCCTCTACGGCGTTCGCGCAGGTGGTTGTATCCTCCAAGATCGACACCGAAGGCGGCGTACTGGGCAATGTCATCAAGCAGGTGCTCGAAGCCAACGACATCGCTGTGGAGGATCGTATCCAGCTGGGCGCGACGCCGATCATGCGCGAGGCCATCACAGCCGGCGAAATCGACATCTATCCCGAATATACCGGCAATGGTGCATTCTTCTTCGATCTGGCAGATGAACCGATCTGGAACGATGCCGCGCAGGCCTATGCCGAAGTGGCGCGCCTCGACCTTGAAGCCAACAACATCGTGTGGCTCACGCCCTCACCGGCGAACAATACCTGGGCCGTGGCCGTGCGCGGCGATGTGGCGGAAGCCAATAACCTCTCCACCTTCACCGAATTCGGCGCTTACGTGGCCGATGGCGGCGAGATCAAGCTCGCTGCGTCCTCGGAATTCGTCAATTCTGCCGCCGCGCTTCCAAAATTCCAGGAAGTCTATGGCTTCACGCTTAGCCCCGACCAGTTGGTCGTGCTCTCGGGTGGCGACACTGCGGCCACCATTGCCGCTGCCGCCCAGCAGACCAATGGGGTCAACGCCGCCATGGTCTACGGCACGGATGGCGGCATCGCCCCCTCCGGTCTCGTGGTGCTTGAAGATGACCAGGGTGTGCAACCCGTCTACCAGCCCGCGCCGATCATCCGCGCAGAAGTTCTGGAACAATATCCCCAGATCGAAGAACTGCTGACGCCGGTCTTCGAAGCCCTGACGCTGGAAGTCCTGCAGGAGCTGAACGGTCGCGTCCAGGTGGGCGGAGAGCCGGCCGCTGCCGTAGCTACCGATTTCCTGACCCAAAACGGCTTTCTGAGCTAAGCCTTATTTTCGAAGGCAGACCGGGCCGCGAGACCATTCGCGGCCCGATGTCGAATTGGGGCCGGGATGACGCTTGCAGACACTGCGCATGAGGCCGAAAAAGGCGGGTTGCGGATAGACCCGCTGGGTATTGTCGTGGCTGTCGTCGCCCTGTTCGGGCTGGCCACACCCTTTGCCGTCTATAAGGCCAATCGTATCGTTCCCGGCGACGGGCTCTGGCTTTGGCAGGTTTTGCCACCGGCAGAGACAGTGCTGGGCGTGGCCGTCATATTGGGTGCCATTGGTTTTGCGGTCATCAGGATCGATGCGCGTTGGAAACTTGCAGTATCGAGCCTTGGTCTGGCAGCGATGGCGTTGCTGATCGGCCGTGCTGCAGACGGCCTCATGACCCCTGACAACAGCTATGCTCGGACGGCGTTCGGTACAGGGTTCTGGCTTATCACCTTTTCCCTTGCGCTGATGCTGACCGATGCGCTTTCGCGCTTGCGTCTACGCGCCCTCGGCCGCATCGGGCTTCTCATCGTGGCCGTGCTGCTGCTCTATGCTCTTCTGGCCAGTGGGGTTTGGAACAATCTGTCCATTCTCAAGGAATACGACAGCCGAGCCCCGGCTTTCTGGCAGGAGGCGCGTATCCACCTGCTGCTGGCCTTCGGCTCGGTGGCAATTGCGGTAATCATCGGGGTGCCGGTGGGCGTCCTCTGCTACAAGATCGAAGCCCTCAGAGCCAGTGTGCTCAATGGTCTCAATGTAATCCAGACCATTCCGTCCATTGCCCTTTTCGGCATGCTGATCGCTCCGCTGGGATGGCTCGCTGCGAATGTGCCAGGCGCGAGCGCCGCAGGCATTTCCGGCATTGGTGTGGCTCCGGCAATGGTCGCGCTTGTTGCCTATGCACTGCTGCCGATCGTGGCCAATACCTTGGTGGGGCTCACCGGGCTGCCGCAAGCCAGCGTCGAAGCGGCGCGCGGCATGGGCATGACCTGGCGCCAGCGGCTTTTCAGCGTCGAACTGCCGCTCGCTTTCCCCGTGATGCTGACCGGAGTGCGGATCGTACTGGTGCAGAATATCGGTCTGGCGACGATCGCGGCGCTGATCGGCGGCGGCGGGTTCGGTGTCTTCGTTTTCCAGGGTATCGGGCAGACGGCCATAGACCTAGTGCTGCTTGGCGCCGTGCCGACCGTCGTCATGGCATTTGCCGCAGCGGTACTGCTCGACAGCCTCATCGAAGTGGTTTCCGGACGGAGGCAGGCATGATCGAAATCGACAACGTCGTCAAAACCTATCGCGACGCCCGGGCCTGCGATGGCGTCAGCCTGATGATCGACCCCCGCACGATCTGCGCCCTGGTCGGCACTTCGGGATCGGGCAAGACGACGCTCCTGCGCATGATCAACCGTCTGGTACAGCCCACGAGTGGACATATCCGCATCGATGGCAGAGACGTGATGAGCGTGCCCGCCTACGAACTGCGCCGGCAGATGGGCTATGTGATCCAGGGGCATGGCCTGTTTCCCCATTGGACGATTGCGCAGAATGTGGGCACCGTTCCCAGCCTGCTCGGCTGGGATCGTGCCCGGATCGACAAGCGTATCGATGACTTGCTGGATCTGTTTCAGCTCGATCCCGCCACCTATCGCCATCGCATGCCGCATCAATTGTCTGGCGGGCAAAGGCAGCGCGTCGGTGTGGCGCGGGCGCTGGCGGCCAAACCCAATATCCTGCTCATGGACGAGCCTTTCGGAGCGCTGGACCCGGTCACGCGCGGCAAGGCGCAGGAAGACCTGCGCGCCATCCAGAAGAAATTCGGCACGACCATCGTTTTGGTCACCCATGACATGGACGAGGCGATCCATCTGGGTGACCGGATCGCGGTGATGGACAAGGGGCACCTGCTCCAGCATGCCAGCCCGGCCGAGATCATCGCCAATCCCGCGACAGATTTCGTGCGCGAACTTGTGGGCACCACGGACCGCGCCTTCCGACTTCTATCGCTGGCCCCCTTGGGCGACCACCTCGAACAGGGCAAGGCAGAGGGCGAGCCGCTCGATGCCGGCATGACATTGCGCACGGCCTATTCGGAACTGCTCTGGTCAGGCCGAAAGGCGGCGCCGGTCAGCCGCGATGGCCTGCCAGTGGGCATTGTCACCCTCGACGGTCTCGGCAAGCTGGCGGCCAGGCCGTGAGCCGTACGGGTCTGCTCATTCGCCTCGCGGCACTCGTCCTGCTGGCGTGGCTGCTCCTGCGCCCTACCGATTTTGCAGGCTTTTTTGCGCTGTTCACTCGAAGCGGACAGCCCGCCATCTATAATCAGGGGAGCCTTCTCAGCATCACGATCAGCCATCTGCTGATCGTCTTTGGAGCGATCACTGCCTCCGCAGTGTTGGCCATAGGCCTCGCCGTCCTCGTCACCCGCCGTTTTGGCGCCGATTTCCTGCCGGTTTCGCGTGCCATCGCCAATATCGGCCAGACTTTCCCACCGGTTGCGGTGCTGGCGCTTTGCGTGCCGCTGCTGGGCTTCGGCACGACACCGACGCTGGTCGCGCTGTTTCTCTATGGATTGCTGCCGATCTTCGAGAACGCGCTGACGGGACTGACCAATGTGCCGCCCGCCGTGCGTGAAGCGGCCAAGGGCATGGGACTGACGCCTTGGCAGCGTTTGCTCAAGGTCGAATTGCCATTGTCCCTGCCCCTTATCCTGGCAGGGCTGCGCCTTTCCACCACCATTGCCCTTTCCACTGCCACGATCGGCTCCACTGTCGCGGCCCGTACGCTGGGGGAAGTGATTATTGCCGGCCTCCAGGCAGGCAATACAGCCTTCGTGGTCCAGGGT
This sequence comes from Devosia chinhatensis, assembly GCF_000969445.1. Classification (NCBI taxonomy): domain Bacteria; kingdom Pseudomonadati; phylum Pseudomonadota; class Alphaproteobacteria; order Hyphomicrobiales; family Devosiaceae; genus Devosia; species Devosia chinhatensis. Next base: position 72,259 of record NZ_JZEY01000054.1, on the reverse strand, counting down.
GGGTTGATCGTCGGTGGCCTGGCAGTCCTCATTCATGACGGTTTTGCGGCACTGGAGCGCTGGCAATTGCGGCGGATCGGTCGCTGACGCCCGCTCATCCCCCGGGGGCGGACGTGCGATCGTAATCGCCCGAAGACGGCACGCGGCTGCAGATTTCGCGCAGGGCCGGCTTCAATCCCTCTTCGAGAGTAGGATGATAAAAAGGGTGCGACAGCATCTGGCTAGCTGTGAGACCGGCAGAGATCGCCGCAACGAAAAGGTGCGCCATATGCTCGGCGCCCGGACAGAAAAGAATGGCGCCCAGAAGCCGGCCATCGGAAGGATCAGCGACGATCTGAACCTCCCCTATGGCTTCTCCGTCTACCTTGGCCCGGCCCTGGTCGCCATAGGAGGCACGGGCAATGATATGGTCGTTGGACGGCTCCTCACCGATCCTGGCCAGAACGGGCTGGCTGAAGACCATTGAGAAGGGGATCATGCGCTGGGTCGGCGTGACCTTGGGAAAGGTCGCCGCATTGCGCCCGGCAATGCTGCCCTCGGCGGAGGCCTCGTGCAGGATCGGACGATCCGCTGCGGCATCGCCGGCCAGAAAGATCGGCGCGGTTCCGCATTGCATCGTCTGCTGATCGTAAAGCGGTGTGCCTTTGTCGTCGCAGGCAATACCGGCCTTCTCGAGATCAAGGCCATCGAATTGCGGTGGGCGACCGGTAGCCACGAGCAGGATATCGACACTTTCCGACGCGGAATGTCCCTTACCTTCATAGGTGACCACGATCTGATCGTTGTTCCGATGGGCTCGCGAGGTCACGCCAAGGCAAAGCATCATGTCCTCGCTCAACGTGTCCTGGATCATGGCCTGCAAGTGCGGATCATCCACGCCGCCCAATGTTTCGGAATCGTCGAACAGGGAGACCTTGACCCCCAGCCGCGCGAAGGCCTGCGCCAGTTCAAGTCCTATGGGCCCAGCGCCGATGACTGCCATCGATTTCGGCAAGTCGGGCAGCTCGAAAATGGTCTCGTGGGTGAAGCACAGATCGCCAAGGCCGGAGAAGGCTTCCGGGATTTTGGGTGTGCCGCCAGTGGCAACGACGATGGCCTTGGCCTTGATGGTCCGACCATCGTCGAGCGCCAGTTCGCCGGGTGCCGTGAACCGCGCCCGAGCCTTTATCAAGGTGCCTTCGGGAAAGTCCTCGAAGGATTTGCGGGTTGAGGCGGCGAAGCGGTCGCGTTCATCGCGCACGCGCTGCATGACCGCTTTGCCGTCGATGGAGACATCCGACACCCTGACGCCAAAAAGCGCGCCGCGGCGCGCGTGGTCTGCGGCCTTGGAGGCAGCGATCAGCAGCTTCGAGGGCATGCACCCGACATTGGCGCACATCGTGCCTGCAAACTTGTCGTCGATCAGCAGCACTTTGGCGCCTTCGCGCAGGGCGCGCCTAGCCGCGCCAAGGCCGGCAGTGCCGGCGCCGATCACGGCAACATCGCAGGAAAGGTCAAAGATTTGGGCCACGTTCGGTCGCTTTCGATAAAGTCGGGGGCGATCCGATGGGCTCGCAAAAGGCACAAATGTCAGACGCGGGTGGCGGTTCCATCCGACCCAGCATCGCGCAGCCGCGCCATCGATGGTCCGATCTGGCCGCCGGCACAGGCCTTACCATTTGAGCCGCGTGCGTCCGCATCGATCCAGCGAACCGACTGCCCTGCCCTATGTCCCGCCTATGCGGTGACGCTAGAGCGGTTCCTCCACATAGCGCGACATGGAAATCTTGGTCAGCCAGATGGTCATGGCGCGCCAGGCCTGCTCAGCCAGCGACGCGCGACCCAGGTCGAAGCGTACGGAGACAGGCTGGCCGTAGGTGAGGCCGGCCGAGCTGGTCTGCAGATCAAGGATAAAGCGGCCGGTCATTTCCGGCGCCTGCCCCTGGCCGCGCGACACCTGCAGGGGATAGCTGCGCAGCATCTGCGCCTCCATGACACCGCCATGCGCATCCATCGTGCGCAGCGCAACGCCGGCAAGTCGCGACCGCACCAGATCGGCGTCCTCCTGCACAAGCGAGGTGACAACGATGCGTTCATCGCCTGGCGGGGTGATGAGGCCGATCTCGTCCCCTTCCCGCAGGAAGTCCCCCAGGCGCAGACCCTCGGCAGGCGTGAAGAGACCAGGCTGGGTGGCGACGGTGTCGAGCCGATTGCGATTGGCCTGTTGCTGGGCCAATTCCTGGCTCAGGAAGCCGATCTCTACCGCAAGTTCCGCCGCCTGGGCGAGATTGGTGACCAGGAGGATGTCGTGCCGCAATTGCTGGGCGCGCAACGAGGCCGACCGCGATGCCAGCTCGGCATCAAGGATCGCGTCGTTCAGTCGCGCAAGCGGCGCACCGGCGGCGACGTCGCTGCGCCGCACCAAATCGACCAGAAAGCCGTTGCCACCGGCCCTGACGACACTTTCGGGCGGCACCTGGACGCGACCATCACTCAGGATGGCGTAAGGCAGAGGGATAGCCAGGAACAGGCCGGCAATGATGATGGGAATGCCCGCCCGGATCGCAAGTTGGCCGGCCTGTCCCTTCCTGCCGGGGCCAGAGGGGGCAAAGACGGAGCGCATCACCTTGCTCATCGGCAGCACCACCATGGTTATGGCGCCCCAGAGTGCGAGAACGACGCCGAAGATGAAGAAACGCGGGAATATGCCGACCAGCACGACCACGACGATGAAACATTTGTAGAGAAAGGATGCGACGCCATAGAGGACAAACAGCGCACTGTGCCAACGGCCTTTTTCCGGCCAGGCCCGGGCATCACCCAGAAACAGCCGGCGGGAGAGCACGTTGATCACCGCCTGCGCGCGTGTCCCCAGATTGTCGATGCCGACCAGGTCGCACAGGATGTAATAGGCATCGTAGCGCAGGAGCGGATTGGCATTGAAGACAATGGTCGTGATTGTGGACATGACCACGATGTTGAAGGCCATGAGCCGAACCAGCGGTTCGGTGGCGACCACCCAGACGACAAGGGCCAATACGGCGATGACAAATTCGAACATCATCCCGGCGGCCGCCACCAGAATGCGCTGCCGACGCTGGGGAAAGAACGCGCTGTCCGAGCAATCCACGAAGGGAATGGGGATGAAGACCAGAAGCGAAATGCCGAAATCGCGCACCTGGCCCCCCCAGCGCTTGCAAGCCAGGGCGTGACCCAGCTCGTGCAGCAGCTTGACCAGGGGGAAGAGCAGCAATGTCCAAACCAGACTGGCCGGGGCGAGGGCATGCTCGCGCCCATAGGCAAAGAGTTCGTCCCAATTGCCAATGGCCAACCAGGCGCCGAAGCCGACGACGCCAGCCCATAGTGCGGCGCCCCAGGGGCTGAAGCAGAGACGCGCCAGCCAGGCCAGGCGCTCGATCATGGGATCGGGCACGAAAAGCGAAAAACGCGCAAAGAGCGGGTTTTTGAGCGTGCGTATGATGACGCCGGGAAGCTTTCGCGGGGCGACGCCTGCATGGTCGGGCGAGAGCGGGCGGATGAGGTCCTGCCGCTCTGCGCCTTCGAGGCAGGCGAGCACGAGCCGCGCCGCTTCGCCCTGATCGCCTGCGTGGCGCGTTTCCCCCTCGATCAACTGTGCCACCGAGCGGGTGCCGTCGCATTGCGCCAGAATGCGCGCCGCGACGGGGCCGAGCTCCATGGTGCGACCGCTCAGAGGATCGTGCGCACGGTATACATGGTCCCGACCGCGATGGACCGACCCCAGGCGGATATTGGGAACTAGGCGCGGTCGGTGGCGCAGGATGGCCTGACGCCGCTCATCGTCCCCGGACCTGCCGGGCACGGCGGCATTCAGGGTCAGGGTATCCATCGCCACCATTGCACCTGCGCCCAGAACACCATGTCGCGCACCAGGACCCAGCCGCGCATGGCCTGGCCGGTTTCAATCTGGGCGACACCCTGCATGCCGGCGCGGAACGCCTCGTGCCCCGCCTCGATGCGGGCCAGCGCCACAAAGCCGGGCTCGCCGCCCTCACCCGCCGCCCGCAGCGAGATGCGCTCGATGACTATGGGGAAATCGTCGAATGGCAGCGCCGTCAACTTGAGTGAACCGGACTGGTCGATCGCGGTCTGGGTGATGTCTTTTTGCGGAATATCGATGGCGACCTGATAGCCGTCGAGCGGCGCCAACTGGAACATCGGTTCGCCGTGGCGCAATGCCGTTCCAACGCGTTCGGCCATGTCGCCGGACACGATGATGGCGTCGGCTTCGGCGACAAGGCGTGACTGGTCGAGCAGAAGCGCGATGAGTGCGCGCTCAGCCGCCATGGCTTCGATTTCAGCATCACCGACCTGCACCATGGCCGTATTGAACCCGGCCATGGCGGCCATGCGGCGGCTCTGCGCCTGGTTGATCTGCGCGTCGATGCGCGAAAGGCGCAAGCTAAGTTCGCGCGTGTCGAGCTCGGCAAGAAGCTGACCAGCCTCAACCCTCTCGCCCGCACGGACATGAACTTGGCTCAAAAAACCGTCCCGCGGTGCGACGAGTGCGCGCTGGTCGACGGAGCGCAGGCTGGCCTGGCCGGTGACATGGAGCGGCGCGGGCAGCAGCAGCCACACCACCAGCATGACACTGGCCAAGGCGGCCCAAAGACGCCAGCCGCGCGGGTCGGTCCAAGCCGGCAAGTTGTCACGCCAACGCCGCTCGTTCGCCCCCCTACCCGCATCCAGTAATACCGCCAAGCGGCCCAGTCCCGGCGCAAGACCGATCCACTGCTCGTCGAGATTGGCCGGCACCTTGTCCCATAGCCCCAGCCAGACAAAATGGCCGCCCTGCCTGCGGGGCAGTTTCAGTGTTGCGGCCCGCGCCACGCCGTCTTCGGACTGAACGGCCACCAGATCGACGCCGTGGCCCGAACCGGGCACAGCCGCTTTGGGCGCCCATGAAAGGAGAAGGGTTTCTTGAGCACGCGTCGCAGCGTGAAGAGCGGCAAGACGGGTTTGTCCGGCGCGACTGCCCCTGGGCAGCGGATCCTGGGCGCGGGCACTGCGCAAAACATGCGTTTTGCCGCGGCGAATAGTGGCCAGCACCGCCTGGTCAGGAGAGAGAGCGCGCTCGAGGTGCGCAAATAGCGCCTGTGCGAACTCGGCCTCATCGCGAATGGAAAGGAGGTCGAGAAGGTCCGCGTCGGACAGGTCATGCTGCCCGATCTCGGCACCCGAAGAGGCCTGCCCAGCGACCTTTGGCATGAGCAGGCTCGACAAATGCTCACACATGGTCCGGAAGGGGTGGGCCAGGCGGCTCGCTTCGACCAGCTTGCGCTCGATCAGAGCGACGCAGACGCGGTCGAGGCCTGCGAGCGGCATGGCCAAAGCGGTCATGGCGCCGGATGCGTCCTGTAGGCTGGCCATCTTGAACTGGCCTTCAGCCAAAGCATCCCGCGCCAGGGTGGCGGCGCTGACGGCGATGGATTCGCTCCTGCGCGTCAGGACCAGCGGAAACGCGCTCTGGGCGTTGCCACCGAAGAGGCCCGCCCAGACGAAAGCCGGTTCGCTGCGCTGCAGACCAGCAAACCAGCTCAGGAAGGGATGCGCTGCATCGGCAGCATCCTGCGCCACCCAAGTCTCGCCCGCTTTGGGCCCGGCGCCCGGGGACACCGGCTCGGATGGCACAGGATCGATGGACATGATCGTTAGAGCTTGACCTCGCCAAAGCGCTGCTCATAGGCCTTGACGGTCTGGTTGAGGATCATCAGCAGGCGCTTGGCAGCGAACGGGCTCAGCACCATGCGGTTGGACAATTCCACTTCGACCGGCTGACCGCCCTCGACGCCGCGCCAGTTCTGGTGCGTGCCGAACAGGAAGAAGAACTCCTCGCGCGTCGCGGTCACGGTCGCGATATTGGAATATTGGCTGACAATATCCTTGTCGTTCCAGGTGATGCTCACCGGCTGGCGGTTTTCGTCGGTGGTGGTGGCGCTCAGACCCTCGATAGTGGTCATGTCAGTCTCCAAACTTAATTGCCCATCCAGGGCAGCATAAATGTGATTGTGAGCGGCAAATTACGCGCCGCCCGTCGGGGCTACAGAGCTATCCTCCTGCACGGCGCCCTCGTCGGACGCTGCGCCTTGCTGGTCGATCTGTTCGATGAGCAAATCGATATAACGCTCCAGCATTTCGAGGACGCGGGTTGGTACGTTCTGGCCATAGCGGTCCGCCAGCATGGCCAGCACCGCCTCCCGAATCGCCTGTTCGAGATCATCAACGGAAATGGCGCCCTGTCGATAGATATCGATCAGGCCCAGCATGTCCTGGTCGAGCAGGATTTCGCGCATGACGACGTCCACCTGCAGCACCAGCGGGGCATCGGTCCGCGAAATTTCGCTTTCGGGATCGAAGGCATAGACGTCCGCATCGGGCCGTGTCGGCGCCAGGAACGTGGAGGCGAGCGGCATCAATGCGCTCGGCTCGATTTCGCTGGGACGCATCAGCACGCCGGCCGAGGCCCGCAGCTGGTTGCTGGAGATCAGTTCCTTGGTCTCGAGACCGAGATAGTTGAACTTAATGACCTTGCCATTGTGGATAAGGATGCTGCCCGAGGTGCCCATCATGAAGTCCTCTATTGTATTGCCATAGAGGAAGTCGCCGGCGCCGGGCGTTCCGAAGTTGAAGAAGCCCGAAATGATGATGTCGAGGCCCGGCCCGCCGTCGATGATGTCGTCGCCGCCATCGAACGGGAAGCGGGTTTCGAGCAATTCCCAGCCATTGTGGTAATTGATGTAGATCGCCGCATCGCCGGCGATCAGGTCCTGTCCCGTACCGCCATTGATGATGTCGTTGCCATCGCCGCCGATGATGATATCGCGCCCTGGCCCGCCATTCAGACGATCATGACCAAAGGCCCAGTTCTCGTTCGATTCTGCCGACATCAGACGGTCGAAGGCTGCGACACCCGGTTGGCTGGAGGCGGAGATGAAGGCAAAGACACCCCAGTCGCCGAACAGCAGGTCGTTGGCGTTTCCGCCCTCGATCGTGTCGTTGCCGCGCCCACCGATGGAAATCGAATTGCCGTCGGCCGTCATTCCTGATCCGAAGGTCGGATCGTAGTTGGAATAGATGAGATCATCACCGAAGCTCTCGATGGCATCGAGGACGATCGTGTGCAGGTCGAAGCGACCGCGCCAGGTGAAGCTGGCATAATCGCCCACCATCACATTGGCATCGCCGCCACCGGAGATGCGGTCATTGCCCCAGCCGCCGATCACGATGTCATTGCCCTCGCCGCCGGCGATGAGGTCATGGCCGCCATGGTCCGGGGACTGCGTGGTGAGGCTGGAATTGACGAAGTCGACGATCGCCCAGTCACCGACCAGGATGTCGTTGCCGGCACCGCCATCGATGCGATCATCGTCCTGCCCGCCCATGACGACGTCGTCGCCTGCGCCGGTGTCGATGATGTCCTTTCCACCCAGGATCGTGGCCAGTCCCTGCGCATAAAGGCGCTCGATGCGATCGTTGTTGACGCCGTAGCGCACCTGACCATTGTCACCGATGACCAGGTTGCCGCCGTCTCCAAGGGTTATGGTGTCATCGCCCAGGCCTCCGACGACCACATTGCGGCCATTGCCCAGCCGGATCGTGTCATTACCGCCCTGGTCGAAGGCGATGGACTGGCCCTGGCGCGTACCGCCCAAGCCGACATTGTCGATCTCGCCACTGTCGCCAAAGACCCAATGGTCGCCATTGCCGCCTTCGATCACGTCCGAGCCGAAGCCGCCGAAGATAAAGCTGAGGCCGCCACCGCCATAGATGGTGTCGTCGCCACCGCGATCGGTGGACAGCGACGCCAGGGCCATGGCCTCATAGCGCAGCGTACGGCCGGTTTCGTTGGCCGCCAGCGAATGCATGCCGGCAATGGCAGCCGTTACGCGTCCGAAGTCACCAAAGGCGATGAGGCGCCCGGCCTCGTCGATGCCCGCCGCGCCGCCGGCGATGATGTCGCTGCCACCGCCGCCAAAGACGATATCGTCGCCCCGCCCGGCGATGATCTCGTCGTTCCAGGTGTCGTCGCCGCTGATCGGTTCGTTGGCAACGACCTCGATATCGGCCTGGCCGGTTGCAGCATTCTTGTAGAGAAGGACATTGCCCAGGTCGCCCAGGATGATGTCGAGCCCGGTGCCGGTGGAAATGCGATCTGCTCCGCCACCGCCAAAGACGATGTTGTTGCCGTTGCCGCCGGCAATGACGTCATTGCCAAACAGGGTAGCACTGTTGCCTGTCTGGCCAGCAAGCGGATTGTTCAACGCATTGTGGTCGGTGCTCAGCGTCACGCCCTGCCGGCCGGTATGGTTCAGCATATAGGTGCCGGTGTCGCCGAAGATGATGTCGTCGCCATCGCCGGACGAGATCGTGTCGTTACCGGCGCCGCCGAAGATCACGTCATTGCCCGCGCCGGTCTGGATGACGTCGTCATCGCCGGCGTCGAACACGGTGGTCATGATGCTGGGGGCACGCAGGGCGCCCTGCAGGTCGCCGTAATCGGCGAAGATGTAATTGCCCTGCACGGCGCTTGTGGATGGCGCGCCATAAAGGTGACCGGTGGAGATGAAATCACCATAGGTCTGACGGGAGCCGCCGGCCACGATGATGGACGTGTTGATGCCCGAATAGATGGTATCGGCGTCGTCCTCACTGCCTTTGAGCGAAACGAGGCGCGTCACCCCTTCGAAGAGATTGGTCGACGTCAGTTCCGCATGGTCGCCGATCAGCACGTTGCGGCCATTGCCGCCCGAGATCAGGTCCTGACCGCCGCCACCGATGACCACGTCGGCCAGGGCTCCGCCCTGGATAATGTCGTTCCCCTGCTCGCTCGCGTCGATGAACAGCGATTTGGCCGACAGAATGGTGGCCGTGCCCGAAAGCGAAATCTCTGCGAAATCACCGATCAGCACGTTGGAGCCACCGACGCCTTCCAGCCAGTCCTCGCCTCCACCACCGATCAGGATGTTGTTGCCATTGCTGCCATAGAGGCGGTCATTGCCGTCGGCACCCAGCACCGAAGTGATGGTGAAGACGCCTATGGGATTAAAGCCCGGGGCGCGGTCGATGATGGTTCCATTGGCAGTAGCAATGGCAATGTCGCCGCCGGCCAGAATGTCGCTGCCGGTGCCGGAAAGCAGGACGTCGTCGCCGTCGCCACCGATGAGCACGTTACGCCCACCGCCATTGCCCACGAGGATGTCGTCGCCGCCATTGCCCTCGATCCAGTCATTGCCGTCATCGAGCAGCAGGGTGCGGACGAGTTCCGCAAAGGCCGCCCGCTCGCTCACCGAAAGATGGGGGAGGGCAGCGGCATATTCGGCGCTGGTGGTGGTCGCGTCATAGCGGCCCCAGCCCATGATCGTGTCGTTGCCTTCGCTGCCGATGATCAGGTCTGCGCCGGCGCCGCCTTCGATCCAGTTATTGCCACTGCCCCGGACCTCGATGCGATCGTCGCCCGCACCGCCGAAGATGATGTTGTTGCCGCCCTCGCTCGTGATGATGTCATTGCCGCGACCGGCGAAGATGATGTCGTTGCCCGTGCCGGTGCGGATGACACTGTTTCCGGCATCCGCCCGGGTCTGGCTGTCGGCGGTATAGGTCAGCATGGCACGGTCGATCTTCTGACGCACCTCGGCCATGTTGGGCGTACCGCCCTGGTATTTGGCCTGTACCCATTCCGCCAGTTCGACACGCTCGCCGCGGTCTCCGACGATGTCTAGAGCCGTCGCGACGACGATCATGTTGGCCGTGGACCCGCTCATGTCGATGGTGGCGCCGCCACGAGAAAGGATCAGCAGATCCTGGTTGGATGTGGTGGGCACCCGGTCCCGCACGGCCGCATTGCTGGTGGGCGCGGTACTGGTGGGCATGGCCTGGGCGTTCAGTGACGTTGCCGGCGCATTGGGGGCCAGACCGCCACCAAAGAAGGCGCCGAAGCCCATCAGGCCAAAGGCCGAGAAGTTCATCATGCTGCCGACGCCGCCATAAAGGACCTGGTCGTTGCCCGCACCGGTGGAGATGATACCGGAAGAATTGCCCACGATGATGGTGTCATCGCCGTCACCGGTGACGATCTGGAAGGCAATGGAGGACGAGAGCCCCGAAACGTCGATGACGTTGTTGCCCTGCCCGGCATAGATCAGCACCGTGCTGCCGCCGACGAGGCCGGCATCGCGGCCATTGATGTAGACGCGGTTGCCGTTGAACTCGATGACGTCATTGCCGTCCACGGCATTGCCGCCGACCTGCTTGCCGGCGGTCGCGCCCATGTTGAGCGTGGTGACGCCGCCGCTCGTATCCATGAAATTGGGATTGGCGGTAAAATCGCGTCCGAAACTGGTTGAGAAGTCGATGATGTTCCAGTTCCAGCTGCCGCCGACAGAGAAGAAGAACAGGTCGAGCTTGAAATAGACGTTGAAGTCCAGGCCAAGCTTGATCTCGCCTTCGAAGAGATCCAGCACACTGTACTTATCGATGACCCAGATCAGCTCGCCGAAGCGAAGCTTGCCGTCGTCATTGGGGTCGTTCATCGAGATTTCGAGCGAGAAATAGCCGCTAAGGCCGAGGCCCGCCTTGATGATCCCCAGGTTGATGCCGATACCGACATTGAAGCTGGCGTCGAGTTCGAGAAGCGGCCGGTTGGCGTCCAGATACATGCCGTCGAGAATGTCGAGCGCGTTGCCGTTACCCAGGAACTGGGCAATGCCATAGAGGTCGTAGCCCACGGTGAGGCCGGCGCCGGCGTGCACATAGAAGCTGGCGGTGAAGCCGCCGAAAAGCACGTCGATGACCTTGCCGGGCAGGAAGCTCACTGCCGATTTCACCGCCGCCGCGAGGTCGATGTTCAGAGTGAAATCGAGCAGGGTGATGTCGATCTCGAACAGCTCGACATCGGCCAGATTACCGGTGATGAGGTTCAGGACGTTCGATACGTCGTTGAAGATCAGCAGGTTGAAGCCGATGCCCGGCTTGTTGTTGGTGATTGCGCCGCTCATTTCAAGCGAGCTGGACTGGGTGGCACCCGAGCCGGGGCGCAGGTTGGCCATCGCCTTGGAGCTGCTGGTGTCGACCACGCCCGTGGCCGAAGCCGGTGACAACAGCGAGAACGAGCCGAAATAGACGGTGGCTTCGGGTCCGAGACTCTCGATGAAATTGATGACGCTGGTGACCGTATCGACGGCCTCGAAGATGAACAGGGCTGCCGGGTTCACATAGCGAACCGCCTGATAGATCAGCTCATAGATCGTGAAGTCGCCGATACCGGTCGTCTTCATGAACTGGACCATGGCGGCGATGGGCGAGATATATTCGTTGATCTGGAGGAGAACGGGCATGACGTTCTCGGCCAGGAAGTCGCCGGCATAGAGCCCGACATCCTGGAATTCGAGCCGCTGCATTTCCAGCTCGCCGCCGATCTCGTAGCGGGCATCGAACACGAAGTCCGCCAGGGCGCTCGGCAGTTCGTTGATCGGGTTGCCGGTGACCGGATTGACCACGCTGGTGGTCAGGTGCATGTCGACATGCACCTCGAACACGCCGGAAATCGACACCATCCGCGTCCCCTCGCCCGAGGCGGATTTGGCGGTGCTCAATTCGTTGAGGCGGACGATCTTCTCGTAGCCATTGTCGCGGCCATAGGTCGACACTTCATCGTCAAACAGCGCGCGATCCAGCGTCTTGCCCAGGGATGTAAAGAGATCGATCTCGATCCTGCCGCCGATCACGGCGCCGCGAATATCGCCGCCGAAGCCATGTCCCTGGATCTGGTTGGCGGTCAGCGCCATGCCGACAAGACCGAGCGAGGCGGACGCCGTGAAGTCGTCGGACGTCTTGACCAGCGCCTGGATGACGATTTCGGCGTTGTCCGTATCGTTGAGGAAGAAGAAGCCGTTCTTGTCGATACCGAAGGCAATGTTGATGTCGGCGACGATCTCGAACATCAGCGCCGAATTCTGCCCCACATCGAGATGGAGGCCGGGGATGCCCAGGTTGAAGCCGACATCGAGGGCGGCCTGGAAAATGGTGAAGCCATCGAGGAATATCTCGGCGACGATGGACGGATTGTCCATGTCTTCGGTGAGCACGGCGCGGATGACGTCCTGCTCGATCCCGAACAGCGACTTGAGCGCGCCGTTCACCACCCGCTCGATGAGGTCGATGGTGGTGGGCATGGTCCCGTCGGGATTGGGCGTGTTCGCCGCTTCCTGAATGGGGTTGAGGATGGCATAGGCGATGTCGTTGAACACCGTCAGGCCCTGCGTCATGGCATCGCCGACGATCGGCAGGTTCATGGCGCGGATCACCGAGCGCAGCGTCTTGTCGAGCGAGCTCAGGATCATGTCGAGCCCGTTGGTCAACAGGATCGGGTCGTTGATGATGGCCCAGGGATTGAGGTTCTCCAGCATTTCGGAGAACGAGGGCAAAACGATATCGACCGTCAGGAAGTCGCCGACCGAAAGGTCGGGATCGGCAATGGCAACCAGCGCTCCGGTGGCGTTGGCAAAGCTGCCATTGGCCACGAACAGGTCGCCGGAAATGGCGATGCGGGCGTCGTCGACAGCTTGTAGCAGACCCAGGCTGTCCTCAAGCGGCAGCACGATTTCGAGTGCTGCCTTGGCATCGAAAGTGAAGAGATCGGAAAGGCCAACCGGCGCCGTGCCGGTGAACATGTCACCGATGGCGCCGAAATAGACGCGGCCATCATCGGCATCGCCGTAGGAGAGATAGGAGTCCGCCCCGTCGTTGATCCCGAAACGCACATAGGCGTCGCCGCCCGCGCCATCGCCGATCAGCACGCGGCCATCGACCACCGCGACGGAAAGCGGGCCGAGCGCCAGCTTCATATTGAGCCCGTCGGTCACCCCGGCGATGAAATCGAAGGCAATGCCCGTCCCGCCCAGCTGGACGCCGTTGACCACGATGTCGCGGGTCACAATGAAAGCGCTGACGCCATTGTCGTCGAGCCGCGCCTCGAGCGCCTTGCCCTGCACTTCCATCGTGCCGGTGGCCACCGAACCGGCGGCGGCCTCAAAGCCCAGGGCACGCGCCAGGTTGGACCCACCAAGATCCGACACGCTGATGGTTGAGGTCTGCCCGGTGAGCGACCCCGTCAGGGTGAGATCGATCTGGTCCTTGCCAATGGTCTGGGCGAAATTGGTCGCCGACAAGGTCAGGGCGTTGTTGGCATCGATGCCAAACGAGAGGAGCTTGTCGAGCTTGATATTGGACGGCAGGCCCAGTCCAAGATCGGCGCGCGAGACCAGCTTGGATGCCAGGGCGGCTTGCAGGGCAGCGACGAGTCCTGCGGCATCGCGGCCGGCCTGCGCGGCGACGGCGATTTCGATTGGGTTGGAACCGTTGATGATGACGCCGAACTTGTAGGCTGCGGCAGCATCGACCGAGTCCAGCACGGCGCCTGTGAAGGTGCCCGCGTCGCCATTCACATCCGCCTCGACGGCGATTACCGTTCCAAACAGAGTACTGGCGCCGGCAAAATCGACTGGCGTTACGACGACGTCGACAAAGCCGATACTCTCGATGACGAGGCCCGCCATGCCGAAATCGGCGAGGGCACGGTTATTGGCATCGATCATCAGGCGAACCGGGTTGCCGTTGGCATCCTTGCCGACGATCTCGATACCGATCTGGTTGGCCTGGCCGGCGCTGGCAAGGCCGGCATGGATCAGGGCAACGGCTTCGCCAACGGTGCTGGCGCTGTCGAGCTCGACCTTGACGTCGATATATTGCGGGGCTCCGGCGCCGGTGCGGACCAGCGAGATCAGCATGTCGCGACCATTATGGCCGGAATTGGCGGTGTTGTAGCTCAGCTGGGAAATACCGCTCATGGCGGCAAGAGCCGTGGCGGTGGTGACGGCCCCGACATTGGTCCCCATGACGCTGGAAAGATCGACACCGAAGGTCAGGTCGAACCCGAGCGAGGCGTCGAGCACGATGCGGCCGTCGCCGGTCACATTGCCCAGCGAGGACGCCACGGACAGAAGATTGGCGATGGCGCTGTCCGAGCCCACCATGTCACCCAGCAATTCGGCAAGATCGAGCTGGAAATCGTAATTGAGTGGCGCGTCGAGGAAGCTGAGACCCAGGGACACGTAGAAGACGCTGTTGGTGCCGTCCCAGACCAGCTTGAGATCATTGCTGCCCAGTCCGAATGCCGAGGCCAGCGAGGCCGAAATCTCGGAAAGGCCGCCATTGGGATTGTTCTTGAAGGCCTGCAACTCGCCGGCGAGATCCTTGGCGAAGTTCATCGCATCGAGCAGGCTGATGCCCAGGACCGGGATGTCGGCGCCCAGAAATGCCAGATCGCCCGCAAGGCCATTGAGCAGCTGATCGACGAGGATCAGGGAATTGTAGAGCGTGTCGACAAAATCGTTCGTACCAAGGCCCGCTATCAGGCCCACGACCGGGCTGTCGATATCGAGCCGCCAGTCCGTCGGCTTGAACACATCGTGCAGTGACGCCGTGAGGCTACGCACGGCATCATTCTCGATGCCGATATTGACCCCGGAAATGCCGACACGGATGGCATTGAGTTCGATCAGCGCGAAAGCGTCCCCATTGCCGGTGTCTACCGTGCCGACAAGGTCGAACGTGCCGATCAGGCTGGCAATGCCGGCAGCGCTGTTGGACTGCGCCATCAGGTTGGCGAAGGTCACGCGGTTCGAATAATCGCCTTCAGCGTCCTGGCCGATCAGGCCGGCGATCAAACGGCCGCCCACCGCGATCTGGTTGACGCCATCGCCGCCCAGTTCGACCTCGACGATGCCGAGGCGACCCTTGCCGGTAATGTCCTCTGCCAGAGCGGACACTTCGGCAGCGAAGCTGACATTTTCGAGGAAGATGAAGTCGGAGACCTTGGCGTCCGCATTGCCCATGGCGCCATAGAGACCCTTAAGGTCGGCGCCGATGGCAAAGCCCAGCGAGAACTTGGCGGCCAGTGCGAAGGCAGCCTGAACGTCGAGCTCGGCCAGCGGGCCCAGATTGGCCGCAAGGGCCGCCTCGAAGGCGGTTTCGACCGCAAAGGCGATATTGGGCAGGCGCAGGATCACTTCACCCGACTGGATATCGATGTCGAGTGCAGCGCCGGGAACGACGGCGCCCAGTTCCTGATTGATATAGGCCTGAAGGACTTCGACGCTGGTGGCCACGGACGCCTTGGCGCCTGCAATGGCGAAGCTGAAGGCGGTTTCGGTAACGCTCGTGCCAGTCTTGGCATAGGCGCTGGCCGCCGCTGCATCGTCCACCGCAAAGTCGATGCCACCCGCGCCGCTCAGGCTCGCGCTCATGGTGATGCCGGCGGCATTGAAGAAGGCGTTGAGCTGGTCGACGAGCCCCGCAGCCGTCCATGCCCCGCCCTCGGGCGACAGGGTCAGCGTCTTGTAGGACACGACCTCCTGGCTGCCATCGGCATAGGTGACGGTGCGCTCGAGATCGAGGTTGAACTGGAACAGCGCCATCCATCCGGTATCGATCAGCCCGGTCAGGCTGGTGCCGGACAGCGGCGTTCCGCTGCGCGCGGTGTCGTTTGCCGCAGCAACACCGAGCAAAGCCAGGGTCGAGGCTGCGCCGCCAAGGCTGAAGCCTGTCAGCCCGGCACCGCGCATCTCGATATCACCCCTGACTTCGGCGATGGACAGGAAGGCCGAGAGTTTCTTGCCGGCCCCAAGTTCAGAAGCATCGATAGCAGCGATCGCCGCCTTGAGCGCATTGGCGTAGTCGCGGACGCTGGCAAAGCCATTTTCCGGGACATTGACCGAGATTGTATACGTATGGCTGAGCGAACCGGCGACCGCGTTGAGTGTGAAGGCCAGAGCCTCGCCGCCCTTTTCAGCAAAGACGCGGCCCGTATCCGCGTCGGCAACGATGCCTTCGATCATCAGCCGGCCATTGACCGCCGTGTCGGTGCCCGCGGTCAGGCCAAGCGCGCCGATATCGACTTCCATCGGCTTGAGCAACAGGCTGGCAATGGTCTGATACACATTGCTCAGGGCCGAGAGGTTGAAGCCGTCGAGCAGGGGAAAATCGACGTTGAAGATATCGGCGTCGAAAAGCACGTCGAGACCCGAGGCCGCGCTGGCCAGCGCGTTCATCAACGCCGAGCCGTCAAGACGGGTCATGCCCAGGACAGTATCGGTGAAGGCATCGAGCCGGGCCTGGTTTTCGGCGCTGGGCACGATCTGAGTGCCACCGGCATCGAACGCCTTGACCTGGGCATCGGCCGCGACGGTCAGCGTAGAGGAACTGCCGACCAGACCGAATTGTCCATCCACCCTGAAGGTGCTCGGAATGGTGTCGGTCAGGTCCGAGAAGATCGCGTCGACGCCCCAATCGAGCGCGGCCGTGAAGTCGATGCTGGCGAAACGATACTCGGCAGCCGTGTCGAAGGCGACGGCATTTGCGCTGCCGGCTTCGGTGATCATCAGGTTGAGGAAGTCGCCGGGGCCGGTATTGAGATGCACGCCGAAATCGATGGTGCTGAAACTGAGCGTCACCGGCCCGCCGAAATCGATGTCGAACTTGGCCAGATCGATTGCCGTCACGGCGGCGCTGAACATGCCAGCGGTGAAATTGAGGTCGTCCAGGAAGGCGGCGTTAACCGCCCCGCCGAAACTGAGCGCCGAGGTGTCGAAATTGGCGAGCGTCAGCGCCGTGGTGAAATTGCCGCCGCCCGCATTTGTGGTCTGGGCCGACAGATCGAAGCTGAACGTCGTATCACCCAGGTCCGCCAGCATGCCGGCCCAGTTGGTGACCGTGTCGCCGGAGAGACCCAGGCTGTCGAACAGCGAGGCAAAATCGACCAGCATCTGCCCGAAATCGACGGTGACCGCCACATTGGCACCCGCCTGGGCGAAGGCCACCAATGTATTGCCGCCCGAGACCACATTGGTAAGCGAAAGCGTGGTGTCGATCGTCGTGACGCTGCCGGCGATCTGCCCGGCAATGGTCTCGATGAAAGTGCCGCGCAACTGGCTGGCCAGCGCATCGCGCTGGGCGTCGTTGAAGAAGTCGGGACCCGCGCCCGATGGTGCGCTTCCAGCCGTCGAGGACAGGCTGATCGCCTGGTCTTCGGCACTGGCCAGGATCGAACTGAAGGTCGAGGTGGCGCTGAAAAGGGTTTCGAGATTGATCTGGTCGACGGCAGCATCGATGACGCTGTAGACGCCGTCGCGCTGGCTGGTGGACAGGCTCGCGAAATAGCTGCTGGTCGCGTCCCGGAACTCCAGCTTCATCTGCGCGACGACTGCATTCATGGCCGCGTTGATGTCGCTCGAAAGGCCCGCCAGAATGCTGTCCGCAACGGCGTCGCCCAGCGACTTGATCGCGGCGAATGCGTCATCGACGGCGCTGCCGCTCTTGCTCTCATAGGGATTGGCACCGGCAGACTCGAAGATGTCCGCGGCACTACCGAGCGCGCTGCTCAGCTGGTTGGTCAAGAGGCCCGAAAAAGCCGCGAACTGGTCCGACAGCTGGCTGGTCATGTCCAAAAGGTCGGTCAGGGCACCGGTGGCATTGGAGCCGAGCTGGGCATTGAAATAGGCATCCAGTCCCAGGTCGAGGGTGGCATCCATCATGATGCGCGGTTCGAGCGGCATGATGCCGATCGCGCTCGCGTCGAGCGCCGGGGCTGCTTTCACGGCTGCGGTCTCAGGCATGGCCGAGGGACCGAAAGACTGCAAATCCTGCTTCTTGCCTTTGCCGATCATTTTCGGACTACCCCTTAGCAATACGCTTGAGGCGCTGACGGAATGCCGTCATCGCCCTGCAACTCGATCGCCGGAGAACCTCCGGCGGGATACTGATTGAGACCGGCGACCATCACGAGGTTTCCTCGCGTGGGATCTGGCAGGACTGGCCCGGCAGGATTGCGCCCGCTGCATTGTCCAGCTCGAGCAGCACACCGACGACGCCGGTGCCTGCATCCGATACGGTATTGATCGTCCGCACATCCGCTGCGAGCACTGCAGGCTCGGGCAGTTGTACGGCCAGGTTCACCGCCTCGCCCGGTGTCCAGCGTGCGTAGCTTTGGGCCCTGGCAAAGACTTCGACCCGGAGGCGATCGGTGACGGCGAGTTCGAGCAGGGGTTCGGCCCCCGCCGCCTCACCCACCGAAACCAGCCTTTGCACGACCACGGCATCTGCCGGCGCCACGATCTGCGTCTGGGCGTGGGCGGCCTTGGCACGCGCCAGTTCGAGACTGGCCTGAAGGGCGGCGTTCTGTGCCTGGCGCAGTTCGACGACGGCCAGTTCATAAGTGCCACGAATGCGATCCCAGTCGTCGCCGGTCAGTTGCTGGCGCTCGAACAGAGCCCTGTTGCGCTCGTAACCGCTCTGGGCGATCTGAAGCCGAATTTCGGCCAGCTCGACCCCGGAAGCGTCGTTGGCGCGGGCCTGCATCAGCTCGAGATAGGAGCGTTGGATACTGTCATCGAGCTGGATCAGAAGGTCGCCGGCCGCGATCTTATCGCCCCGGTCCACGAAGATTTCCCGCACGAGCCCTTCGGACGGGGCGGCGACCGAAATGCTTTCCCAGGGCAGGACCAGACAACTGACCACATCGGAGGCCATCGGCTGAGCGCGCACCGATGTCACTCCGGCAGCAGCGAAGACCAGCATCAGGGCAGCCGAGCGCACAGCATTCCGCTTCCGCTGAATTGCCCTGACCTCACATCGGCTGGCTGGGGGATACACCTGGCATATCCCTAGATATTGGTGCCCGAGAAAACCTGCACGTCCGCTTCGCTCAATGCGCCCGTCAGGTGCTTTATCTGCACCCATTCGCGCAGCAACTGGAACTGGGCCTGCTGGCGCTGGCGCATATAGCTGGCCAGGTCCAAGCGGGCCTGAAGGCCGTCATCCACTGTGCCCGCCGCGTCGGCGACGCGCTGGTTGACCAGCGAGATCAGCTCGGAACCCTTGCGAATGGTCTGGCTGTCGCGCTGGATGCGCAAACGGGCGGCCAGATAGTTCGAATAGGACATAGCTACGGCGGACTTGGTTTCGCTGGCGACCATGGCCAGTTCGGCCGAGATCTGCTGGTTGCGCGCTACCGCCGTGGTAAATTGGTAGCCCTGGCCACCGGCATTGAAGATCGGCACGCTGAGCTGCAGGCCCACCACGGTCTGGACGGTCTCCGAACCGCCGCCAAACTGGCTGCCGCCGCGGTTTTCGTATTCGTGGCTTGCGAAGCTGTCGAGCGTGGGGCCGAAATCCTTGGCGACGGCGCGCCGCGTCTCGTCGTCGAAGGCGTCTACTTCGTATTTCTTGGCGATGTAGCGCGGGTTGTTGCTGAGGGCCAAATCGATAAGCCCCTCCACATCCTCGATCGGCAAGGTAAGATTGGCCATGGCAATATGGCCGCGCACGGTGCCGACCTTGGTGCCGGTGAGCTCCTCGATGCGGATCATCACGCTTTTCTGCCGGGCTTCCTGAACGCCGAGCTGCGCCTGTGCGTCGCTGAGCTCCTGCTCGAAGCCGAGAGCCATCTCCGCGCTGCCATTTCCGGCGGACTGCCGCGCGCGTTCGTTGCTGGTGCGGGATTGGAGCAGGCTCACCCGCTGGCGATATTCATCGATGATGGCATTGGCTTCTGCCAGGTCGATATAGGCAATCATCAGGTCGCGGATGAATGTCTGCGCGGCCCCGACATATTCCACGTAGCTCTTGCGCTGCTGGCTGTCGGTCTTGCGATAGTTGAAGACGTTCTCAAGGTTGATGATGGGCATGCGGCCCTCGATCGCCACATTGGTAGTTCCGTACTCGGCAGTCCCCTGCTGGAACACCTGGTTGTCCGAGTTCAGGATGTTCTGGAAGGTATAGGATCGCGTCGCCTTGCCGGTGAGCGCCGGAAAGAAGCGCAGGGCCGCATTGCTCAGTTCTGCATCCGCCACCGCCACACGCGAGCGAGCGACGCGGATCTGCGGATTGAAGTCGACCCCGTTTGCATAGAGCTCGCCGAGCGAGGCGGAGGCCAGCGTGGCTCGGGTGGGCGCCGCGTCGACGGCTGCTGGCGTTGCCGGCATGCCTGCCGCCATCTGCGCGGCCTGATTGTTCGCCGAGGCGGCCCAGGCGCTCACATCGGCGCTGACCTGCTTGCCGCCCAGCCCCCCTGTGCTCGCGCAACCGACCGTGACTGCCGAAAGGCATGCCAGGCGCACCAGATTTGCCAGAGTGATCATTGTTGCGACGAGCCTAAAGAGAGCATGAGACGACCATGCCCTTTTCCCGTCAAAAGAGTTAACAAGTGGTTAACCCTCCACGGTCTTCTTCAAAAATTTTAGATGTGACAGAGATTTATAGCTCTGAGAAACGCCAACAACTGGCAAGGCCAAGTAAATGGCAGCCAGTGATAGGAAAGGCGAGCCGGGTTGCGCCGGCTCGCCGTCATTGGATCAGAACTTGAACTTCAGTCCTGCGGTGGCGCGATGGCTGACGCTTGTCGAGGTCAGTTGCGCGCCGTAGTCGAACGAGATGGTCAGACCCGCACGTTCGATATCCAGACCGACGCCGATATCGGCCATCGTCGCACCCGGATCGTTGCCGAGGGTAGTGAATGGCGCAGAGCCACCCACCGTGCCAGACAGCGAGGTGCCCGAGCCGCCCAGACGCTGCGTAAGCGCCAGCTGGGCGCGGGGGCTCACCGCGAAATCGCCCATGTCGAAGTTACCGGAGAATTCCAGCCCGACCGTGGCGAAGGTCTGGCCCGTCGAACCGGCATTGGCCGAGTAGGCCAGCGGGCTGGTCGAGGTTTCCGAGAAGGCGGAATTGCCGGTCTGGATATGGGACAGGGCAGCGAAGGGGCGCACGACATAATCGCCCACTTCGATGGCATAGCCCACGCCGATCGAGCCGCTGAAGACGTTGAGGTCCATCGTGCCGGACGCCGCCGTCGCGGTGCCGCCGATGTTGATCTCACGGGTGCCGGCGATGCGGGCATTGGTATAGCCCAGCACGGCCGAAACGTCCCAGCCATTGCCGGCCCAGCCGGACGTCAGCCCGACGCCGTTGGTCGCGACGCTCGAGGAGGAATTGAGGCTGTTCACGCCGACCTGACCGTTCTCGTGCAGGAAGTAGAGACCGCCATAGGCAATGCCCTCGCCGAGCTGGAACGGCACGCGGATTTCGCCGCTGACGCCGCCGGTCCGCAGCGTTGCGGCTTCGGTCGCGGTTCCGTTGTATTCGGCATACGCTCCCGTGACGTCCACGCGCACCGTGTTGGCAAGCACGCACTGGGCCATGTCGACCGAAGCGCCCTGACGATCCTGACACTGCAGCAGGCTATTCCTGCCGCTGGTGCGCGACACCACGGTCTGCAGGGCGCGGTTGGACACCAGCGAGGCCGAGGTCGCATAGACTTCCCCGCTCATCGATGCCAGCGCCGTGCGAACCTGCGACCGCGTCAGCAGACCCATCAGACGCTCATATTCGAGCGCCAGTGGCGTGCCGGCCGTCGGCGACAGGCCATCGAGGGCACGGGCAACGGCCAGCTGGTTTTCGGTGAGAGCCTGCGACGAGAAGCCGTTGGCATTGCGGTTGAGGGTGATGACGAGGTCGTTGCCGGTATCGCCGGTAAGCGTATAGACCGGATTGTAGAAGGCCAGGTCGTTGCGCAGCGAAGCGAAGTCGCCAACGATGGCGTCTGCGCCGTCATTGTGGATGACGGTGTAGCTGTAGGTGGGGGCAATGAAGCCCGTACCGAAGGGCAGAAGGCGCAGTTCGCCGCCCAGGGTCACGAGACCATTGACGAAGATGCGGTCCGAAACGCCATTGGAGGCGATTTCGATTTCCAGCGTCCCGCCGTTGAGGACGGTGTAATTGCCGTTGACGGTCACGTCGCCCGGAGAATTGCCCGGCTTGTGCAGGGCGCCGGTGTTGATGGTCACATCGCCGTTGAACTGGCCCGAACCATAAAGCGTGCTGCCGGTGCCCGACACCGTGGTCGCACCGTTGACGGTACCGTTGCCCACGAAGGTCGAGCCATTGTTGACAGAAACGCCACCGGTGATCGTGCCGCTATCGGTCAGGTTCAGCACACCCTGCTGGACGGCAAAGCCGCCGGCATTGGTATTGTTGCCCTGCAGCACCATAGTGCCGTCGCCCGACTTTTCGAGAGTGCCGGCACCACTGAAAGCGCCCTGGAAGACCACCTGGGTGTTCTGGCCGATCTGCACCACACCGTCGGTACCGGTGCCGGTGGCATTGACGGTGAAATTGCCGATAATCGCCGCACCGCCCGAATTGAGCGCCAGCGTGCCGCCATTGAAGACCGGATTGACCTCGTTGTTGTTGACCTGGTCGATCGTATAGCCGTCGGGATTGGCAGTATCGATATCGGGAATGGACGGGCCGCCGCCGAGATTGCCACTGTCAACCACGCTATCCTGGGTCAGCGGGGCAGCCCCGGTGCCGTTGAGCGTGCCGTTGGAGAAATAGATACGATAGCCGGCCAGCGAAAACTCACCGGCCAGTGCTTCTACCGTCCAGGACAGGGGATTGCTTGTGTTGACGTCGGCGCGGCCCTTTTCCATTGCGGCGGAGCCAAGAGCGGCAAGATTGACCGAAAGATAGCTCGCCGAGCCGGTCACGCCGCAGAAACTATAGGCGCAGTTGGCGTCTGCATCGTAGGCGATCGTGGTGACCAGGCTTCCAGCGGTTGTGGGGACCGTAAACTTGAGGACGTCGCCTGCGCTCCACGCCCACCAGTTCGTATTCGCGGTGTTCGCGCCATCCGGAACGCTTGAATTGGGGGAAAAATCAAAAGTGATGTTGCCGGAACCGTTCGCGCTTTCCATCCGTTCCTGGTCGATACGAATGCCCTGCCCGGCCTGGATCCAGGTCGGCGTGTTGTTCGTATTCTGCGTGAACAGGTGGCCCGCATAGGCTGGAGCAGCGCCAAGGGCGGCTGCGCCCACGCTCATCAGCAATCCAAGCCGTCCGACGCGGCGTGTCAAATTCTTCACGACTCAAAAGCCCCCGAGTGATTCCCACCTTTCAGTCTGTGATGGACACGGGGCGTGGGTGTCAACGCACAAGTTGCGATTGCGTGAAATCACTTATTTTGCGAGATGCCAGAAGTTTACGAATGGTTAACGATTGGTAGCAATTCCGGCGGCCGTCCTCAGGGCCAACGCCTGGATCGTCAGCGACGGCGATTCCCCGCCTCCTGAACTGGGGAAAATGCTGGCATCCGCGATGTAGAGATTTCGCCAGCGATGCGCGCGCCCGAGCCTGTCCACCACGCTGGTCTGGGGGTCGTCGCCCATGCGGCAGGTGCCAAAGACATGGGTGCTGGAAAACATGTCATAGCTGCTCAATTGCTCGAACACTGCGCCCGCGCCGGCATAGGCCAGAATGGATCGGCAGGTGCGGGCCATGAAGGCGATGCGCGCTATGGCTTCCGAATCGAGAAAACTGTGTATCAGCGGCTTGGGCAAGCCGTGGCGGTCCAACGCGGTGGACAAGGTCACCTTCGATTGCTCGTGCGGCACGCTTTCGCACAGTCCGGCCACCGACAGGACATGACCGAATGTCGCCCGCATGGCCTGCTTGTGCTGGCGTCCCCAGCCGGGCACGACCCGGGTCGCATAATTGATCGGGCCCACCAGATCGCTCTCGGCCTGGGCCGGGCTGAAGCGGAAGCCTCCCGGAATGCCTTCGACGGCATCGGGCGCGTTGAGGCTCCAGGAAATCATGTCCACAGGCTGGCCACGATGGCTGCCCAGGCTTTCCGGATGCAATGCGCTGCTGGTCCAGGAAATGGTTTCCATGAAATTGCGGCCGACCTCGCCGGATTCGTTGGCCAGACCATCGGGGGCATGGGCATTGGCCGAGTTGAGCAGCAGGCGGGGCGAGTGCACGGCTCCAGCAGCCAGGATGATGATCGGCGCGCCTGCACGCACCAGCTGGCCATTCTCGCTCGCCACGACGCCGGTGACGGTGTCATCGGGCCCGGCTTCAAGCGTCAACACGTCGCAATTGCTGCGAATGGTGCAGCGGCCGGTGGCCAGAGCGTGGCGCAGGAAGGTGACGTCGACAGAGCCCTTGTCGCCCAGGGGGCACCCTCTGAGGCAGCCATTGCAGCCATTGCAGGGCGGCCTGTCATCATAGGGTGCGGAGAGAATGGCCAGGGCATTTGGCTCGCAGGCCAGGCCTGCCTTTTCGAACCCGCGCCGCAGGATCGAGCTGGCATGGCTCAGCCGATGATCGGGCAAGGGATAGGGCGCCGAGCGCCACCTCGAGCTTTCCGCGCGACCGGCGACACCGATCACGGTCTCGGCCTCCAGATAATACGGCTCCAGCTCGGCATAATCGATCGGCCAGTCTGCACCGATGCCGGTCCGACTGAAAAGCTGGAAGGCCTCCGGGTGCAGGCGATGCGCCTCGCCGGTAAAATGCAGCGTACTGCCCCCTACCCCGCGCACATGGTGGTAGCCCATCGAAATGCGCTGCTCGCTCGGATTCCACAATCCGGAAATGTGGTTCCACGACCGCAGATCGGCAAGGTCGGCATCCAGCGGCTGGAGCGGGGCCACAGCATAGCTGGCATGTGGCGGGTCCTTGTCGGGGAAGGGCTGCTCCCAATCCTGGCGATCCATCCGGTAATCGGCCAGGTAGTCGTAATGCGGCCCGGCCTCCAGTATCGTGACCGTGAGCCCGGCGCGCGTCAGGGCATAGGCCGCCGCGCCGCCTCCGGCACCCGAACCGATGATCAGGACGTCGCTCATGCGGAGCGCTTGGGTGGCAGGTGGACGTCCTGGTACCCGAGAGGTTGGGGCGGCATCGACATCATCGGTCCCCATGCCGCCTGCTGGCCATAGTAGAGCCGCAGGATGTCCTGCCGCAGGAAGTCGGCAAAGACACGCGCTAAAGTCTGCGGTTCGGACGTAAAGGCAGAGCGGACAATGACCAGCTGGTCCGCCTCGTCGAGGCCGGCAAAGGACGTTCCCCCGAGGCGCTGCGCCTCCTGGTTCAGCCAGGCCGTCCCCTGGGCCAGCAGGGCCGGATAGTTTTCGCGATCCCTTGTCTGCTCGATCAAGAGCAGGTGCACATTCAAATCCCCGGCCGAAGGCGTTTCGTCTGCGGGCACGATCACGTCAGCGAAGGCCTTGAGCGTGCTGATCATCTCCGACCCGGCGTCACTTGCCCCGTCCTGGGCTGACGCGGATGTCGAAAGGCTGAACAGACCGGCAAGGGCGCCCAGGAACAGCCGCCGCGACATCTGCAATTGGGCAAGGGCACGACCCAGGGTTCGATGCGCCCGCGACGCTCGCTCAGTGAATCCACGCATCCACAAACCTCTGGACAGCCAGTTTTCGAGTTCGCATAAGGGCCATGCAGCGTCAACCATTGCCTTGTGGTTCGCGCGCCTAAAGGGAGACCATGGCATGATTTTTCGCAAGACCGGCAGCTTAATCGCGCCCTGGTGCCTGGCGTTAGCCCTTGCAGCGACGAGCGCTTCGTCTGCTCATGAAAACCATGCTGAAGGCGTTGCCGACGATCACGCGCACCCTGTCGGTCAAACTGCCGTGCCGCAAAGCCCGGTGTCGGGCGACAATGCTGCGGGTGTGCATGCGATGCAGGCAGGAAACCCGCAAGGCGCTCGCGATATCTGGCTCCAGCTTGCCGAGCAGGGCGACGCGGTTGCGCAGAGCAATCTGGGCGGGCTCTATCTCACTTCGGCGCTGGGCGCGCCCAATTACGAAGAGGCTGTGCGTTGGTTCCGCATGGCCGCCGAAAAGGACAATGTCTCCGCTCTCGTCAGCCTAGGTCATCTTTATCGCGTCGGGGTCAACCAGGCCATTCCCATGGATCGTGCCGGCGCCATTGAATATTTCCGCCGCGCCGATGCTCAGGGCAGTTCCGAAGCCGCCTATTTCTTCGGCGAACTGACCTTGCAGAACCAGTCATCCGTGACCGCACCAGACGGCGTTAACGCCATCCGGCGCTCCGCTGAAGCCGGCTTCCCCCCCGCCATGCACCGCATCGGCACCTTCCTGCAATCGGGCACCTACACGACCAAGGATATCGAGAAGGCCATCACCTGGTATGAGGGGGCTGCCCAGGCCGGTTATGCGGAAAGCCGCTATCAGCTGGGCGAAGTCTACATGAACGGCGATACCGGCACGTTCGACATGGCTGCCGCCCTCGAGCAATTCGAACTGGCCGTCCCCGGCGACAATATCGAGGCCTTGTTGGCTTCCGGGTTCCTGATGGCGAACGGTCTGGCCGGGCCCGCAGACCCGGAAACCGCCGCCAAGCGCTTCCAGCGCGCTGCCGAACTCTGGAACTACCGCGCCATGTATCAGCTGGGCATGCTTTACTTTGCCGGCAACGGGGTCCCCAAGGACCTCGTGGAGGCCCATAAATGGTTCAATCTGGCGGCCAGCGGCGGGCATGCGGAGGCCCATTACATGCGCAGCGCCATGGCCGCACAGCTGAGCCAGGAAGACCTCGACAGAGCGCAAGCGGCGGCGCAGACATGGTTCGACGACAACCATGACACGCCCCACACCCATGACAGCCTCGAGCCGCACAGCCACTGATCCCGGGGGCAGCGCCATCCAAAACAAAACTGCCGCCGGAAGCACATCCGGCGGCGGCTTTACTTTGCGAGACAGCCTTGTCTCTAGAGGCGCGCGCCCGTGGCCCCGAAGACATGGGCGGCCTCGGGGCGCAGGCCCAGGGCAATGTCCGCTCCCAGCGCGAATGAACCCTGCCCCGGCAAGGCTGCGGTCATTTCCGTGCCGTCGCGCAGGGCGACACGCACGATGGTCTCGTTGCCGAGGCGCTCAATGAGCTGCACCTGACCCTGGAAGGCGCCATTGTCCTCTGCCACCATGTCATGGGGGCGGATGCCGAGCGTGATCTGGTCTCCAACGGCAAGGCCGGGACGCGCCGGCAGGGCAAGCGGCGCGGTCAGTGCCGGCGACGACGCCACAAGACCTGTCGCGTCGCTGCCCTCGACCCGGGCGGACAGCAGGTTCATCTTCGGCGCGCCGATAAAGCCGGCCACGAAGAGATTGGCGGGATTATTGTACAGTTCGAGCGGGCTGCCGACCTGCTGGATCACACCGCCGTCGAGCACGACGATCTTGTCGGCCAGCGTCATGGCTTCGACCTGATCGTGGGTGACGTAGATCATGGTTGCATCGAGATCGTGATGCAGCCGGGCCAGCTCCATGCGCATGTCGCCGCGCAAGGCCGCATCGAGATTGGAGAGCGGCTCGTCGAAGAGGAAAACATCGGGCTGGCGCACAATGGCCCGCCCGATAGCCACGCGCTGGCGCTGGCCGCCGGAAAGCTGGGCCGGACGACGGTCGAGCAGATGCTCCATCTGCAGCACCTTGGCTGCCTCGCGGATTTTCTGGTCCCGCACGGCCTTGGGCGTACCGGCCAGCTTCAGCCCGAAGCCGACATTGTCGTAGACGCTCATATGCGGATAGAGCGCATAGGACTGGAACACCATGGCGACGCCGCGGTCGCGCGGCTCGACATCGTTGACGACGCGGTCGCCGATACTGATCTGGCCGTCGGTGATGTCCTCGAGCCCGGCGATCATACGCAACAGCGTGGACTTGCCGCAGCCCGAGGGGCCGACGAACACCACGAATTCGCCATGGGCGATGTCGAGATCGACGCCCTTGATGACCGGCACGTCGCCATAAGTCTTGTGAACCGAGCGGAGGGTAAGCCCTGCCATGGAAAGTCTCCGATTTAGCCCTTGACCGCGCCCTGCATGAGGGCGGCGACGAACTGGCGCTGGAAGAGGAGGAAGAGTGCAATCGTGGGCGCGAGGATCAGCAGCGCCCCGGCGCACAACAAGGGAATGTCGGTGCCCCACTGGCCCTGGAAGGCGCCCAGGGCACCGGCCATGGTGCGCTGCATGGGGTCCTGCACGAGCACGACCGGAAGCAGGAACTGGTTCCAGGTCCAGAGGAAGAGCAGGATGGTCAGCGACATGATCGCCGGCCGCGCCAGGGGCACCTGCACCATCCAGAATTCCTTCCAGCGCGTCGCGCCGTCCAGCTGCGCGGCCTCGGTCAGGTCATGCGGCACATTGAGAAAATGGGCGCGCATCCAATAGACGCCGAACGGCATGTAGAGCCCGATCAGCGGCAGGATGATCGCGAAGCGCGTATTGAGCAGACCCAGGGCCCGCACTTCGTAATAGAGCGGGGTGATCACCGCCTCGAAGGGAAGCGTCAGGCCGAAGACGAAGATCAGGTAGAGCCACTTGTATTTGTTGGTGGTGAGCTTGGCGAGGCCATAGCCGGCCATGGTGGCGATCAGCACCGAGATGGGCACCACGCCGAGCACGATCAGCGTGCTCGAGAGCAGCAGCTGATCCATCCGGGCCACTTCGAAGGCCCGCACGAAATTGCCCCATTGCGGCTCGGCCGGCCATTGCAGGCCGTTCGGATAGGTGCCCTGTGGTGCCAGCGCGGCTGACAGCATGGACAGGAAGGGCAGCAGCGTGACGATCATCAGCAGAATGATCAATCCGCGCGCCACCAGCGTATTGGGGAGAGCGGTCTTCATTTCTTTTCCCGTGCGAACCACTGGATCGGCGTGATCGAGATCAGCACCAGGACCATGAGGACGATGGCCAGCGCAGAGGCGAGACCAACCTGGCGATGGGCGAAAGCGAGCCGATAAATCTCAAGCCCCGGAACGGTCGTGGTGATGCCCGGCCCGCCCAGGGTCGAGATATAGACGATGTCGAAGCTGGCCAGGGCCGAGATGACGGTCAGCGTCACGCAGACCGCGATTTCCTGGCGCAGGCCCGGCAGGGTGATATAGCGGAATTCATGCCACGGCCGCGCGCCATCGAGCCGGGCGGCCTCGTAAAGGCTGGGATCGATCTTGGTAATGCCGGTGACCAGCAGCATGGTGCACAGGCCGAGCAGCACCCAGGCGCCGATAATGCCGACGGCGGGCAAGGCCCAGACGAAATCACCCAGCCAGCCACGGGCCCAATCGGACATGCCGATGGCGCGCAGACCCTGATTGACCACGCCGGTGGAGGCAAACATCCAGCTCCAGGCGATGCCGGCGGCAACCAGCGGAATGACCTGGGGGAGGAAGAGGATGGTGCGCGTCGCGGTGCCGAACGGGCCGGCCATATGGCCGCGAATGACCGAAGCCACCGCCAGTCCCAGCACCACCGGAATGATGGTGAAATAGCCCACGAGCTGGAAAGCGTTGCCGATGATCTGCAGCAGCTTGGGATCGGTCAGCACAGTGATGTAATTGGTGAGCCCATGGAAACGAGCCTCGCCGATCCCGTCCCAGCGGAGGAAGGAATAATAGAAGCTCATGGCCAGGGGCACGAGCACGAAGGCCGCATAGGCAATGGCTGCGGGCGCTATGAAAAGCCAGGCCGTCATCCTGGTCTTGCGGCTCCCCCTTGCAGGGGGGAGCCTTTTTTGGTGCCGCGGCGCGGCGGGAATGGACGTCATTTCAGTTTTCACCGGTCATTTGTTCTATCCCTGCCAGCCCTTTGGTCGTCATGGCCCGTCCTGTACGGGTCTCCATCCTCCGCGAGCGATGGACCACCCGGACCAGCCGGGTGGTGACGAGGGTGCTGCGGCAGCTTTGCCGGCTTAGCGGGAAAGCTGGGTCTCGTATTCGCGCTGCACGGCTTCGAGCAGGCCTGCCGCATCCTGCTGGCCGCCGACCATCTTCTGCAGTTCCGGCGTCCAGCCGGCGGCAAAAATAGCGCCGGTGGCATTGGCGATGAAGTCCATGGCGCCATTGTCCTGGGCCAGGGTCGCGCCAGCAGCCAGCGAGGCTTCGGTCACCGAGCCGGGCTCGACGGCGGGCATGGCCAGATCGGTCGGGCCGCCGGGATTGGACCCACCGACTTCCACGTTGATCTTGCGCGCTTCCTCGTTGCGGGCAACCCAATCGAGGAAGAAGGCGGCGCATTCGGGATTGGCGGCATTGGCGCTGATGCCGAAGGTCAGCGGCGATGACATGGAAGCGTGGCGTCCGCCCTCTTCCAGGCTCGGCATGATGAAGAAGCCGAACTTGTCCTTGGCGTTGGTATCGAGATTGCCAGATTCCCAGTCGCCGTTGAACATGAACAGACCTTCACCGCCGATATAGCGGCTCATCATCTGGAAATATTCGATGGCATTGGCATCGGAGGGGAAATAGCCGGCCTCGATCCAGCCCTGCAGATGCTCGGCGGCTTCCAGGTTGTCGGGCGTATTGATGGTGGCGCCGTCCTTCTGGAAGATCCAGTCATTGATCGGCTCGGGTGCACCATAGGCGCCCATCAGGTTCTGCAGCGGGAAGGCGAAGCCGCCGGTACCCTTGTTCCACTGCATGATCGGCTGGATGCCCGCTTCCTTGGCCTTGGCCATGGCCGCATCGAGTTCGGCCAAGGTGGTCGGCGCTTCGGTCATGCCGATCTGGGCCGCCAGTTCCTTGTTATAGAACACGCCGGTCATCGAATAATTGATGCCCATGCCATAGAGCGAGCCGGTGCCGCGCGGGCGTCCGCCTTCCTCGACCCGCAGCTGCACCAGCTGGCCCTCGGGGAACTGGTCCCAACCAAGGGCAACAAAGTCCTCGTCGAGATTGCGCAGCAGGTTGTTGGCGACCAGGTCGGTGATCGAGGGCACGCGGATCAGGTCCGGAGCATTGGGCTCGGACAGAATGCGCGGAGAGTTCTCCATCATGTTGGCGAACTGGTCTTCCTTGATGTCGAAGGTGACATTGGGGAATTGGCGGGTAAATTCCTCGGCCAGGCGCGTGGGCAGCGGGAAGCCGGTTTCGAAATAGGAATTGAGCACGACCGGATCGGTGCCGCAGCTGGGTGCGGCCAGGGCGGTGCCGGCGGTTGCGGCCACCGACAGGGTGAGCGCAGCGATGCGAAGTGCGTGGCGGGACTGATTTCTCAAAACGACCTCCTCCAGGATGAGATGCAGTGGATATTTCCGTCTGCTAAATGGATTTAGCGCATGGAGCCAAAACAGAGTCAAGACGAGCTCCGAAGACCCATGCGAGGGGACTATGCCAGTTTGCGCAAGGCCTCGATAATCTGCGTTGCGCGCTGGTCTTCCGGCCCCATCATCCAGTTGGTGACGAAGCCGAAACCGATCCGGCGCGCGGGATCGGCAAAGCCGACCTGACCGCCTGCGCCGTCATGTCCGAAACAGCCTTCGCCGAGATAGCGCCGCGCTTCGGAATCGAGCTGGAAGCCGCAGCCCCAGCGGGAATAGGGAGGATCGCCACCGAACACGGGCTGGCCCTGGCTGCGGGTGTGGGTCGCCACGGCGATGACCGCATCGTCGAGAAGGCGAACACCGCCCGTGGGCGTGACGCAGGCCGACCACATCGTCGCCAGCGCCTGGGCCGTGGCGATGCCGCCGGCACCGGGAATTTCGGCAGCGCGGATGGCTGGCTTGTTAAAGCCACCCTGCTCGCTCACCAGATCAACAGGCAGGGCATGGCCCAGCGTCATGGCTTTATAGGGCCAGTTGGGCGCCGGCTTGCGGGCCTCGACGGCCCACAAATCGAGCAATGGCTGACTGACTTCGATATGAGCAGGCGTGTCGGCCAGGGTTTCGGGAAGCCCGATCCAGGCATCGACGGCCAGCGGCCCGGTGATCAGATCCTCGAAATAGCTGCCGACCGACTGGCCGGTGACGCGACGGATGATTTCGCCCGCAACCCAGCCATGGGTCAGCGCATGATATTGATAGCCACTGCCCAGCGGCCAGAGGGGCTCCTGCGCGGCGAGGATCGCCGTGACGCGATCCCAATCGACGATGTCGTCTTCGGAAAGGTCCTGGCGCGGCGCGGAAAGACCGGCATGATGCGACAGCGCCTGCCCCACGGTGACCCTGTCCTTACCGGCGGCGGCAAATTCGGGCCAATATAGACTGACCGGCGCGTCGTAATCGAGGCGCCCCTCCTGGACCAGACGGGCGGCCAGGATGGAAACCAGCCCCTTGGTGCAGGAAAAGACGGTCGTCGGCGTATCGCGTTGCCAGGCTCGCCCCGTGCGGGCGTCAGCCGTTCCGCCCCAGAGATCGACGACGCACTCGCCTTCGACGAGGACGGAGAGGGCTGCACCCATGCGGGGACGGTCTTCGAATGCGGTCGCAAAGAGGTCAGCGAGCGGCTCGAAGCCCGGCGCGACGGAACCGTGAACGGAAACGGACATGGTTCAGCCTTTCACCACCAGATAGCCGTCCGCATCGATCGACAGGGGAAGCGGATCGGAGATCCCCCCACTGAACTGGCCGTCGCGGGTGACGTTGTTGAAAGCGAGCAGCAGCGGCTGCCCATGGGCGCCGAAAGCGATGCGTCCTGCATAAAGCGCTTCGGGCACCAGGAGCCGCGCCTTCTTGAAGTCCACCTCCGATGGCATCGCTTCGACCGGCATGGTCCAGACGCCGCCTGTCTGCCCGGCACGCGAGCCACAGAGTTTTGCAGCGTCACAACAAAAGACGATATGGTTCTGGCCGTCGATCTCCACCACCTGGAAGACTTCGAGATGGGCAAAGCCCGATCCGGCTGCGCTCAGTGCCGGCTGCACGGTCCAGGTGTCGAGATCGGGCGAGGTCGCATGGCCCATGACCCCGCGATCCGGCTCGTCGCCTTGCTTGCCGCGCCCGGTGATCAGCATGTGCCAAAGGCCATCTGCCCCCCGGAACACCCAGGGGTCGCGCCAGGCTTCTTCGGGCCAGCTCGACGTGCCCAGCGTTTCGTAAAGATGGGGATCGGCGCTGCAGACCGGGCCGGGCTGCTTGGTCCAGGTGTAAAGGTCCTCGGACATGGCCTGGCCGACGGTTTCTACATTGGCAAAGGTATCGGGCGCCAGAAACCGCGAGCCGGTATAAAACATGCGCCACAGCCCGGCATCGTCCCGCACCACCGAACCCGTCCAGGTGGCGCTGCCGTCGAATGTGCCGGCGGCGCCGGCATCGAAGATGCGGCCGTGATCCTGCCAGGAAACGAGATCTTTCGACGTGGCATGGCCGATGCGCGCATTGCGGTGGCGCAGATCGGGATTACCGAGCGATTTGGGGGCGTGCAGGTAATAGAGATGCGTAAGGTCGCCATCCTGGGCGAACCAGAAATCCCAAACCCAGTAATCGGGAAGGTTGAAAGCCATGCACAGCCCCTGCTAAAACCATTTAGCAAATGCAATGCGGTCAAAGAGTTGTCAAGCGCGTGTTGCATGGCTATCCAGTCAAATTTGCATGGCGACGGGTTTGGCCATGCCGCAGGGGACATCGCAGCGTGGCGAAAAAGCGCGTGACACTGGCCGACGTGGCCAAATTGGCCGGGCTGTCGACAGCTGCCGCGTCCATGATCCTGACCGGCCGGCCTGACACGAGGCTTTCGGCCGATGCTCATGCCAAGGTGCATGCAGCGGCCACCAGTCTGGGCTATCGGCCCAATGTCGCGGCACGGGCCCTGCGCACCGACAAGACGCGCACCATCGCCTTTATTTCCGACTATGTCGCCACCACCCGCTTTGCCAGCGGTCTCATTCGCGGTGCCTTGGCCGGGGCGGAAGCCGCCACGCATGTCATGATGGTGCTCGAAACCGGTGGCGAGCCGGCGCGGGAAATCCAGGCCGTCGAGGCGGCGCTCGATCGTCAGGTGGATGGGTTGATCTTTGCGGCAATGCGCTCTCGCGAGGTGTTCGTGCCCGACATCTCCATCAACGTGCCCACGGTCATGCTCAACGGTACCAGCGCGCGCTTTCCCGTCTCGGTCCTTCCGGATGAATATCAAGGTGGGCGCGCGGCCGTTGACCTCCTGGTGCGCGCGGGCATTACCCAGGACATCTTGCTGCTCGGCTACAATGCCAACGAGGAAGCGGACCTCTTCCGCTCCGAAACCCTGACGCGGCGATTTGCCGGTATTCGCGATGGCATGGCCGAGGCCGGATTGAGCTTCATCGCGGAATTGAGCTGCTGGGACTGGGAGCCGCGACAGGGCTATGAACTGACCAGGCAGGCCCTGCAATCGCACCGTGTGCGCGGCCTGTTATGCCTCAACGACCGGCTGGCGTTCGGCGCCTATCAGGCGCTCA
Organism: Devosia chinhatensis; assembly: GCF_000969445.1. Classification (NCBI taxonomy): domain Bacteria; kingdom Pseudomonadati; phylum Pseudomonadota; class Alphaproteobacteria; order Hyphomicrobiales; family Devosiaceae; genus Devosia; species Devosia chinhatensis. The sequence continues at coordinate 38,169 of NZ_JZEY01000054.1, read as the reverse complement.
GCGAAGCGGGACTTTCCATTCCGAGAGATGTGGGCCTCGTGTCCTTCGACAATGACGAGCTCGCATCCTATCTCCGGCCCGGACTGACCACGATTGGGCTGCCGCACGAAGACATGGGACGGCGTGCGGTCGAGCTTTTGCTTAACTCAGGCAAAGTTAAGCCGACGCTGGTCCCCATGCCCGTTCTGGTGCGCGGTTCCCTTCCCTAACACGCCAGTTTGCAAGGCTTTTGAGCCCGGCGAATTTTTGTCGGAACTATGACGGGATCGGGGCGTTGCGCCTTCATCACGCACAGGAGGGCTCTATGGCGTCGCACGATCTGCCACATAACAACCGCAAGACGATCGGGTTTTGGTGGACCATGCTTGTCGCCATTGTGCTGGTCGTCTTTGGCGCACCGATCGCGGCGGGTGGCGTCTGGCTCATCGCGCTTGGGGGCTCCTGGTATTACCTGCCCGCAGGCATTGGCCTGCTGCTGACGGCCTATTTCCTGTTCCGGCGGGATATCATGGCGCTTTGGGTCTATCTGCTGACCTATGCCGGAACGCTTGCCTGGGCCTTGTGGGAAGCCGGTTTCAACGGCTGGGCGCAAGTGCCGCGCCTCATCGCTCCGAGTGTAGTGCTCGTGCTCGTCCTCACCACACTTCCCATGCTGCGCGGGTCGGTACGCCGCTATGGCACCGGCATGGCGGCAGCCATGGTGACGCTGCTCGGCGCCTTCGGCGCCATCAACGTTGCTCAATATAGCGTCGAACCCAGCTTTGCTCAGGAAACCCAGGTGCCTGTCGCGCCGCAGGCGCCTGTCACTGAGCCGCAGACCGATGCAGCCCCTGTCCCGCCGGCGTCCGAACCCGCGCCGACCACGCCTGTCGCGCCCCAGACAGAGCCGACCACTCCCGCTGCGCCCCTTACCGGGGATGAGCCCGCTCCTGCCGCAGAGCCCGTTGAGGCGCCTGAGGTTCCTGCCGGGCCGGCCCAGCCGGGCGTTGATTATGTGGCGCTCGAAACCGGCGCGGATTGGCCCGCTTACGGCGGCACGCACAAGGCGGTGCGCTATTCACCGCTCGACCAGATCACCCGTGACAATATCGGCGAGCTCGAACAGATCTGGGAATTCCGCACGGGCGACCTGCCGGAAAACGATGAGCCGTTCGGCAATCAGAACACCCCGGTAAAGGTCGGCAACCGGCTGTTTCTCTGCTCGGCGCTGAACAAGATCTCCGCTCTTGATGCGGCGACGGGTGCCGAGTTCTGGACCTATGATCCGGTCGTCTCGACCGATGCGGTCGGCTACAATGCCTCCTGCCGTGGCCTCATCTATTACGACAATCCCAGTGTGGAGCGCACCGAGCTCTGTGCGACCCGCGTGGTCAATCTCACCCACGATGCCCGCATGATTGCGCTCGACACGCAAACCGGCCAGCTCTGCCCCGATTTCGGCAATGCCGGCATGGTCAACCTGCTCGACGGCATCGGCGACACCGCCCCGGGCTTTTATGCGCCCACCTCGCCGCCGACACTGGTGCGCAATGTTCTCGTCGTGGGCAGCCAGGTCAGCGACGGTCAGACCCGTGAAGCGCCTTCCGGCGTCATCCGCGGCTATGATGCGGTGACTGGCGAGCTCAAATGGGCCTGGGACATGGGTCGTCCGGGCGAGACCGGCCTGCCCCCCGAGGGCGAAATCTATACGCCCGGCACGCCCAATATGTGGACGATCGCCTCGGGCGACGACGAGCTGGGCCTTGTCTATATGCCCATGGGCAATTCGGCGGTCGACTATTGGGGCGGTGATCGCTCGGAAGAAGAAAACACCTATTCGACCGCCATCGTGGCGCTGGATGTGGAAACCGGCGATGTCGCCTGGCATTACCAGACCGTCCATTACGACATCTGGGATTATGACCTGGGCGGCCAGGGCAGCCTTGTGGATTTCCCCACGCCCGAAGGTCCGGTGCCGGCCATCATCATGCCGTCCAAGCAGGCGCAGTTCTATATTCTCAACCGGGAAACCGGCGAGCCGCTGGTCACCATCGAGGAACGCCCGGCCCCTCAGGGCGGTGTCGAGCCGGAACGTCTCTCCCCCACCCAGCCCTTCGTCACCGACTTCCCCAACCTGCTCAAGCCGGACCTGACCGAAGCCGACATGTGGGGCATGACGCCGCTGGACCAGCTGTGGTGCCGCATCCAGTATCGCCAGGCGGCCTATGACGGGGTCTATACCCCGCCCACCGTCGATCGGCCCTGGATCCAGTTCCCCGGCTATAATGGCGGCGTGGACTGGGGTGGCGTCGCCATCGATCCGGTGAACAACATCATGATCACCAATTACAACAACATGCCCAATTTCAATCAGTTGGTGCCGCGCGAAGAGGTGGATGCTGCAGGCGTGTTGCCGATCACCGATCCCAATTACGATTCCGATGCCGGCGGCGGCTCGCACGGTTCGCTGAGCCCGCAGGCCGGCGCGCCCTATGGCATCCGTGTCAATGCGGGCTGGCGGGTGCCGTTCACGGGTCTGCTCTGCAAGGAGCCCCCCTATGGCGGCATTGCGGCGATCGATCTGGAAACGCGTGAAGTCCTCTGGGATCGCCCCTTCGGTTCGGCCCGCAAGAACGGCCCGTTCGGCATCCCGTCCATGCTGCCCTTCGAGATCGGCACGCCCAATAATGGCGGCGGCTTCGTGACGGCGTCGGGCCTGTTCTTCATCGCGGCCACCACCGACGATATCCTGCGCGCCATCGATATCGAGACCGGCGAAGAGGTCTGGCAGACCGTCCTGCCGGCCGGCGGCCAGGCGACCCCCATGACCTATGAGGCGGGCGGGCGGCAGATCGTGGTGATGAATGCCGGTGGCCATGATTTCATGGAAACGCCGATCGGCGACTATTTCATCGCCTTCGCGCTTCCCGCCAACGCCACCGGCACGGGCGGGGAAACCAGCCAGCCCTGATGCACAGGGGCGCACCCGCCCCTCGCTTCCTCCTAAAACGGAATGGAAATGGATCAAGCGTCAGCCTTTTCCTTCGACCTGAGCTATTGCGGTGCCCCGCCCCTGCCGGCGGACCTCTGGACCCGCTGGAATTTCGAGCCCGGCCTATTGACCGGGCTCGTCATCGCCGCCTTGGCAGGGCTGTGGCTGCTACGACTGGCCGGCCCACGGCGACAGCTCGCCTTTGCCCTGTCCTGGGCATTTGCAGCGCTGCTCTTCGTGTCCCCCCTCTGCGCCCTGACGGTGGCGCTCTTTTCGGCCCGCGTCGGTCACCATGTGCTCCTCACCATGGTCGTGGCGCCGCTTCTTGCGCTTGCTCTGCCGGCCTCCTGGGGCAACAAGGGCGGCACCCTGCCGCCTCTGGCCCTTTCCACGGCAGCGCTCTGGCTCTGGCACAGTCCCGATCTCTACACGGCGGCCTTTACCCATCCTGGGCTTTATTGGGCAATGCAGCTCAGCTTGCTCACGACGTTCACCTGGCTCTGGCTTGGCTTGCTGCATGCCCGGCGTCCCATCCAGGCGGGTCTGGCGGCGCTGACCAGCGCCATCCAGATGGGCATGCTCGGCGCCCTCCTGGTCTTCGCCGACCAGCCACTCTATCTGCCGCATTTCCTTGCCAGCCAGGCCTTCGGCCTTTCAGCGGCCGAAGATCAGCAATTGGGCGGCCTCATCATGTGGGTGCCGGCCAACCTGCCGCTTCTGGCGCTGGTGCTTTGGCGTCTTGTCGACCTTCTCGGTGACCGGCAGGCGGCCCCACGATGATCGTTACCTGGCTCAAGTTCATCCACGTGGCGGGAATAGCGCTGTGGAGCGCCGGGCTCATCGCCCTGCCGTTTCTATACATGCAGCGGCGGGGCCTTGAGGATGACGCCCTGCACAAGCTGCATGGCTTCACCCGCTTTTTCTACGTCTCGCTGATGTCGCCGGCAGCGTTCGTCGCCATCGGCTCGGGCACGGCGCTGATCTTTCTGATGGCGACCTACGAGACCTGGTTCTCGGCCAAGCTCTTTGCCGTCTCGGTGATGACCGGCATTCACATCTTCTCCGGCCTCATGATCCTGCGCCTCTTCGAGCCGGGGCGGGATTACCCGGCGTGGCGTTTCATGCTGGTCATGCCGCTCACCCTGCTCACGGTGTCGTCCATTCTCATCCTGGTTCTGGGCAAGCCGGAAATGGCCTGGCCGGAGCCGTTGGCCGACTTCTTCGCCCCCGGCCGGCTTGGCGAGCTGGCCGAACCGTTCATTGCTTGGATGAAATGAGGAGGCCGACACCATGATCGAAAATCAGCTTGCCTCCGTGCCATCCGGCAAAGGCGGCCGCCATGCTGGCCAGCGTCGACAACATCAATCCGCCGGGCAGCACCGCTTCGGGCCAATAGAGGCGCAATCCCGCATTGGCACCGACAATGGCCAGCATCACCATGGCCGCGATGGCATGGTTCCAGCTGGCGACGCGCACGCGAATGCCTGGAACGGCCAGCAATTCGAGCGTGCCGACAATTGCCGCCAGCACGCCGAAGGCGAAGGCCGCACCGGCCGACCAGGTTCCGACCTGGATCCAGAAGTCGTCCGCGGTGAACCAGTAGAAAATATCCACGCCCAGCGTGGCAATCACGAAGGCGATCGGAAAATGCACGAGCATGGCATGAATGGGATGCCCGGCCACGGCGATCGCCGATCCGATATCCTGTTTGGCGACCTCCCGAATATGAGGATTGGGGTGATCGGCGCTGACTTCCTGGCCTTCTTCGAGCGCAATCTCGACTTCTTCGCTCTGTCGCGCAGTTTCGCTCATCGAATGTCCCCCGTTCTCAAGACGCTGTGCCTGGGTGCAACGCCGTTTGTGCTCGCCGGTTGCAGCGGCGAGCTGTCCACACTCGACCCCGCCGGTCCGCGCGCCGCCAATCTGGCCCTGCTCTGGTGGGTGATGTTCTGGGGCTCGGTCGTGCTGTTCGCTCTGGTCATGATCCTCTTCTTCCTCGCCTATTTCCGCAGCGCGCTCCTCGCGCGCTTTACCCCGGCGCATTGGATCATCGGCGGCGGGCTCATCCTGCCCATTCCCGTCCTGGTCCTGCTGACCGGCACGGCCCTCGTCCTGGGCGAGCAATTGCTGCCCCATGGGCAGGCGCCGCTGCGTATCGGCGTCGAGGCATCCCGCTGGGAATGGCGTTTCACCTATCCCAATGGCGTCAACAGTGCCGAGGAAGTCGTGCATATCCCGGCCGGTCAGCCGGTCGACTTCGAGATCAGCGCGGCCGACGTCATCCATTCGTTCTGGGTGCCGCGGCTGGGGGGAAAGATCGATGCTGTTCCCGGCCATGTCAATGTCATCCGCCTCGAGGCCGACGAGCCGGGCACCTATTGGGGCCAATGTGCCGAATATTGCGGAGAGGGCCACGATACCATGTTCTTCAGGGTCGAAGCGCACCCGCCCGAAGTCTTTGCGGCCATGATGGAGGACAATGCCGGTGAGTAAGGCCATATCCGCTGTCCGCCTGCACAAGCAGCTCGAGCGCATCTGGATGACGCCTGCGGGCATCGGCCGGCTGTCGAGCGTCAATCATACGGTCCTCGGCAAGCGCTTCATGCTGGTCGCGCTGGTCTTTTTTGCCATCGGCGGCTTCCTCTCGATGCTGATCCGGGCGCAATTGGCCACGCCCAACAGTGCCTTTATCGGCCCCGAATTCTACAATCAGATCTTCACCATGCATGGCACGGTGATGATGTTCCTGTTCGCCATTCCCATGCTGGAAGGCTTTGCCATCTACCTTTTGCCCAAGATGCTTGGCGCGCGGGACATGGCCTTTCCGCGCCTCACCGCCTATGGCTTCTGGTGCTACCTGTTCGGGGGCACGATCCTCATCGTCGCCATGCTGGTGGGGGCCGCACCCGATGGCGGCTGGTTCATGTATACCCCGCTCGCCTCCAAGCCCTATACGCCCGGCATCAATGCCGATGTCTGGCTTTTAGGCATTACCTTCGTCGAAATCTCGGCCGTCACGGCCGCCATCGAAATCTTCGTCTCGATCCTCAAGATGCGGGCGCCGGGCATGTCGTTGACCCGCATGCCCCTGCTCGGCTGGTACATGCTGGTCACCACCGGCATGATGATCGTTGGCTTTCCGCCGCTGATCCTGGGATCGATCCTGCTCGAACTCGAGCGCGCCTTCGATCTGCCCTTCTTCGATCCCACGCGCGGGGGCGATCCCCTGCTCTGGCAGCACCTGTTCTGGCTCTTCGGTCACCCGGAAGTCTATATCATCTTCCTACCCGCCGCCGGGGCGCTCTCCACCATCATTCCGGTCTTCGCGCAGCGCCAGATCCTGGGCTATCGCGCCATCATCGCGGCCATCGTCGCGATGGGCTTCCTCAGCTTCGGCCTCTGGGTGCACCACATGTTCACCGTGGGCATTCCTCATCTGGCGCTGGCCTTTTTCTCCGCCGCCAGTGCGCTTGTGGCCATCCCGACCGCCGTGCAGATTTTCGCCTGGCTGGGCACCCTGGCCTCGGGCAAGCCGAAATGGGACGTTCCCATGCTCTACGTGTTCGGCTTTTTCTTCGTTTTCGTCATCGGCGGACTTACCGGCGTCATGCTCGCTATGGTGCCCTTCAACACGCAGGCCCATGACAGCTATTTCGTGGTCGCCCACCTCCATTACGTGCTCGTGGGGGGCTTCGTCTTTCCCATGCTGGCCGGGATTTATCACTGGCTCCCCCACATTTCCGGACGGCAGAGCCTCTACAAGCTCTCCATTCCGGCTTTCTGGCTGATCTTTATCGGCTTCAATCTCACGTTTTTCCTGATGCACCTCACCGGGCTCATGGGCATGCCGCGGCGCATCTCGACCTATCCGTCGAACTGGGGCTGGGACTGGCTGAACCTGCTCTCTTCGGTGGGCGGCTTCATCCTCACCATGGGCTTTACCCTGGTGCTGGCCGACATGATCCTGCAATTTCGCTTCGGCCGCCGCTTCCGCCGCGATCCCTGGAAAGCCCAGACGTTGGAATGGGCCACGCCGACACCGCCGCCAAGCTACAATTTCGCTGCCATTCCGCGTATCGCGGAACGCGCCGACTGGCTCGAACCGGCGCGGATCGGTCCGGTTTTGGCCGGCGGCGACGGTTATCTCGGGTTTGCCCGCAATGATGACCAGGAGACAATGGGCGTCGACATGGCGACCGGCGCGCCCGAGCACGTCATCATCCTGCCCCGCAGGACCTATCTGCCGCTTTATACGGCAATGGCCACTGCCAGCTTCTTCCTGGCCATGCTGTTCGGCCAATATTGGCTGGCCCCCTTCGGCGCGGTACTGACGCTCGTGATGTTCCTCCTCTGGCCGCGCGATCTGGGCCAGAAGCGGGATATGGGGCCGGTCGATATCGGTCGGGGCGAGCAGGCAGTGCTCGACGTCGAATGCGCCACCAATGTCAGCATTCTGGCCAACCGCGCAGCGCTCGTCATGAACGCGACGCTGTTCTCCTCGCTGTTGTTCGGCGGCCTTTTCCTTCTCGTCGTCGCTTCCAATTGGGAGGGCCTGCGCCCGCTCGAACTGCAGCCTCTGCCCGCAATGTTGGCTCTTGCTGGCGCGGCCTCGGGCTGGGCACTCACGCACATCGCCCGTACGCGGAACGCTCGTGGCGATAGCGGCCAGACCATGCTTGCCCTTGCCACCCTCGCCCAGGTCATCGCCAGCGCCTCGCTTGTCTGGCTGATGGCCAGCGTGCCCGGCCCGGCAGAGCATGCCAGGCAGGCCGTGATCTTCGTCACGCTCGCCTATGCTGCCCTTCATTGCGGATTGGCTGCGCTGCTGGCGGGCCATGGCGTCTGGCGCATCGTTCAGGGCTATGTCTCCGCGCGCCGCCAGACCGAGATGGTGCTGGCCTGGATGTGGAATGGCTATGGTCTTGCCGTCACGCTCATGGCGCTCGGCTTGAGCCTGTTGCTGGCGCTTGCGGGAGGGGTGGCATGACCCGCCAGAACAATCGCGCCCTCATGCTCCTGATCGCCGGCTTCACGCTCTGGTCAGGGGCCTTCGTCCTGCTCTATGCCCTTCAGGCCCTGGGTTGCGCCTATGGCTGGGGCGAGTGGCATCGGCCGATCCTGATCGTGGCCTATGTCGTCAGCCTCGTGCCTCTCGCCGTCCTGGCCTGGCAACGCCCCAACAAGACCGGGGAACCGCAGACATCGCTCTCGCTTTCAGCACTCTGGGCCAATCGCGCCGCCTTCGTCGCCGGCATTCTCGTCTACCTGCCGGTGACCTTTGCCACTGCCTGTATCTGAAAAAGCGCCTTGAGAGCCGTGCGTCCTGCCGCTAGCCTTGTCCGCGGGAGGACAGCATGGCTGCACGTTACGACATCATCGACCCGCGCTTCGCCGACAAGATCGACCCGCAGGCCGAGCTCAGGGAACTTTATTCCGACTGCCTTTGGGCCGAAGGTCCGGTCTGGTTCGCGGATCATGATTGTCTTTATTTCTCCGACATTCCGAACCAGCGCGTGCTGCGTTACCTGCCCGCGGATGGCTCGGTCACCCCGTTTCTGGCCCCATCCAATTTCGCCAATGGCCACACCCGCGATCGGCAGGGCCGGCTGATCTCGTGCGAGCATGGCACGCGCCGGGTCACGCGGCGCGAATGGGATGGACGCTTCACGGTTCTGGCCGACAGCTTCGAAGGCAAGCGTCTCAATTCGCCCAATGACGTGGTGGTACGTTCAGACGGGTCGATCTGGTTCACCGATCCCACCTACGGCATCCTCTCCGATTACGAAGGCTATAAGGCCGATCCCGAGCAATCGGCGCGCGGCGTCTACCGTATCGATGGCGACACCGGCGCAATCACCCGGGTGATCGACGATTTTGCCCAGCCCAATGGCCTTGCCTTCTCGGCTGATGAGAACCGGCTCTTCGTCGCCGATTCCGGCGCCAGCCACGATCCCGAGGTGCCGCGCCATATTCGCGTCTTCGACATTTCCGCCGATGGACAGGCCCGCAACGGACGTGAATTCTGCACCATCGATGTCGGCATCCCCGATGGCTTCCGCGTCGATGAAGACGGCTGGCTCTGGTCGTCCTCGGGCGACGGGGTCCAAGTGTTCGATCCAGACGGCAGATTATGTGGCCGCGTGCTTCTGCCGCAAACCTCGGCCAACCTGACCTTCGGGGGTCCAAGGCGCGATTGCCTCTACATCACGGCCACGAAGTCTGTCTATGCGCTTGCTGTCCGCGCACGCGGTCTCTGAAACAAGAACGGCGCCCCGAAGGACGCCGCTCGTGTAATGGTTAGGTGCTGAAAAAAGCGGGCTGGATCAGATCCAGTAAGGGGTTACGCCATAATAGTCGTACACCCGACGACCATTTTCGGCGGTAAAGAAATCATCGTCGTTGCGCTCATATTTGGGCGCGCCTTCGAGTTGTTCCTTGTTGATGTCGACCCGATATCCGCCCAGGCTCTCGTCGTAATTGAGCTTTGACCAGGGCAGCGGGTAGTGATCGTCACCGATCCCGAAAAAGCCACCGAAGCTGAGAACGGCATAGGAAACCTTGCCGCCGCGCTTCTCGACCAGAAGACGTTCGATCGAACCGATATGTTCGCCCGAATTATCGTAGACCTTGGTGCCTTCGACCTTGTCCGATGCGATCAGATCGTGGGTTTCCTTAAGATCGGCGGTCGCCACGCGGGCGTCGTCATAAGCCATTGGATCCTCCTTGCATGGGTTGTGCTGCCTCAACGCGGCAAGCGCCGAGGGGTTTCCTCGTCACGTCACTTTTGAGGAGAGGTGCCTCTTTGAGGAGAGGTGCCTCGGCAAACCGGTCTGGCGGAACTTCTAGGGGCAAACGGGCATTGAGCCGGTTGAACCCCTCTCGAAGCGACCAGGGAGTAGCGTCATGGTCTTCGACACACTCAAGCAGCGCATGTGCGGCAAGGACCAGCTCAATCCCATGCAGATCGCCCGCCACACATTGTTTACGGCGCGAGAGAAGCTTGACCTGCTCAACCAGCTCAAGGGGGAGGCAATTGGTGCTCCGGTGGACGGTCAGCCTGTCGCTTTTGAGCCCCAAGAGATCGACGACGCCATTGCCCATGTGCGCGAAGGCGCCTCCCGCGGGGTGGGCACCCAAACCGTTTTACGAGGAGATTATTGATGGCAGAACCAACCGAACCGCGTGTCCGCGAGGACGCCAAGGTCGATTTCCTGGTCGATGAAAACGGCTCGCGGATCGATGTCCCCGACAATTCCGGGATCAGGGTCGCTGGCGAGCACGAGGCATCCGTCGGTGCGACAGGCCCTACCAATTGGTGGCTCTATGGGCTGGGCGCACTTGGCATCATCATCGCGATCCTGCTGGTGCTGCAGATCTTTTCCGGCGCCCCCGGCACGGATATGCAGCCGGGCACCCCGACATCGGCTCCTGTGGTTGAAACCCCGGCACAATAAAAAACGCGGCCAGATGGCCGCGTTCTTTTTTGCCTGGGACAGATCGATCAGCCGCGAATGGGCGACAGCTGGATTTCCACGCGTCGGTTCTGGGCCCGGCCGGCCTCGTTGGCGTTGGACGCGATCGGGCTCGAAGAGCCCTTGCCCTCGATATAGAACCGGCGCTGATCGATGCCCTGATTGGCGAGGTTGGTCGCCACGGCAACCGCACGACGCTGGCTGAGCGCCAGGTTGTGCTCGTTCGAGCCGGTGGAATCGGTGTGGCCGTAGACATCGACGATGGTCTTGTCGAACTTCTTGAGCACCAGCGCGACCGAAACCAGGGTCTGGTTGAACTGCGGCTGCACCGTCGACTGGTCGGTGGCAAAGGTGATGTTGGACGGCATGTTGAGGATGATCTGGTCGCCCACGCGCGTCACCGAGACGCCGGTGCCCTGCAGCTGGGCGCGCAGCTCGGCTTCCTGCTGGTCCATGTAATTGCCGATGGCGGCACCGGTCAGGCCGCCGACACCCGCGCCGATCAGGGCGCCAACACGCGGATCGCCGCCCACGGCCGCGCCGACAATGGCGCCCGCCACGGCGCCGCCGCCCACGCCCAGCAGCGTGCCGCCGGCGGTGTTGGAGAGCTGGCCCTGGCCGGTATAGGGATTGGTGGTGGTGCAGGCGCTCAGCGCCAGGGTCGCGGCAAGCGCGACGAGAACCTTAGACTTCATCTTATCCCCCTGAAGGATTCGCACAGAATGGCCTCTGATGTCGCTGCATTAAGGCAGGAGCGTGGTAACGCCGATATGATGAATGGAGGGTGAACGCCTAGCCATTGGCCCAGCCGGCATCGACCAGAAAATGCTGCCCCGAAATCATCCGGCTGTCATCCGAGGCCAGGAACAGGGCCATGCGTGCACAATCGCCGGGCGTGAGATGACCGGAGAGAGCCTGGTTGGCTTCGATGCCCTTGAGGTCCTCTGGCTTGACCCAGAGATCGAGCTGGCGCTGGGTCAGCACGGCGCCCGGCACCAGTGAGTTGACCCGGATATTGTCGCGGCCCAGCTCGCGGGCCATGGACCGGGTCAGGCCGTGCACGGCCGCCTTGGCGGTTTCATAGACCGGCAGCGCCGGCGTCATGATCATCCAGCTGATGGAGCCGAAATTGATGACCGCGCCGCCCCCGGCCTTCTTCATGCCCGGCGCCACCGCCTGGGTCGCGAAGAAGGCATGCTTGAGATTGACCGCCATCCGCGCGTCCCAATCGTCCGGCGTCACGTCCGACCAATGGTGCCGCGCATCATGGGCCGCATTGTTCACCAGCACCAGCGCATCGCCATGGGCCGCGGCGAAACCGGCGATCGCGGCCTGATAGGCGGCAATATCGGTGATGTCGCACGGCGTGAAGCGGACTGTGTGTCCTTCTGCGCTCAGCGTGCGCACCAATGTCTCCCCCGCCTCCTGCGCAATATCGACAAAGCCCACCTTGGCGCCTTGGGCAGCGAAATGGCAGACGAGAGACGCACCAATGCCAGAGGCGCCGCCGGAAATGACGACCGGGCGGTTCTCAAGGCTCGGATAATGCGCATAATCGGTCACGATGGTCCCCCGTCTGGCTCTGGTTTTTCCTGGTGATAACGCTCGCCTGGAAACGTCGCAAGTATGAAATGAGGTACGTACCTCATTTTGACGCCGCGCTGTACATGACCTCGCCATGCTGTGATGGGCGGCAGATGTTGGCAGAACGAGCCGAAAACTTTAGAATGGCTCTCAAATGAATCTCTCCATTCCTTGATTGCCAATGGCTTAGCGCAAGAACGCGCGTCGAATTGACCTATATCAATGACACGGTCGCAGGTTTAGGAAAGAGACATGTTCGCCGGGATGGCCTGTTGTCACCTGGCGTCTGCAAAGGAACGGCTTCATGGACTATCGCGGCATTTTCGAGGATGCGGTGGACACATTGCGGGCAGAGAAGCGCTATCGCGTCTTTGCCGATCTCGAACGCATCGCCGGCAATTTCCCCAAGGCGATGTACCGTGACGAAGCGGATAATGCCCGCGAAATCACCATTTGGTGCTCCAATGATTACCTGGGCATGGGACAACACCAGAAGGTTGTGCGCGCCATGCAGGAAACCGCTGGCGCCATGGGTGTCGGCGCTGGTGGCACGCGCAACATCTCGGGCACCAATCGCCCGCTGGTCGAGCTTGAGCGGTCGCTCGCGGACCTGCATCGCAAGGAAGCCGCCCTGGTCTTCACCTCGGGCTTCGTGTCCAACGAGGCTGGTATCTCGACCATTGCGCGGCTGATGCCCGATTGCGTTATTTTTTCGGACCAGCTCAATCACGCCTCGATGATTCAGGGCGTACGCCAGTCGGGCATGGAAAAGAAGATTTTCCGGCACAACGACGTCGCTCATTTGCGCGAGCTTCTGAGCCAGGTGGATCGCAAGCGACCCAAGCTGATCTGCTTTGAATCGGTCTATTCCATGGACGGCGATGTCGCGCCGATCAAGGAGATCTGCGACCTGGCCGAGGAATTCGGCGCGCTGACCTATATCGACGAGGTCCATGCTGTGGGCATGTATGGCCCGCGCGGCGGCGGCATTGCCGAGCGCGACGGCCTCATGGATCGGATCGACATTATCGAGGGTACGCTGGCCAAGGGCTTTGGCGTCATGGGCGGCTATATCGCGGCCAATCGCGCCATCATCGACGCCGTGCGCTCCTATGCACCCGAATTCATCTTCACCACCGCCCTGCCCCCGGCGCTCTGTGCTGCCGCCCGCGCCTCCATCGAGCATCTCAAGGGCAATGGGCTCGAGCGTCAGATGCATCAGCGCCAGGCCCGCCTCACCAAGGCCATCCTCGCCGATGCCGGCCTGCCGGTCATGGAAACCGCTACGCACATCGTGCCGCTGATCGTCGGCGATGCCCGCGCGGTCAAGGCTGCCAGCGACATGCTGCTCGACAAGCACAATATCTATATCCAGCCGATCAACTACCCCACCGTGCCCAAGGGTACCGAGCGCCTGCGCATCACGCCCACACCGCTCCATACCGACGAGATGATCTTCGAGCTGCGCCACGCACTGGTCAGCGTGTGGACGGCGCTGGAACTGCCGCGCGAAAAAGCCGACGCGGCTCTCACTGCCAGCAAGTTGACCTCGGGCGATCTCACCCTGCCCAGCCTGGGCGGCTGAACCCGCCCGTAGCGAGCCCATCAAAAGCCTGCGGCCCTTGCCGCGCGCTTTCTCATTGGCCGGGCAGCCCCTCGCGGCCGGCTCGACTTGCCGGCTCAGAGATCGCACGATCAGCCGCCCATGAAAAAACCCGCCGGGCTTGCGCCGGGCGGGTCTTTCTGATCACAGCGGGCCGAGGCCCGCGAGCGCCAGGCGCTTACTTCTGGAGAACCAGGTTGATCGCGGATTCACGACCGTCACGGCCGGTTTCGACTTCGTAGGTCAGCTTGTCGTTTTCGTAGAGACCATCGACGCCCGAGTTCTGGACGGCCGAGATGTGCACGAAGTGATCCTTGCCGCCATTGTCAGGGGTAATGAAGCCAAAACCCTTGGTGGTGTTGAAGAATTTCACGGTACCATTGATGGTTGCCATTTTAAGTTCCTTTAAAAGCTCGACGCCGCAGCAAAACGAGCGTTTCCCTTCGCAACATGCAAAAGGGACGACAAACGTTCGCAAGATGAATCAGTGAGCCAAGGAGCCGGAAATGACCGGCAGAAGGCAGCCGACTTGGGCTGAAAACGTATAATGACCTTATCGCACCGAATAATGGTGAGGGCAAGGCAAAGCTGAATTATTTGATTTCTGCGTGGGCAACCATCAAGCCGCGCAATTGCTTGGCCAAGGTTCCGCCCGTTACGGTGGCCAATTCATAACCCTCGCTTTTCAGGGCGGACTTGATTTCGGTCAGCGTCCGGCATTTGCCGCTTCGAGCAAGTTCGAAGGCGCGTTCGATCGGCGTCATGTTTGGTTTCATGCCCGCATTCTACACGGATCGCGGCCGGAAGACAGGGGCTTGGAAACAAGTTCGTGATGGCCGCGACCCTCAGCTGGTCAGCACGATGCGCATGAGATCGGCCGTGTTGCGGGCGCCCAGTTTTTCCATGACGCGCGCCCTGTGCACCTCGATGGTGCGTGGCGATATGCCCAGTTCACGCCCCGCTTCCTTGTTGGACTGGCCGTTGGTAATCAATTGCAACACTTCGCGCTCGCGCGGGGTCAGCTGCGAGAAGCCGCGCACTTCGACCGGCCGGCGACCGTCATTCATCGCCCCCAGATGCACATCTCGGCGCAGCGCATCGCGCACGATGCCCAGGAGATGCTCGTTGTCGATCGGCTTGGTCAGAACGTCGGTCGCCCCGAGCTTCATGGCGGTGACCGCAGCGTCCACATGGGGCGTGTTGGACAGCATGATGACCGGCGCCCCGGTGCGGAGCGCCTTCAGCCGGCGCAGCAGGCCGAGGCCGCTCTCCCCGCCCAGCACGAGGTTGATCACGGCAATGTCCGGCGGCCGCCGCTCGATGGCGGTGTCGGCACTGTTGCTGTCCCGCGAGAACGTGGTCTGGAAGCCTTCGAGGCGGAACAGGACGCTCAGCGTTTCGCAGGTATCGAGGTCCTCGTCCACGATCTGAACCAGCCGGTCGCGATTGAGAAAGGCGTGGTAATAGGAATGCGTAGTCATGCCTAAGTCCTTTCGGCGGATGTTTCCCTAAAAGCGCCCCCAGTCCAGCAAGGGTCGCTCCCGCTCAAGTCAGCCCTCCGTTTGCACCTCCGCCAGCCAAACGATTGACCTCGCAGGAAATCGGACCAAAAGCTCGTCAGGTCATCACGTCGGATCGCAGCGTCCGAATCTCCTGCCCGAGGTAGTTTGCCCTAGGTGACCGAGCCGTCCGATAAGGACAATTCGTAGGAAGAACCACTTAGGCTCCAGCATGGTATAAGACTTTATTCCTGTCAACAGATACTATTCCTAGTCTCTCGACGTGGAAAAGGCCGGTCGAGCCGGCCTTTTCGGATCAGATCCTGTTCTGTGCGCGCAGGGCGTCGCGGATCTCGGTCAGGAGCACCTCTTCCTTCGTCGGGGCCGGCGTTGTCTCGACCGGCTCCTTGGCAGCCTCGCGCTTGAGCGAATTGATGAACTTGACCACCATGAACAGCACGAAGGCGATGATGGTGAACTTCACCACGGCATTGATGAACAAGCCGATGCGCACCTGGGCCTCGCCTACCTGGATCACCAGCGCGGAAAAATCGATGCCGCCGATGACGATGCCGATCAGCGGCATGAACAGGTCATCCACGATCGAGGATACGATGGCGCCAAAGGCCGCGCCGATGATGACGCCGATCGCCAGGTCGATCATGTTGCCCTTGACGGCAAAGTCCCGGAATTCCTTCAAAAAGCCGCTCATTATGGTCCCTCTCGCATAGGCCGTCCTTACCGGCCTGACTAACCCATATTAACGATTGCCGGGCTTTGGCCGGAAATGCAATGGGTGTAGCCACACGCTTGCACCGATCCTTGCCGCGCTCGATAAGGGTGGGTCAGGCCAATCGCGGAACCCGCTCATGCCTCTGCATCCCGAAGACCCGGCCGGTGCCGTCCGTCTGGCCATGGACCACGTCCCGCAAGGCGTGGCCGTGTTCGATGCCGGTCTGCGGCTCGTCACCTCGAACAGCCGATACAACCGCCTGCTCGACCTGCCCGAGGATCTGACCCGCCCCGGCACGGCACTGTTCGACATCGCACTCTACATGGCCGAGCGCGGCGATCTGGGAGAGGGCGATGCCGCGCGCCTGGCCATCGAGCGCATCAATCTGCTCACCTCCGCACCCACCACGATCAGTCAGAGGCAGGGCAATGCCGGGCAGGTGCTGGAGTTCCAGTCCAGCCGATTGCCCGATGCGGGCCTCGTCATCAGCTTCTCGGACGTTACGGCGCGCGTGCGTGCCGAGCAGCAGCTCGAACAGGTCAACCAGACCCTCGAGCGCCGCGTCGAGGAGCGCACCGCCGCGCTACGCCAGGTCAATGCCGAGCTCGAAATCGCCCGCGCCAAGGCCGATGCGTCCAATCACGACAAGACCCGGTTCCTTGCGGCGGCCAGCCATGACCTCCTGCAACCGCTCAATGCGGCGCGGCTCTACACCTCGACGCTGATCGAGCGCGCCAAATCCACCACCTTTGCCGAGCTGGCCAATTCCATCGAGGCCTCGCTGACGGCGGTGGAGGACATCATGAGCGCCCTGCTCGATATTTCGCGCATCGACAGCGGCGCGCTGAAGCCTGCGCCCGATGCCATGCAGGCCCAGGACCTGCTCAAGAAAACCGAGGTGGAATTCGCGCCCATGGCGCGCGAACGCTCGATTTCGCTGCGCATCGTTCCCACCCGCGCCACCATTCTGGCCGATCGGGCGCTGCTCGGCCGCATCGTGCAGAACCTTGTGTCCAACGCCATCAAATATACCCCGGTCGGGGGCAAGGTCCTGGTTGGCCTGCGCCGTCGCGGCAATCGCTGGCGGCTCGATGTCATCGATACCGGCATCGGCTTCAACAAGGACCAGCACAAGCTGGTCTTTGCCGAGTTTTCCCGCCTGGAACGCGGCGCCCGCATGGCGCAGGGACTGGGTCTGGGCCTTTCCATCGTGCAGCGGCTGGTGAGCGCCCTGGGACTGACCCTCGAACTCGACAGCCGGGAAGGCCATGGCTCGCGGTTTTCCATCTACCTGCCGGCCGTCCGCAATGCCCGGCCCGCCGCCAAGCCGGAGGCGCCGCCGCCCGAAATCGGCTTCGGCACAATCAGCCTCAAGATCCTCTGCGTCGATAACGAGAGCGCCATTCTCGAAGCCATGGAGGGGCTGCTCACCCATTGGGGCTGCGATGTGCGCACCGCCCTCTCGCTCAAGCAGATCGACCGCGAGCGCCTGCTCGAAGGCTGGTATCCCGATCTGGTGCTGATGGATTACCATCTCGACCAGACCTCGGGCCTCGATGCCATCGAATGGCTGCGCCACAATCTGGGCGGGCACCTGCCCGCCGCCCTGGTGACCGCCGATCGCAGCCCTGCCGTGCGCGCCCTGGCCGAAGATCGCGGCATTGCCGTCGTCACCAAGCCGGTCAAGCCGGCCGCCCTGCGCGCCGCCATCAGCGGCCTCGCCAATCAGAGCGGCAGGGGCATCCAGAAGGCTGGGTAGTCTTTATCGTGCGCCACCGCGCCTTCCCCAGTCACATCCCTGTGCCGCCTCGACAGCGGCGCAGGTTCGGCGTCAATGTTGGACCCTGAAAGGAGACGCCCATGACCTGGCTGCCCGATTACGATCCCATCGCCGGTGACACGCAAAGCTGCGACGCGCTTGAACTGGTCGTGGTGCCTCGCACCCGTGATCTCGGCGAAGGCTTTCCGGTGCGCCGCGCCCTGCCCCACGGCAAAAGGCAGATGGTGGGGCCCTTCATCTTCTTCGATCATTTCGGGCCGGTGCAGTTTCTGGCCGGACAAGGCATGGACGTCAAACCCCATCCCCATATCGGGCTCGCGACCGTCAGCTATCTCTTCGATGGCAAGATCACCCATCGTGACAGCGAGGGGAACATCCAGGACATTCGGCCCGGCGCCATGAACCTGATGACGGCGGGACGCGGCATTGCCCATTCCGAGCGCACGCCGGAGGTGGAGCGCGCCGATGGCCACACCCTTCTGGGCCTCCAAAGCTGGATCGCCTTGCCGGAAGGCAAGGAGGAAATCGACCCCAGCTTCCAGCATTTCGCCGCCGATGCCCTGCCCTTTGTCAGCGACAATGGCGTCTTCGCCCGCATCATTGCCGGCAAGGCGTTCGGCAAGACCGCGCCTGTCTCGACAATATCGGACTGGTTCTATGTCGAGGTGCAACTGGGCCAAGGCATGAGCGCGCCGCTCGACACCGATTACGAGGAACGCGCCATCTATCTCGTCAGCGGATCCGTCCGGATCGCCGGCGATGTCTTCGAAGGCCCCCGCCTTCTGGTCTTCCGCCCCGGCGACGCCATCACCGTGACCGCGACAACGCCCGCCCGCATGATGTTTCTCGGCGGCACGGCGCTCGAAGGGCCGCGCTATATCTGGTGGAACTTCGTTTCCTCCAGCCAGGAGCGGATCGAACAGGCCAAGGAGGACTGGAAACAGGCCCGCTTCGGCCCGGTGCCGGACGAGACCGAGTTCATCCCGCTGCCGGAAAAGAGTTACTGAGGGCAGTCAGCGGCACCCTATTCGGTCACCGGCTCAGCCACTTCCGGGCTTTCGTCCGGCGTCGCCGTCGCCTGGTCGGCCACCGGCGCTGCCGGGGTCACCCTGGGCATGCGGTTCCAGGCGTCCAGCGCGGCGATCTTGTAGGCTTCGGCCAGCGTCGGGTAATTGAAGGTGTTCTCGACGAAATAGTCGAGCGTGGCCCCCAGGTTCAGCACCGCCTGCCCGATATGGATCAGCTCGGTCGCCCCCTCGCCCACGATATGGACGCCGAGCAGCTTTCGCGTGTCGAGCGCCACGATCATTTTCATCATGCCCGATTGCAGTCCCATGATGTGGCCGCGCGAGGTCTCGCGAAACCGCGCCACGCCGCATTCATAGGGGATTTTCTGCTCGCGCACCTGCTGCTCGGTCAGCCCGATGGTCGAGATTTCCGGCACGGCATAGATGCCATAGGGAAAGAAATCGGGCGCGGGCGGCATCTTGGCGCCAAAGGCATGGAGAGCTGCGATCCGGCCCTGCTCCATCGAGGTCGAGGCCAGCGCGGGAAAGCCGATGACGTCGCCCGCCGCATAGATGTGGGGGATCTGGGTCTGGAACGTATCCGGATCGACCTTGAGCCGTCCGCGATCGTCGGGCACGACGCCGCAGCAATCGAGCCCCAGATCCGCCGTGGCGCCGACGCGCCCGGCCGCGTAGAGCAGCATGTCCGAGCGGATCTGGCGGCCGTCGGTCAGATGCGCGATGGCCCAGCCCTGGCCATCCCGTTCGACGCGATCCACCTTGCCGCCAAGCCGCATGGTCACGCCGCGCTGGCGCAGGTCATGGGTGAATTCCTCGATGATTTCCCGGTCGATGAAATCGAGAAAATTGTCGCGCGGCTCGATGATGGTGACCGGCACGTCGAGCGCTGAGAAGATGGTCGCATATTCGATGCCGATTACGCCCGCACCCACCACGGTGAGGCTGCGCGGCACACGCAGTTCGCTGACCAGCGTATCGCTGTCCATGACCGTATGGCCATCGAAGTCGATATTGGCCGGCCGGTAGGGCGCGGTGCCCACGGCGATGACGGCAAAATCGAAGCCGAATGTGTGGTTTTCGCCGGCGTGATCGGTGACGACCACATGATTCTCGTCCTTGAAGCGCGCTATGCCGCCAAAGGTGCGCACGCCGTTGCGGGCGAATTGATGCTCGAGAACCTCGATCTCATAATCGAGCGTCTTGCGCAGGCGGGCACCGAGGTCTTTGCCTTCGATGTCCTTCTTGACCCGATAGGACAGGCCGTAGAAGCCCCGCTCGCGCCAGCCGGAGAGGTTGAGAACGGTCTCGCGCAGGGTCTTGGACGGGATGGTGCCGGTATGAACCGAGACCCCGCCCAGTTGCAGCCGGTTCTCGATCACCAGCACCGACTTTCCCAGCTTGGCCGCCTGGATGGCGGCGCGCCGGCCTGCCGGCCCCGAACCGATGACGACAAGATCGAACCGTTCCACCGCTGCTGCCCCTTTTTCGTTTTGCGCCATGCTAGAAGCAGAGTGTGGCATTGCCGTTAAGGTTGCGACACCCTGCCCGGTGCAGGGCCGTCCTGCGTCAGCCTCCGACCCAGACCGGCTCGCCGGTCTCGGGCAGGTTGTAGAACTTGCGGATGCAGTCCCAGCCTTCCTCGGCGGTATCGACCAGGGTGAAGAGATCGGGATCGGTCGGAGCAATCGTGCCCGCCTCGGCCAGGGCCTCGAGATTGATGACCTTGGTCCAGAAGTCCTTGCCGAACAGCAAGACCGGCACCTTGTCCATGCGCCCGGTCTGGATAAGGGTCAGCGTCTCGAAGAATTCGTCCAGCGTGCCGAACCCGCCCGGGAACACGGCAACCGCCTTGGCGCGCATCAGGAAATGGATTTTCCGCGTGGCGAAATAGTGGAAGTTGAACGACAGATCGGGCGTCACATAGAGGTTGGGCGCCTGTTCGTGCGGCAGGACGATATTGAGCCCGATCGAGGGCGCTCCGACATCGGCGGCGCCACGATTGCCCGCCTCCATGACGCCCGGGCCACCACCGGTCACCACCACATATTCCTTGAAGTCCATCGATGCCGCGATCTGGCTGGCCAGTTGCGCGAAGCGTCGTGCCTCCTCGTAATAGCGGGACGCAGCCTCGAGGTTCTTTTTCTGGATCTCGTTCTTGGCCGCCCAGGCCGGCTTGCCCGGCTCGGGAATGCGCGCGCCGCCGAACAGCACCACGGTGGAATTGATGCCATGCTCGCGCAGGCGGAATTCGGTCTTGAGATATTCGAGCTGGAAGCGGACGCCGCGCGTGTCCTCGGAGGTCATGAACTCGTCGTCGGCAAAGGCCAGCCGATAGGCTGCGCTGCGGGTCTGCGGCGTATCGGGAGCCTTGCGGGAGACGGCGATGTCTTCGCTGGAGGTGCGCAGCGAGGTGGGGTGGCGGCGTTTGGCCAAGATGGGCTCCTCGTCCGGTGAATGCGACAGGCGTGGTGCAAGGGGATAGCGGTCCTCCCCTGTTCGGGCAAGGGTGGGTGGGCACGCGTCCATCACGAAGGCGCCAGCGCCCGGGCTTGACGAATGCGCCGTCATGCCGGATGCCTCTGGCCATGGCCCGGCTCATCCTCTTCAACAAGCCCTTCAACGTCCTCACCCAGTTTTCCGGCGAGGGCGAGACGCTGGCCGATTACATCAAGGTTAAGGACGTCTATCCTGCGGGGCGCCTCGACAAGGACAGCGAGGGCCTGCTCCTGCTGACCGATGACGGCAAGCTGCAGGCGCGCATCGCCGACCCGAAATTCAAGCTGACCAAGACCTATCTGGTGCAGGTGGAGGGCGTGCCCGATGCGGCTGCCCTCGATCACTTGCGCAAGGGCGTGGTGCTCAAGGACGGCCCCACCCGCCCCGCACAGGCCGAGGCGATCGATCCGCCCGACCTCTGGCCACGCGATCCGCCGGTGCGCTTCCGCAAGAGCGTGCCCGACAGCTGGCTCTCTCTGACCATCAGCGAGGGGCGCAACCGGCAGGTACGGCGCATGACGGCGGCCGTCGGGTTTCCCACCCTGCGGCTGGTGCGCTGGCGGATCGGCGACTGGAGCCTGGATGGGCTCGCCCCGGGTCAATGGCGGGATGCAACGGCACGGCGCGGCTAGTTTTCCGCCGGGGTCGCCATGACCTTGCCGCCGCGTTGCAGCAATACGGCTCCGGCGCTGCACAACAGGGCCCAGGCCGCGCCAAGGCACCAGCCGGCCAGGACGTCGCTGGGATAATGCACGCCCATATAGACGCGACTGAACCCCACGATCAGCGTCAGGAAGATGGCGGCGCCGAACGCATAGAGGCGCAGGCCGCGACTGGGTGCGAGCCGCGCCAGGAGCGCGCCCAGCGTCAGGAAAGTGACGGCCGACAGCATGGCATGGCCGCTGGGAAAGCTGGCGGTGAATTGCTGCGACATGGAGGTGAGATCGGGGCGCGGCCGGTCATAGCCCATCTTGAGCAGGGTACTGATGACCGTTCCGCCCAGCACGGAGAAAAGCACCATCAGCATTTCGGCCTTGAGCCGCTGCATCAGCAGGTAGATGCACACGCCCACAACGCAGAGGCCCAGGAGCGAGAAACTGCCCAGGGCCGTAATGTCGCGGATCATCTCGTGCACCCAGGCCGGTCCGATGATCTGATCGACATTGCCGGGATCGCGAAACAGCATGAGGATGGCGTTGTCGAAGGCCTCGGTTTCCCCTTCCACGACTTCGTCGGCGAGACGGAGAAACGCCAGGATCAGGCCGCTGACGATGGCGATGGAGGCCAGAAGCCCCGCCTCGGCCGTGATGAAGCCGCGAACCCGGCGAAAATGGGAAGATCGGACCAGTCGATCGAGCATGCAGAGCAATTCCAGTTGTCGCACACGCAACGCCTGGCCTGCGCAATACGTTGCGCGAGGGCACGATCGCATTTCAGGGGCACTGGCCGATGACCGAAACACTCTATCACGTCATTCTCAACCCCAATTCGGGGACCGCGCGGGCGCTCGGCGTTACCGCCGCCACCCTGGAGGAATTGTTCGCCGCCCAGGGGCTCAATGCCATTGTCGACGATGATGACCATCGCCCGCTGATGGACCGCATTGCCGAGGCCGTCAGCGGACCGGCGCAGGTTCTGGTCGCGGCAGGGGGCGATGGCACGATCACGGCCATGGCCGGCGCGCTGCTGGGCAGTGACAAGGATCTGGCCATTCTCCCTCTGGGCACCTTCAACGCGGTGGCCAAGGACCTGCATCTGCCGCTCGACCTTGCCGGCGCCGTTGCCGCTCTGGCGACCGGCACGGTGCAGCGGATCGACGTCGCCGAAGTCAATGGCCGTGTGTTCATGCAGAAGGTGGTGATCGGGCTTATCCCGGGCCTAGCCGCAGGGCGCGAGCATATTCGCGGCCGCGAGACGCTGGGCACCAAGATCGGTTTCATGCGCTATTTCTTCCGCCGCCTGGCGCGGCAGCGCCGCATGGCCGTCGCCATCGAAGCCGATCACGGCGAAACCCGCATCGAGCGCGTCCAGGCCATGGCCGTGGCCTGCAATGCCTATGACGAAGGCCTGGGCAAGTTCTTTTCCCGCAAAAGCCTCGACCGGGGCGTGCTGACGCTCTACGTGCTGCGCCATTTCACCGCCCGCGATTTCGTGCGACTGGTCACCGGCATGCTGCTCGGGCGCTGGCGCGACGACGAAGCGCTGAGCATGGAAAGTGTCCGCTCGGTCACCATCGATGCGCACAAGGAGTTGATAAAGGTCATGTTCGACGGCGAAGTCGAGACCCTCGAAACTCCGCTGCATTTCTCCATCAAACCCAAAGCTCTTTCGGTCGTGGTGCCGGCGGAGGCACAAGAGACCGCGGAGGCGGCATGAAGATCCTGCATATTTCCGACCTGCATTTCGGCCATCACGATCCCGAGCTGGCGGCCGGCTTTTCCGATGACATCAATGCCCAGAATCCTGACCTGATCGTCGCCAGCGGCGACTTCACCCAGATCGGAACCAAGGAAGAGTTCGAGCAGGCCCGGGAATTTCTCGATACGCTCAAGGCGCCGGTCTTTGCCGTCCCGGGCAATCATGACGTGCCCGCGGTCAATATCCTGCGCCGCTTTCTCAACCCTTATGGGCTTTATCGCCGCTACATTTCCGACGATCTCGAGCCGTTCCTGGAAATGGGCAATGTCGCGCTGGTGGGCATGCGCACCTCGCGCCGGGCGCGGCTCGAATGGAACTGGGGCCACGGCACCATTTCACGCGGCCAGTTGGACGATCTGGCCGAACGCTTCGAAAAGGCCTCGCCCAATGCGGTGCGGGTAATCGTGGCGCATCACCCGCTGCTCTTCCCCACCGAGCCGATGATGCAGAAGACCAAGCGGGTCAAGCGCGCCGACGACGCGCTCGAAACCTTTGCCGGCCTAGGCGTGCGGCTCGTACTTTCGGGACATTTTCATCTGTCCTATGTGCGCAAGCACGAATCCCACGATGCCGCGCGCGAAGGCCAGCCCATGGGCCTCAGCAAGTCGGTGCGCGCGCCCATTCTGATCGCACAGGCGGCATCGGCCATTTCCACCCGCCTGCGGGGCGAGGGCAATGCCTATAATCTCATCGATATCGGGGATCAGATCGTGGTCACGGTGCGCGAATGGCGCGATGGCGCCTGGCACACGCGGGACCGGGCAAGCGAACCGGTTTGAAAGGCCGCCTGCCCCGTCGGGCAGGCTTTAGCTAAGGGTCAGGCGCGCCTTGGCAATCTGGTCGTGCAGGGCGCGGATCTGGTGCGGCCCGAAGGTCAGCGTGCCCACGCGCAGGCTGGCGCCCCGCAGGCTGACCGGGGCTGCCTGCTCCATGGCGAAGCGCACGGCCTTGGCCGCCGATCCGAAGCGGCGCGCACCCAGCGTCATGGCTGTGGTCGCGTCGCTGCCCAGATAGAGTTCGGCGGGGTTATTGAGAATATGCGTCAATTTCATTCAGTCTTTCTGCCGGCGCGATGCCGGCGGGATCTATCGTGCAGCCGCTTGCGGCCGCTCTGATGGGAATGTGTCTGCGGCGCTGGTTGAGCAGCCGGAACGACACTGTGCGCATCGGCGCGGCCATTAAGGCGCGCGGACGATGCGATGATAATGAACGAGCGCCCCATTCGTTCGACGGGCACGCCTGGTCTTAGCTTGGCAAGCGCCTGGACGGCGTTGCGTCAGCGGCGCGAAACGGCAATCGAAAAAACTTCCGTGGCGCTTGGGCCTTCCGCCTTCACTGCCATGCTGGGAACGAGGTCGAATTCTTCGACGACGCGCTCATAGCTTTCGCCCAGCGACTTGACCCGGTAGAGCACCGGGCCTCTTTCATGTGGCAAGCAGGCGACCACTTCGCAAGGCCCGGAAGGGCGATTGCTCTGGCGCGGTGCCGACCGCAGATCGAGGACTTGTCCGATAGCGTAGCGGTGGGCCATTCTTTTGGGCTCCCTGAACGTGCCCGCATCTGGACGATGCGAGCCTATACCCGGCGCGACATGCGACGGGATCGTCAACGTTCACATTTGCAGGAAGGAAAGCCGAAAGCTGGCCATGCCAGCCACGTCAGGTCGCCAACAGAGGCAGAAAACGCAGATCCATAAAATGCGCCCTGAGCCGCGATCTGTCAAGGTGATAGCGAAAATGCCATTTTTGATCTGAACGGAGTGCGATCAATAACCGTTGGATAATTCGATCTTGCGCGGATCCTGACACGAGGTCCCTGCTGGTGCTGCGATCGAGGAATGAGTAAGCAGTACGGACCGGAGAGACGCAATGAGCGAACACGATATCCGCATCGAGCACGAGCTGCATAATCGGCTCGCGTCGAACGATCCTTTTGCCTCGGCCGTGCGGGCAACGCGCATGCCGATGATCATCACCGATCCCCGGCAGAAGGACAATCCGATCGTCTTTGCCAACGATGCCTTCGGCAAGCTCACCGGCTATTCGCGCGAAGAAGTCCTGGGGCGCAATTGCCGGTTCCTGCAGGGCCCCGCCACCAATGGCGAGGATGTCGTGCGCATCCGCAATGCCATTGCGCGCCAGGAATCAATCGAGATCGACCTGCTCAACTACCGCAAGGACGGCAGCACGTTCTGGAACCGGCTGCTGATTTCGCCGGTCTTCGACGAAAGCGGGGAATTGTCCTATTTCTTTGCGTCACAGTTCGATGTCTCGCCCGAGCGCAATCGGGTCAGCGAATTGCAGATGTCGCACAGCGAACTCGAAAGCGAGATCGAGCGGCGCATGCTCGACCTCATGGCCAATGAAAACCGCATCCGGTTCATCCTGCATGCCGCACGGATGGGCATCTGGACGCTCGACCTGTCCAACGACCGGTTGATCTCGTCGCCGCAATGCAAGGCCAATTTTGGGCGCGATACGCTCGATCCGTTCACCTATGAGGATCTCAAGGCCTCGTTTCTCGAAGCCGACCGGCTGCGCTGGCAGGAAGTGGTCTCGCACGCCATCGAGACGGGCGAGGAATTCGATATCGAGCTGCGGATCCGCACGCCCCGGCACGAAGTCCGCTGGGTGCAGATCCGCGGGCAGATTTCCCGCAACCTGGAGGAGCAGCCCTCCATGATGTCCGGCGTGACGCTCGAGATCAGCGAACGCAAGGAGGCCGACGAGCACCGCAAATTGCTGTCGCGCGAGCTCAACCACCGCGTCAAGAACATGCTGGCCACGGCCCAGTCCGTCTTTACCCAGTCGCTGCGCTCCGCCTCCGACCTCAAGGAAGCCCAGACCATCGCTGTCGGACGCATCCAGTCCCTGGCCATTGCGCAGGATCTGCTCACCCAGGAAGGCTGGAGCAGCGCCACGCTGGCCGATGTGGTGGAGCGGGCCATGGCGCCCTTCAACGGCTCCGATCTTCGGATCGCCGGGCCACGCGTGCTGCTGGGCGCAAAGGCCGTTTCGACCCTCTCGCTGGCCATGCACGAACTGGCCACCAATGCGATCAAGTATGGCGCTTTGTCGGAGCCGGGAGGGTCGGTCACGATCACCTGGGAGCTCACGGGCGACGACGAAAAGATGCTGCGGTTCAATTGGAGCGAGATGGGTGGCCCGGCCGTCGAGCCGCCGACACGGCGCGGTTTTGGAACACGCGTCATCGAGCAGATGGTGGCTGCCGAACTGGGCGGGCAGACCAATCTTGAATTCCGCTCCTCGGGAATTCTCTACGAGATCGCCGCTCCGCTTGAAAAGATGATCGACAATGTCGATGCCTATTCCGGTCGGGCAACGAACGGCGTCTGAACCGCTTTCCCGCCTTTACCCGGCAAGCCGTCACCTTCATCGACGCGGCGGGCAGGCTGGCGACGACGAAGCAATCGCTGCCTCTTGCATCTGCCGCGAGAAATCCGCATATAGCGCCTCGGGAGGTTGGCGCGGACGTGTTCCTCGCCAACCGGGTCAGGTCCGGAAGGAAGCAGCCCCAACGAGATCCTCACGGGTCGTCTGCCAGCCTCCTACTCAATCTGTTCACAACAGGGCTCTCACACGCGCAAATCGCCTGATGGCTTTTGCGGTCGGTTGCGGCTTGCCCTATGGTCGGGACATGAACGAACCCAGATTTTCAGTGCAACAGGACGAGGCCCGGCATGGCTGACACTCCGGCCAGCCCCTATCTCGTTCTGGCGCGCAAATATCGCCCCCGCGACTTCTCGACCCTGGTCGGGCAGGACGCCATGGTGCAGACGCTGGGCAATGCCTTTGCGCAGAACCGCATCCACCATGCCTTCATCATGACGGGCGTGCGCGGCGTGGGCAAGACGACCACCGCCCGCATTCTCGCCCGGGCCTTCAATTACGAAGACGCCACCGGCCGCCATCCCACGCTCGATCTTTCCGTTGAAGGCGTGCATTGCCGCGCCATCATCGAAGGGCGCCATGTCGACGTGGTCGAGATGGACGCTGCGTCCAATACCGGCATCGGCGACATTCGCGAGATCATCGACTCGGTCAAGTACGGCCCGGTTTCGGCGCCTTACAAGGTCTATGTGATCGACGAGGTGCACATGCTCTCGACGGCCGCCTTCAATGGCCTGTTGAAGACGCTCGAAGAGCCGCCGCCCTATGTGAAGTTCATTTTCGCGACCACCGAAATCCGCAAGGTGCCGATCACCATATTGTCGCGGTGCCAGCGCTTCGACCTGCGTCGCATTCCGGCGGAGATCATGTCGGCCTACCTCGAGAAGATCCTCGGCCAGGAGGGCATCGGCTTCGAGCCCGACGCTCTGGCCATGATCGTGCGCGCTGGCGAAGGCTCGGCGCGTGACAGTCTGTCGCTGCTCGATCAGGCCATCGCCCACGGCAATGGCGCCGTAACCGCCGCAACCGTCAAGGCCATGCTCGGCCTCGGCGACAGGGCACGCATCATCGACCTCTTCGAGGACCTGATGGGCGGGCGCATCGCCGAGGCCCTGACGGCGTTGCGGGAACTTTACGATCTGGGCGCCGATCCACAGACCATGCTGGCCGACTTGGCCGAATTCACCCATCTGGTCACCCGTATCAAGGTCGTGCCGGCCGCCGCCGACGATGCCTCCCTGACCCCCGACGAGCGCTCGCGCGGACGCGACCTCGCCGGCCGTCTCACCATGCGGGCACTGACCCGCACCTGGCAGATTCTTTTCAAGGGCAATGAAGAGGTCTCGCGCGCCGGCAATGCGCTTCAGGCCGCTGAAATGGTGCTGATCCGGCTTGCCTATGCCGCCGATCTGCCCAGCCCCGACGAGCTGATTTCCAAGCTGACCCAGCAGGGCACCCTGCCCTCCGCGGCGCCGAGCGCGCCGGCGCTGCCGCCGCGCGGCCCGTCGGGCTCTGGCTCTTCAGGCGCCGCTTCGGCCATGCGGGTCGAAGCCCAGTCCCTGCCCGAGCCGGTCATGGCCGTCACCAATCCAAACCCGGTGCCGACCGCCATTGCGCAACCGGCTCTGGCGACCATCGGCAGCTACAAGGACCTCATCGCCATCGCCACGGCCAAGCGGGACATGCTGATCAAGCTGGCGCTCGAAAGCCAGATGCTGCCCGTTTCGTTCGAGCAGGGCCGCATCGAGGTATCGCTGCTCGAAGGCACCAATCCGTCCGTCGTCAACAATCTGGCAGCGCGCCTGCAGACTTGGACTGGCCAGCGCTGGCTGGTCACCGTCTCCACCAAGCCGGTCGATGGGCTCACCATCCGGCAGGAAAAAGAACAAAAGAAAGAAGCGGCCACGGCAGCGGCGCATGACGATCCGCTGGTCAAAGCCATAATGGAAACATTTCCCGGGGCCAAACTGGTCAATGTGACGGTGCGCGAAGACGCCGCCGCCATGGCAGACCTGCCCCCGCCCCCACCCGAAGAGGACGACGAATGAAAGACATCATGGGCATGATGAAGGCCGCCAGCGAAATGAAGGGCAAGATGGAGGCCATGCAGGCCGAGCTTGCCGAAATGGTCGTCGAGGGCCGTTCGGGCGGCGGCATGGTCGTGGTTGCGCTCAGCGGCAAGGGTGACCTGCGCGGTCTCAAGATAGACCCCACCTTGCTCAAGCCGGAAGACGCCGAAATGGTCGAGGACCTGATCGTGGCCGCCTTCAACGACGCCAAGGGCAAGAGCGAAGCGGAAATGCAGCGCAAGATGTCCGAGGTCACCGCGGGTCTCCCCATCCCGCCCGGCATGAAGTTTCCGTTCTGACTCTTTTTCGCATGTCTGCGACGCTCAACGTCAACAGTCTGCTAACCAATTGCTTCCTGCGGTGACATTCTGATGGCGTCCGGCGGACCTGAAATCGAACAATTGATCCAGCTCCTGGCGCGGCTGCCCGGCTATGGGCCGCGCTCGGCTCGCCGGGCGGTTCTGCACCTGATCAAGCGCAAGGACCAATTGATGCTGCCCCTCTCTGCCGCCCTCGACCGGGCGGTGGCCGCGGTGCGCAGCTGCGAAATCTGCGGCAATGTCGACACGATCAGTCCCTGCTCCATCTGTGCCGATCCGCGCCGTGGAGAAAGCGGAATTCTCATTGTCGTGGAAGATGTTGGCGATCTCTGGGCCCTGGAGCGCGCGGGCGTCGGCCAGGTCCGCTATCACGTGCTGGGCGGGGTTCTCTCGCCGCTGGACGGCATCGGACCGGACGACCTCAATCTCGACGCCCTGCTGTCGCGGGCCGGGGATTACACCGAGCTGGTGCTGGCCATGAATGCGACGGTCGAGGGCCAGACCACGGCCCATTACATCACCGATCACCTCAGCGGCCGTGGCATCAAGGTCACGCGCCTCGCACATGGCGTGCCGGTCGGCGGCGAGCTGGACTACCTCGATGAAGGCACGCTAAGTCAAGCACTTAGGGCCCGGACCGAAATCTGATCCGGGCCGCTTTTGCGGTCAGTTGAGGCCCAGATTTTCGGCCGTTTCGTCGTCTTCGAGCTCTGCGTCGAAGTTCTCGTC
The DNA here is from genome assembly GCF_000969445.1 of Devosia chinhatensis. Lineage (NCBI taxonomy): Bacteria > Pseudomonadati > Pseudomonadota > Alphaproteobacteria > Hyphomicrobiales > Devosiaceae > Devosia > Devosia chinhatensis. The sequence continues at coordinate 8,057 of NZ_JZEY01000054.1, read as the reverse complement.
CGCATCGTCTTCCTGGCCCGTCAGGGCCGCGCGCGCCTCGACATCGTCGGGCGAGAGGGCGTCGAGATGATCGTTGGGATCGGCGGCCATGTAGGCAGCGGCGTCGCCAGTTTCATCGACATTGTCGGCATCGCGCCGCAATTCCTCGATCGCGCGGTCGAGTTCGTCCAGCATGGCGGCAGGGTCTTCATCCCCGAAATCACCGCTCTCGCGGGCCGCCAGCTCCTCGCGCATTTCCTGCAGCCGCGCGACCCGGTCTTCCACCGGCCTGCCATCGCCATAGAGCAGGTCGTCGATTTCGCTCTGGCTATAGGGCTGGGCGATGCCGGGAGTGTCGGCATTGTCGAAATTGGTTTCCTGCGGCACGAGGCTGCCGGGGTGGTCGTGATTTTGGGCCATGAGCCTGTTTCCCGTTCACATTGATCTTGGCTGCTGGAACGCCGCCGGGCCCTGGCGAGTTCGCTGCTGGATGCAAAGTGATCGCAGGAGGATGAATTGGCGCTTCGCAAAGGCTCGAAAGTGACGTGGAAATGGGGATCGAGCACGGCATCGGGTAAGATTGTCGAGCGGTTCACCAAGCCGGTGACCCGCACGATCAAGGGTTCCGAGGTCAAGCGGGAAGCGAGCGCCAAGGAGCCGGCCTACCTTATCCAGCAGGAGGACGGCGATAAGGTGCTCAAGAGCAAGAGCGAAGTGAGCGCTGCCTAATTGAGGTCGCCCGGTTCGTCGCCGACGAGGCGCAGGGTGGGCTTGTCTTCGCTGCCGCCATCCCATCCGGACGGCAGGGGCTTATTCGACTTGGCGCCCAGTTCGCGCAGCATCTCGACCTGACGAACGACGTTGCCGCGACCGCTCGAGAGTTGGTTTCTGGCATCGTCGAAACTTGATCGGGCCTTGTCGAGATGCCCGCCGAGCTTGTCCATGGTCGACAAGAATCCGGCAACCTTATCGTAGAGCGCTCCGGCGCGCTCGGCGATTTCCTCGGCATTCTGGTGGCGCTTTTCAATGTCCCAGACATTGCGGATGGTGCGCAGCACGGTCATCAGCGTGGTGGGGGTCGTCAGCATGACGCCCTTGCTCATGCCGAATTCGACCAGTTTGGCGTCGTTCTGGATCGCCGTCGCCAGGGCAGATTCGATGGGAACGAACATCATCACATAATCGAGGCTCGACTTGGCGGCGCGATGATAGGTCTTGTCGCCCAGCGTCGTAATATGCCCGCGTACCGAGGCGATATGGGCGCGCAGATGCTGGTCGCGCATGTCGGCCTCTGCATTCACATAGGCCTCGAACGCCGTCAGCGAAACCTTGGAATCGATGACCAGCACATCGCCATTGGGCATGCGGATCTCGACGTCGGTACGCACCCGCTGTCCGTCCTCGGCGGTGTGGCTCTTCTGGGTGACATATTGCTCCCCCTCGCGCAGCCCCGATTGTTCGAGGATGGTGGAAAGGATCATTTCTCCCCACGCGCCCTGGGTCTGCGAGGAGCCCTTGAGCGCCCGCGTCAGGTTTTGCGCTTCGGTGGTGATCTGCAGATTGCTTTCCGCCAGTGCCTGGATGCGTTCTTTCATGGCAGACCGATCCTCGATCAGGCCACGGTGAAATTCGCCGATCTTTTCCTGCAGCGGCTTGAGCAGCACATCGACCTGCTCCCGGTTCTGCTTGGTAAACGTCTCGCTGTGACTGCGCAGCACATCCCCGGCAATCGCCTTGAATTCGTCGGTCATCTGCTGACGGGCGTTGGTGAAGCGCTCGAGATTGACCTCGTTTTGCCGGGCTTGCTCGTCGAGCCGGGTGCGCATCGCGGCCAGCTCCGCGTGCAGCGCGCCACTCTTTTCGCGTTCGGCATCGAGCAGGTCGCTCGACCGCATCCGCTCGCGCTCCAGCTGCGCTTCCAGGTCACGAATACGACCATCGCGCCCGGCCACCTGTTCAAGAAAATTGGCACGCAGGCCATCCGCCGCCTCCCGCGCCGCAGCGTCGGCCCGTGCAGCGCTGGCGCGGGACTGGGCGACCAGAAGGGCGATAATCGCGACGAGGACAAGCGCGCCCATGGCGACAAGCGCCAAACCGAGACTGACCGGGACATCCCCCAGGATGAAAAGCGTACCATCGAGTGCGTTCATGGCCGCCAGCTTAGCCCGATTCTGATGTTCGCAAAATGTTCTAGTTACGCCCTGTGATCGGGGGCGGAGTTGACCATGGGGCCGGAAATCGCCATATCGGGGGCGATCCTTTTTTCGCCGGACTTTCTGCCATGGCCATCCGCCCCATTCTCGTCATTCCCGATGCCCGACTTCGCGCCGTCGCCGATCCGATCATCGAGGTCGACGACGAGATCAGGACGCTGGCCAAGGATATGCTGGACACCATGTACGACGCCCCCGGCATCGGCCTGGCCGCGCCGCAGATCGGCGTCATGAAGCGGATCGTGGTCATGGACCTCGCCGCTGAAGGCGAGCCGCCGGCGCCGCTGGTGATGATCAATCCCGAGATCACCCATTTCGGCGACCAGATCCAGGTCACCGAAGAGGGGTGCCTGTCCATTCCCGAGCTCTATTATGAGGTCGAGCGTCCCAACGATGTCACGGTGAAATACACCGACCTCGACGGCGAGGAAGTGGTCAAGGAGGCCGAAGGCAAGCTGGCCGTCTGCATCCAGCACGAGCTCGATCACCTCGATGGCGTGCTCTATATCGACTATCTCAGCCGCCTCAAGCGCGACCGCGTGATCAAGAAGTTCGACAAGCAGGCCAAGCTGGCCGCGCGTTAAGTCCGTCCCCCCTTCGGGAGGGTGAGGATGGTTCAGCGCGGGTGGCAACAATGGTCTTCCACCGTCGCAACGTTCCGGCCACCTCCCTCGAAAGAGAGAGGAACAAGAAGGACTGTCTTCAAAAATGCGCGTCGTTTTCATGGGTACGCCCGAATTTTCGGTTCCCACGCTGACCGAGATCGTCTCGGCGGGGCACGAGGTCGTCGCCGTTTATACACGGGCGCCCAAGCCTGCCGGCCGAGGACAGGCCGAGCGCAGGACGCCGGTCCATGAGGCTGCCGAAGCGTTCGGCATTCCCGTCTTCACGCCCAGATCGCTTAAAGGCGCTGACGAGCAGGCCCAGTTCGCCGCGCTTGGTGCCGATGTCGCCGTCGTCGTCGCCTATGGCCTGATCCTGCCCAAGCCAATCCTCGACGCGCCTGCGGAGGGCTGTCTCAATCTCCATGGCTCGCTCCTGCCCCGCTGGCGCGGCGCAGCGCCAATCCAGCGGGCCATCATGGCTGGCGACAAACAGACCGGCATCGTGGTCATGCAGATGGACGAGGGCCTTGATACCGGTGCCATGGGGCCTACCGAGATCATTCCCATCGGCCCGGACATGATCGCCGGCGAATTGCACGACCAGATGATGCGGCTTGGCGCCGACCTCATGGGCCGGGCGCTGGCGGCGCTGGAGCGCGGCAGCCTCGCCTTCACGGCCCAGCCGGCCGATGGCGCCACCTATGCCGCCAAGATCGACAAGGCCGAGGCACGCATCGATTTCACCCGCAGCGCCGAAGAGGTTCACAATCTGATCCGTGGGCTCTCCCCCTTCCCCGGCGCCTGGTTCGAACTGGATCTGGGCGGCAAGCCGGTGCGGATCAAGGCGCTGCGCGCGACCTTGGCCGATGGCGCGGCACCGGCGGCTACGTTGCTCGGCGACGATCTCACCATTGCCTGCGGCACCGGCGCCATTCGCTTCACCCAGGTGCAACGCGAAGGCAAGGGCGCCATGGATGCCGCCACCTTCCTGCGCGGCGCCGGCCCGCTGCCGGCAAAAGCCAGCTGATGGCGCGCTTCAAGCTCATCATCGAATATGACGGAACCTCCTTTTGCGGCTGGCAGCGGCAGAAGGACCGGATGAGCGTACAGCAGGCGCTGGAAGAAGCGATCGCCAAATTCTCCGGCGAGACGGTGACGACCCAAGCGGCGGGACGCACCGATGCCGGCGTCCACGCCCTGGGGCAAGTGGCCCATTTCGATCTCCTGAGAGATTGGGATGCCTTCCGCGTCCGTGAGGCGCTCAACTACCACCTGCGACCGCATCCCGTCGCCGTGATCGAGTGCGACGCGGTGAGAGCCGACTTCGAGGCGCGCTTTTCCGCCAGGGCGCGCCATTACGAATATCGCATCCTCAATCGCCGGGCGCCGGCCGCTATCGAGCGCAATCAGGTCTGGCATGTGCCGATGGCCCTCGACGCCGATCGCATGCAGGATGCGGCCCGGCGCATTCTCGGCAGCCATGATTTCACGACGTTCCGCTCTTCGGAATGTCAGGCCAAGTCGCCGATCCGGACATTGGACGCCTTCGAAGTCAGCGCCGATGGCGAGGTGATTTCGATCACCGCCAGCGCCCGCAGCTTCCTGCATCATCAGGTGCGCTCGATGGTGGGATCGCTCAAGCTGGTGGGCGAGGGCAAGTGGAGCCCGGTCGATTTCCGCGCCGCTCTCGACGCTGCCGACCGGTCGCGCTGCGGCGGCATGGCGCCGTCATCGGGCCTTTATCTGACCGGCGTGGATTATTGAACCGCTGTCGGTACCGGCAGGATCAGCGCCAGAACGCCCATCGCCAGGAAGATGCCCACGGCCTGGGAAATGAACAGCAGCACGATCTGCATGGCCTTGAGGGTGACGATGAACCGCCCGATATTGATGAAGGTCATCATGGCGACGATTACGATGGCGAGGAGTATGATAAGCCCCGCCTCGCCGAAGAACAGCGACAAGAGCAACAGCACGCCCGAGACCAGGGTCACCCAGTTGCTGGCGACCAGATAGGGCACGAAGCCGTCCTGCCGTCCCATCTGCCGCAGCACCAGCATGGCCATCAAAGCCTGGGCCGCGAACAGCGCACTATTCATCACGATGGACTGGGTGGGTGCACCGGCCGGAACCGGAATGCCCAGAAGCATGGGTCCGAAACCGGCAATCAGCATCGCCAGCAGCACCGCCACGAGGCTGCCGATGAGCCCGCGCTGGGAAAAATCGAACCAGGTCGAGGCGTCGCGGCGGCCGATGACGAGCGCCCAGCAGCCGCGGGCGGCGTTGAGTGCTTCTTCGAAAAAGGAGGGCGTGGGCTGGGCCAAGGAAAACTCTCGTCTCAGGCTGGGGGCGCGAAGGTCGTGGCTAGCATGTAGAGCGTCATCGGCAGCCCGACAAGCAGAACCACGGTGAGGAACGCGAATGCCGCAGACACGCCATGCGTCCAGCCTGCTGCCACGCGGCCGAGCCGATAGAGCATGAAGACCAGCGCCAGCCACAGAAGCGGCAGCAGCATGCCCAGGATCAGCGAGACCAGCGAGCCCAGCACCAGATAGGCTGTAAGCGCGTGGATCCCCGGCACCAGAACCGGAAAGACCGGGCTTTTGTCGCGCACGGCAAAGCGCGTCCCGTAAAGGCCGATGAGCAGCGCGCCGAGCCAGAGCGACTGGATCAGCATGATATCGAAAAATCCCTCAAGGCTCGGCACGCCGACCTGGAGGGAAGCCAGCACCACGGCCAGGACGGCAAAAACGTAGAACAGCACGACGGCCGAGGCGAGGCCCGCCGCCGAGAGGCGGAAATGGCTCGACCAGTTCGGATCGCCGCGCAGGATCATCTGCCAGCCGGCCAGCGCCGCGAGCAGCAGCCCGCCGATCTTCATTTGGCGCCACCGGCAAAGAAGGCGCGCATGAAATCGGTGTAGATGGCGGTGAGGCTATGCAGGTCCTCGAGAGCAATGTGCTCGTCGGCCTTGTGCATGGAGGGGCCGACCAGCCCACATTCCACCACCGGACCATATTGAGCGATGAAGCGCGCGTCCGAGGTGCCGCCACCGGTCGAATAATCCGGTGCCTTGCCGGTGCGCGCGGCGATCACGGCCGAAAGCGTCTCGATATCCGCGCCCAGGGGTGAAAGAAACGCGCGCGAAGGCACACCCGAGACCTCGAACAGGACTTGGGTTTGATTTGCCGCCACCGCGCCGATCCGCTCGCGGACCCAATCGCCCAGCGTCTCGGGCGTCCAGAGATCGTTGTAGCGGATATTGAACCGCAGCGTGCCGCTCATCGGGATCACGTTGGACACGGGATTGCCGACATCGATCGTGGTGATCTCGAGATTGCTGGCCGGAAAATGCTCTGTTCCCGCGTCGAGCCGCTCCGATGACAGGGCCGTGGCCATGGCGGCAAGCACCGGCAGGGGGTTGTTGGCCTTGTGCGGATAGGCGACATGACCCTGCGTGCCCGTCACGGTCAGTTTGCCGGAAAAAGACCCGCGCCGGCCGATCTTGATGCTGTCGCCCACGATCTCGGTGGAACTGGGTTCCCCGACAATTGCGAAATCGAAGCCATGGCCGTTTTCGACCATCCAGCCGACGAGCTTGTCCGTGCCGTTGATCGCATCGGCCTCTTCGTCATTGGTGATAGCCAGCTGGATGATGCCGGCATCCTGCGGCAGGGCCGAGCAGGCAGCAATGAAGGCGGCAATACCGGACTTCATGTCTGCAGCACCCCGGCCATAGAGCCTGCCCTCGGCCACGCGCGGGATGAAGGGATCGCTGGTCCAGTGCGCCCGGTCGCCGGGGGGAACCACGTCGGTATGACCGGCAAAAAGCAAGCGACGCCCGGTCTTTCCGCGCGTGGCGAAGAGATTGTCGACCGGATAGGAATTGTCGCCCTCAAAGCGCAGCCGCGTGACCGCAAAGCCCGATGCGGACAATTCACGCTCGAGCAGGTCCAGCGCCCCAGCCTCTTGCGGCGTCACCGACGGACAGGCAATGAGCCGTTCGAGCAGGGCTTGCGGATCGATGGCCACGCTCGTCTCCTAGTCGCGCAGAAGGTCGTTGATACCGGTCTTGGAGCGCGTCTGGGCGTCCACGGTCTTGACGATGACGGCGCAGTACAGGTTCGGGCCGGGCGTGCCATCGGGCAGCGGCTTTCCGGGCAGGCTGCCCGATACCACGACCGAATAGGGCGGCACCTTGCCGATATGGATTTCGCCCGTGGCACGGTCGACGATCTTGGTAGAGGCGCCGATGAAGACGCCCATCGAGATCACCGCGCCCTCGCCCACCACAACGCCCTCGACGATCTCCGAGCGCGCGCCGATAAAGCAATTGTCCTCGATGATCACGGGCCCGGCCTGGAGCGGCTCCAGCACGCCACCAATGCCGACACCGCCCGAAATGTGCACGTTGCGACCGATCTGGGCGCAGGAGCCGACGGTAACCCAGGTGTCGACCATGGTGCCTTCATCGACATAGGCGCCCAGATTGACGAAGCTGGGCATAAGGATGACGCCCTTGCCGATATGGGCCGAGTGTCGCACGATCGCTCCGGGCACGGCGCGGAAGCCGGCCTGGCGGAAATGGTTCTCGCTCCAGCCCTCGAACTTGGTGGGCACCTTATCCCAGAAGGAAGACCCGCCGGGGCCGCCGGAGATCATCTGGTTGTCGTTGAGGCGGAAGGACAGCAGCACCGCCTTCTTGAGCCATTGATTGACCTGCCAGCTGCCTTCGACTTTCTCGGCCACCCGCGCCTCGCCCTTGTCGAGCATGGCCAGCGCCGTATCGACCGCATCGCGCACCTCGCCTTTGGTGGCAAAGTTGATCTCGCCGCGGTTCTCGAAAGCGGCATCGATGATCTGGGCGAGCTGGGTATGCGACATGGTCCGTCCTGCGCGAGCAAATGGTTCGGGCGGACCATAGCCGGGGCGACCGCCAAGTCAACGGGGATGGCGGCTTGCGGCTGCCGTGCGAGGGCTGGTGGAACCACCCCTTGTCCGCGCCATTAGGGGAGTTATGGCATAAAGCCGCGTTCAGGACCTCCCCAAGTGATCCAGCCCATTCCCACTTCGACCTATCGCATCCAGCTGCGAGACGGGGTCACCTTCGCCCATGTCGAAGCCCAGCTCGATTATCTGGCCGGTCTGGCCATATCGCACCTTTATCTATCGCCGATCTTTCTGGCTCCGGCAGCATCGACCCATGGCTATGACGTGCTCGATCCCACGCTGATCGACCCGGCCCTGGGCGGGCGGGAGG